>NZ_JACIET010000002.1:1200000-1500000 GCF_014197015.1 Niveibacterium umoris
CCGGCAAGCTCTCCGATTGCGAGAGCGAAGACATCAACGACAACGAGCTCTACCTCGTCGAGGGCGATTCGGCCGGCGGCTCGGCCAAGCTCGCCCGTTCGCGCGAGACGCAGGCAATCCTGCCGCTGCGCGGCAAGGTGCAGAACTCCTGGGAGATCGATCCCAACCGGCTGTTCGCCAACAACGAGATCCACGACATCGCGGTGGCGCTGGGCGTGGACCCGCACACGCCGGAAGCGCCGGATACGGTGCTGACCAACCTGCGCTACGGCAAGGTCATCATCATGGCGGATGCGGACGTCGACGGTTCGCACATCCAGACCCTGCTGTTGACGCTCTTCCTGCGGCACTTCCCGCGCCTGGTCGCGCGGGGCCATGTATGGATCGCGTTGCCGCCGCTCTACCGCGTGGATGTGCCGGCCTCGGGCAAGAAGCGCCCGGCGCGGCGCCTGTATTGCCTTGACGAGCGTGAGCTGGCCGCGGTGCGCGACCGGCTGGTCAAGGAAGGCGTCAAACCGGAGCAGCTCGAAATCGGCCGCTTCAAGGGCCTCGGTGAAATGAACCCCGAACAGCTCAAGGAAACCGCGATGGACCCGGCGACCCGGCGCGTGCTGCCGGTTACCCTGGATGACATCGCGCTGACCGATACCAACGAGCTCTTCGATCTGCTGATGGGCAAGGGCGAGGCCTCCAGCCGCCGCGCCTGGATGGAAGCCAAGGGCAATCTGGTCGAGGCCGATCTCTGATCGGCCTGCGTTGGCTGCTGGCGGGGCGCAATCCGGCATCGGTCAGCCGGATCAGCCGCGCCAGCGAGCGGTCGCGCGCCACACCCCAATTAGGCGCTCTGGCGCGAGGCGCTCGGTAAAGCACGCGTCGGGCAGGTTGGTGCGCTCAGGCTGAAGAACCCGCTATCTCCCGCTGCCGGCCGGGCGACCCGGTTCAAGTCCAGTTGCAAGCCTGCCGTTGACGCAGCCATGCGCGACCGCGATCCGATTCCATGCCCCGACCTGCTGCGCCGGCAATGGCTGCGCCTGGCGGCGTGTGCCTGCGGATTGCCGTTGCTCGCAGCCTGCACGGACGCACGGGACACGGTGATCGAACCGCGGCCGCTGCGCATTGCGATAGACCTGTGGGCGGGGTACTACCCCTTGCTGCTGGCGCGCGAGCTGGGCTTCCTGAAAAACCACGGCGTCGCGGTCGATGTCGTGATCCCGGAGAACACGCGACAACTCCTTTCGGATTTTGCGGCCGGCAATTACGACGGGGTCTGCGTGTCGATTGGCGACATGATCACCCTGACCCGTGCGGCTCCCGAAATCCGCATGGTCCTCGCCGCGAGCGAATCGATCGGGGCCGACCGTATCCTCGGCAAGGAATCCCCGTCCCGCGTCGATGATGTTCGCGGCGCGCGCATCGGCACTTCGCTCGGGGGCTTCGGTGAATTGCTGGTGTTGCGTTTTGCGCGGCGCTACGGGTTGTCGCTGGGTGACGTCGAAATGGTGCAGGTCGATGCGTCGGAAGTGCCGGCGCGGCTTGCCGACGGCTACATCGACTATGGCCATACCTGGGAACCTTATGTCGCGCAGGCGCGCGAGCAGGGTTTCATCGAAGTGTTCAGCAGTCGCGACACGCCCGGCCTGGTGGTGAACGGGCTGATTTGCCATGCCTCGGTGCTGCAGAAGCGTGCGGCGGAAATGCGGGCCTTGATGGCGGCCTGGTTCGAGGGGGTCGACTGGTGGAACCGCAATGAACTGGATGCGGAGCCGCTCTTGCGGCGCGCGCTTGCGGGTCGCACCAGTGAAGTGGTGCGGGTCGCGATCCGTCTGCTGACCCGCGAAGACAATCGCGCGAAATTCCAGCCGGGGGTGACCGAGGAGTCGCTGCACCGCGTGGCGGAAATCTATGTTGAGCATTTCATCGCGCGCGGCCTGATCGGACGTCCGCCCAGGGTGGCCGAGCTGCTGGATGCGAGCTTCCTGCCGTGAACATTCGCGGTCGCATACTGCTGGTGCTGGTGGCGGCGACGCTGGTGCCGCTCTATCTGGTTGGCTGGCTGACCTTGTCGGCGAATGCGCGATCGAGCGCCGACCGTGAAGACACGCTGTTACGGGTGCGCGCCGACGAATTGTCCAATGACATCGATGGGTTCGTCCGTGCGACGCAGGAGGCGCTGCGTGCCGATTCCGGGCAGCCGATCTTCGTGCGTTACCTGAGCAGCGATGCAGACGCCCGCCGCAAGCTCGACAGCGAGGTGCGCAGCGCCCTGCGCAGTGTGGCGGTGAAGGACCCGATCCATGTGATGTCCGCGGCGCTGATCGATGGTGCTGCGCGTGTGCTGGCTGATACCCGTTTCCTGCCGGGACAGTCCGAACAGGAGCGTAGCAGCCCCTGCGTGGCCGATGCGCTGACGCAGGGTGTCAGCGCGCTTGACGGACCACGGGCCGAAGGCCCCGCCGATTCGGCCTTCATCCTGTTCTGCCATCCGGTGCGCGATTCGCGTGGGCATATCCTCGGCATCCTGCGGCTACGTGTGTCGGCCGCCAGGCTGCAGGCGATCGTGTGGCGCCAGGGCCTGAACGAGGCGAGCGGGCGCTATGTGATGGTGTTGACGCCGGATGGCGTGGTCGCGGCGCACAGTACGCGACCTGAATGGTTGCTGCGCGCGCGCCTGGGCGGCGACGAAAAATCGGATGCGGTGCTGCGGCGTGAGCACCGCCTCGTCGGCAAGGGCGAAACTGAGCGCCTGAATGGTGTGCTTCCCGCCGTGCAGCGCACCTCGGTGCTCGCCTGGGTGACAGTCAGCGACGGGCGATTGCGGATGGCCGTCGCGCAGGTGCGCGATACGCCCTGGCGGGTGGTGGTGTTCACGCCCGAGGCGGCCTGGCGTGCCGGCTTTGATGCCGAGTTGCGCACGATCCTGTTGCTCGGCGGCATCACGACCTTGCTGCTGCTGGTGGCGTCGTGGTGGGTCGCCGGGCGCATTTCGGGCCCGATCGTGCGGCTGACCGAGGTGGCGGACCGCATCGGGCGTGACGCGGCGCAACCCGAACTCCCGGTCGACGCGGATGGCGAGGTGGGGCGGCTGGCGCGCGCATTGCAGTCGATGATGCGTCGTCTCGACGAAGCGCGCGCTACGCTGGCCCAGCAAGTCGAAGAACAGCGCGCCACGGCGCTCCGCCTGCAGATCAGCGAGTCGCGGCTGACGGCGCTGTTCAACCTGTCGCCGCTGCCCCTGCTGCTCTCGGATCGTGAGTCCGGCGAAGTGATGGACGTCAACGCCGCCTTCGTCACGCAGTTCGGCGCCGTCGCGGCATCGTTGGCCGGCGCGTCACTGGCAAGTCTTTCGGGCGACGCGCGTTTCCCGTCCTTCTATACCCTGGCCAGGCAACTGCAATTGCAGGGCGATGTTGACCAGGTGGTGCCGGTGCGACATGACGGAGAGGCGTCTTTCATGCGGACTTTCGGTCGCGCCTTCGAAGCCGGCGCCCGCAAGCTCGCCATCTGGACCTGTGTCGACGTGACCGAGACCGAAAACGCCCGCCGCGCGCTGGAGGAACTCAACGCCTCACTGGAAGGCCGTGTTGAGCAGCGTACCAATGCGCTGCGCGAAACCCTGCAACACCTTCAACTGGCGCAAGACGAACTGGTGCGCTCGGAAAAGCTGGCGGCGCTCGGCAGCCTGGTTGCCGGGGTGGCGCACGAATTGAACACCCCGCTCGGGAACAGCGTGACCGTGGCCAGCACGATTGGTGAGCTGACGTCCCGCCTCGCCGAAGACCTTGCTGGCGGGCGCCTGCGGCGCTCTCAACTCGACGAATTCGTCGTCGCGATGCAGTCGGCGGCCGATCTGATCACGCGCAATCTCGCCCGGGCGAGGACTTTGGTGACCAGCTTCAAACAGGTCTCGGTCGATCGGGTCAGTGAGGGGCGTCGTCGCTTCGATCTCGCCGAAGTGATCAACGAAGTGGCGGCGACGTTGGCGCCGGGGCTCAAAGGCCAACCGGGGCGGCTCGATCTCGATCTGGCCCCTGTCGAGATGGACAGCTTCCCCGGCGCCATCGGCCAGATCATTACCAATCTGGTCAACAACGCAATGCTGCACGCCTTCGAGGGCCGCGACGACGGACTCGTCGTACTGAGCTGCCGCCATTTGCCCGACGGATTTGCCGAGCTCGTCTGTCGGGACGATGGCAGCGGCATGGACGCCGAAACGCTGCGGCGCATCTTCGATCCGTTCTTTACGACCAAATTCGGACGGGGCGGCAGCGGCCTGGGCATGCATATCGTGTACAACCTGGTGACCCGTGGTCTGGGTGGCACCATCGAGGTGGCGAGCCAGCCAGGCAGTGGCGCGCGTTTTCGCATCGTGATGCCATGTGTCGCGCCTGCGCACGCCGACTGATATCTTTCGCACGGCGAGCCATGGCGCCGATTTCGTTTCGTGATGGGCTCAAGCCATGCCGAGCTGGCGCCGTTGTTGCGGGTTGGGGTAGGTCGCATGAGAGGACGAATGAATCTGCCTGAATGTCAATCGGTGCCGCGACGACGGTGGCTCCATTACAGCGCCGGCTGCGTGGCTGCGCTGCTGGTCGGTTGCGGCCGCCCGTCTTCGCCGTCGAAGCCCGCCCCCCTGCGCATAGGTGTCGACCTATGGGCCGGCTATTACCCGCTGCTGCTGGCGAAGGAACTGGGCTATCTGGCGTCGGCCGGCGTCGAGGTCGACATCGGCATCCCGCAGAACACGCGTCGCCTGCTCAGCGATTTTTCCGCCGGCGCTTACGATGGCGCCTGCGTCTCAGTTGGCGACATGATCACGCTGACCCGCACATCGCCGGATGTGCGCATGGTCCTCGCTTCGGACGAATCCGCTGGCGGCGACGTGCTGCTCGGCAGTCAGGTGCCAACCGAGGCCGCCCAGATACGAGGCAAGCGCATCGGCACCTCGCTGGGGGGATTTGGCGAGCTGCTGGTGCTGCGGTTTCTCGCCCGTTTCGGGCTTACCTTCGATGACGTGAAGCTGCTCAATGTCGACGCGGCTGACGTGCCTTTGCAGCTCGAACGCGGCGAACTCGATTTTGGCCACACCTGGGAGCCCTACGTCTCGCAGGCGGTTTCGAGGGGTTTCAAGGCGGTGTATTCGAGTGCGGACACCCCCGGCCTGATCATCGACGGGTTGATGTTCCACAAGGCCGTGCTCGAGCAGCGCGCCGACGCGGTGCGCGCCCTGGTGGCGGCGTGGTTCCGTGCGCTGGACTGGTGGAACAGCCATCCGGCCGAGGGCGACCAGCGCCTGCAGGTGCTGCTCAAGGGCAAGACCGATGACGTCAGCCGAAACGGCATCAGGTTGCTGGGGCTCGCCGAGAACCGCGCCAAGTTCCAGCCCGGCGAGACCGACGCGTCCTTGCCTCATGTGGCCGGCCAATTCATCGAGCACTTCGTGGCGCGCGGCTACCTGATGACGCGGCCGCGCCCCGAAGACCTCTTCGACGTGCGCATGCTGCCGTGAGAATCCGCGGTCAACTTCTGCTGACGCTCGCGCTGGTCGCGCTGGTCCCGCTCTACATCACCGGCTGGATCGCCCTGCAGGCGAACGAGTACGCACGCGCGGAGCGGGAAGATAGCGCCTTGCGCGCCCGCGCGGCAGAAGTCGCGTCCGCCATCGATACCTATGCCGCCGCGACGCTCGAAGGCTTGCGCGCGGATGGTCACCTGCCCGGGCTGCGGCGCTTTCTTGCAGCCGACGATGAGCGGCGCACGCTGCTGGTGGCCGAACTGGTGGACACGCTGCGCAATACGGTGATCAAGGATCCTATCCATGTGACCTCCGCGGCGCTGCTCGACCGCGAAGGCCGCGTCATGGTCGATACCGAACTGGGGCGCACCGGTATCAGCGAAGCGGACAAAGCCTGGTTCAAGCAGGCGGTCGATTCGGGTCTGCCGAGTCTGGTCGGGCCCTATTTCGAAAAGGACGGCGCCACGCTCTGGGCGTCGGAGCCGGTGCGAGACGGCGGCGGGCTGATTGTCGGCGTACTGCGCTTGCGCATCGCTGCGGCGCGCTTGCAGGAATTCGTGCGGCAGGACCCGGCGCGCGAGGGCAGCGGCAGTTTCAGCATTCTCATTGACAGCGCAGGTGTCGCGATCGCGCACGGCGGGGATGCGCGCCTCCAAGGCCGCGTCGTGATTGGTGCCGACGCGGCGACACTGACCCGACTCGTGAACGAACGGCGTGTGGCGACGGATCTGCCGGGGAGCCTGAAGCGCTCGGAGGCCCTCGCCGAGGGTATGAACTGGGTCGACGTCGACAGCGATGGCGAGGTCGAGCGCGTGGCGGTGGTGCCGCTGCGCGTGGCGCCGTGGCGCCTGGCGCTGGTCGAGCCGCGTCAGAACTACTTCGCGCCGTATGCAAGGCTGACCATGGTGGTGTTGGCGATGGGTCTGCTGCTGACCGGGCTGATCGTGGGCGCCGCCTGGCTGGTTTCGGCGCGCATCGCCAAACCGCTCGTGCAGCTCACCGATGCCGCGGAACGCATCGGCTCCGGATCGGCTGCCGATCTGCCAACCGGGGCGAGCGGCGAGATCGGGCAGCTGGCACGCGCCTTCGAGGCACGGGATCACCGCCTGCGCGAATCGCGCGAGGCCCTTGAAGCCTTGAACGCCACGCTTGAGGCGCGGGTCGAGGCGCGAACCGTCGAGCTGACGCAAGCGCTGGAGCGCCTCGAGATGGCGCAGGACGAGTTGGTGCGATCCGAAAAGTTCAGCGCCCTCGGGAATCTGGTCGCAGGCATCGCACATGAGCTGAACACGCCGATTGGCAACAGCGTGACGGTGGCGAGCGCGTTGATCGCGCAGTCCCGCAAACTCAAGCAGGATGTGGAGGCAAGCCAGCTACGGCGCTCCAGCCTGCTCGAATATGTCGACAACCTGCAGGATGCCGCCTCGCTGCTCGATCGCAATCTGGAACGCGCACGCGACCTGGTGGCGAGCTTCAAGCAGGTATCGGTCGACCGCGTCAGCGAGAAACGCCGGGTGTTCGACCTAGCGGTGACGGTACGCGAACTGGTGACGACGATGATGCCGCTGTTGCGCAAGCACGGCGTCGAGGTCGAATTGCTGCTTGAGGAAGGGATATCGGTCGATAGCTATCCGGGCCCGTTGGGGCAGGTGCTCACCAACTTCATCAACAACGCGTTGATTCACGCCTTTGATGGTCGCGACCAGGGGCGTTTGTCCCTTACGGCGGCTCGACATGGGGCCGACGCCTGTGTGATCACCTGTGCCGACGACGGGGTCGGGATTCCGGCCGACCAGATCAACCGCATCTTCGATCCGTTCTTCACCACCAAGCTCGGCCGCGGCGGCAGCGGGCTGGGCCTGAGCATCGTCTACAACCTGGTCAATGGCGTCTTGGGTGGCCGGATCGAAGTCACCAGTCGCCCAGGCGAGGGCACGCGCTTCAGTGTGTTCATCCCGCTCACTGCCCATCCGGGGCACGACATGGAAGAGGACGACGCGGACGTCGACAGCGCCGGAGTCTGAGCCGCGCATAAGGCGCGGCGTGTGCCGGCTCAGGTTGCCGGAATATTTGCCCAGGCATGGGTCAAATTGATTATTCCTTTTGCATCATAAATAACTTCTAGTGCTGATCGCGCGAAATGCGCAGTTTCGGACAAGGCCGTCCGGCTTCGTTCCGCACACTTCGTGCCAGCAAGCAATACGACACCCGGTTGCTTGCTCGCGCCGCGAGGCGCATCCCCCCAATCAGCAACAGAGGTGAACCATGAAGAAGATCATTCTGATCCTGGCCGCGATCGCGCTGGCCGCTCAGGCCTATGCGGCCGATGAGATCAAGCTCCTGCGTTCGCGCAGCACGGTCTCTTCGAAGTACGGCGTCAGCAGTCAAACCATCCATTTCGAAGCTCTCGTCAAGAATCTCAACTATGCCAAGCAGGTTTATGCTCACCTGAAGCGGCCCGACGGTAGCTGGGTCGATGCGCCGCTGGCCTATTCGCGTGCCGCAGACACCGGGCGTGAAGTCTGGGAAGGCAGCTACACCGATCCGAACCCGACCAATACGGGCCCCAGCTTCCAGACCTTCGATCTCGAGTTCGCGCTGCGCTATGTCGTGAACGGCGTCGAGTACTGGGACAACAACAGCGGCCTGAACTACAAGCAGGGGCGTGATACCGGCCACCTGCTGATCGGCACCAACGTGCTGGCGAGCATCTATGACCTCAACAGCCCGGCATGGATCTACAACGGCCACTATTACGGCGCGGTCACGCTGAAGAACCTGTCGCCGAGCAAGCAGGTCAAGGTGGTCTACTCGACCGATGGCTGGAAGACCAGTGGCACGGCCTGGGCGACTTTCAGCAACACCTACTGGTCAGGCGGCTACAGCGCAGCGCCCAACCCGAACGCTTACGGCGCAGAAGAGTGGAACTTCCAGCTTGATCTGAGCACCACGGCGACCAAGGTCGAATTCGCGATTGGCTACATCGTCAATGGCACGACCTACTGGGACAACAACTTCGGTCGCAACTACACCCAGGCGCTCAAGCAGAACTGATCTGGCGCGCAAGCCGGCGCGCCCACCGCGCGCCGGCACCGGGGCCGGCCACACTGTTTTTCTCCAATGGACTGCGTCGCCGCTCGGGCGAGGCAGCGCCACGTCCCTGTCAGGAGACTTCCATGAACAAGCTCTTTGCCGCGATTGCCGTAATCCTGTTCGCCCACGCTGCCGTCGCTGCCGACGAAATCAAGCTGCTGCGCTCGCAGAGCACCGTATCCGCCTATTACCAGGTCGGGCTGCAGTCGGTCCGATTCGAGGCGCTGGTGAAGAACCTCGCCTATGCCAAGCAGGTCTATGCCCACCTCAAGAAGCCCGATGGCAGCTGGATTGATGTGCCGCTTGCCTACAGCCGCCCGGCCGACAACGGTAACGAAGTGTGGGCCGGCAACTTCAACGATAGCGACGCCACCGGCCTCACCTACCAGAGCTGGGATCTGGAGTTCGCGCTGCGCTACAAGGTCAACGGCATTGAGTACTGGGACAACAACGGTGGCCAGAACTACAAGCAGGCCAAGGATTCCGGCAGTCTGATGCCATCCACCGTCCTGTTCGACCGCTTCGTCGATACCGGCAACCCGGTGACGGTGTACGGCACCCGTTACTACGGTAGCGTCAGCCTGAAAGACATCGGCAGCAACAAGCAGGTCGAAATCCGCTATACCACCGATGGCTGGAAGACGACGCGCAGCGCCTGGGCGGTCTGGAATGGCGGCTTCTGGCGCAGCTACTACAGCAGCGCAACGAATCCGAACCAGTATGGGGTAGAAGAGTGGGCCTACGGCCTCACGCTGCCGGCCGGTACCACCCGCATTGAGTATGCGGTGGCCTATACGGTCAACGGCACGACGTACTGGGACAACAACTTCGGCCGTAACTATGTCGTCGCGGTGAAGATGCAGTAAGCGTGGGCTCTCCGCAGCAAATGAAAACGCCCCTTGCGGGGCGTTTTTGCCTGAAGTAACGGCGGCGCTCAGCCGGGCAGATCCTTGCGCAGGTGCACCGGCTCGGCGATGCGCTTGCGCAGCCTGATGTTGATCATCTCGACCACCACCGAGAAGGCCATCGAGAAGTAGATGTAGCCCTTCGGCACATGGGTGTCGAAGCCTTCCGCGATCAGCGTGACGCCGACCAGCACCAGGAAGGACAGCGCCAGCATCTTCACCGTCGGGTGCCGATCGACGAACTCACCGATCGGTTTTGCCGCAAACATCATTACGCCGACCGACAACACGATCGCGCTCACCATCACGCCGAGATCGCTCGCCAGCCCCACCGCAGTGATCACCGAATCGAGCGAGAACACGATGTCGATGATCGCGATCTGTACCAGCACCGCGGCGAATGCAGCGCCCGCACCGCCACCGCCATGCGACTCCTCTTCGCCTTCGAGCGCATTGTGGATCTCGTGCACGCTCTTCCACAGCAGGAACAGGCCGCCGCCGATCAGGATCAGGTCGCGTCCGGTGATGCCCTTCTCGATGACCGGCGCGACGAACAGCGGCGACTGCAGCTTCATGATCCAGGCCAGCGAAGCGAGCAGTGCGATGCGGGTGCCCATGGCAAGCAGCAGGCCGAGGCGGCGCGCGAGATTGCGCTGGGCGGCCGGCAGTCGGCCGACGAGAATCGAGATGAAGATGATGTTATCCACGCCGAGCACGATCTCCAGTGCAGTCAGCGTAGCCAAGGCAACCCAGGCATTCGGGTCAGCAAGCCATTCCATGTTCAGGTGTCTCCGGGCTACAAAACAGAACGGCCGCCCAGATGCGGGCGGCCGTCGCAGTATGCCAGCTTGCGTTACTTGACCGTGTACCCGCGCCCTTCAAGGCATGCCGCGCGTGCCTTGTTGAAGGCCGCGCTCTGGTTGCTGGCCTGCGTCGTCGCGGCTTGTTGCTGTGCGGCCTGTTGTTGCTGCGCCGCGCGCTGCTGCTGGCGCTTCTGCCCCCGTTGCGCGGCACCCCCCGCAACGGCGCCGGCGACGGCTGCGTCGCCAACATCGTTGTCGGTGATCGCCGCTACGGTTGCCGCCGCCGCAGCGCCGCGTACCCGGCCGCCGCTGGGTGCAGGGGCTGCAGCAGGTGCGGGGGCCGGGGCCGCCGCCTGGGGCGGCTTCGCCGGGTCGAATCCGGTCTGGCCCACCGCCCATGTGTAGCATTCCGCCTCATCCGTCTTCTGCTGCTCGGGGCTCTGCCCTTTGGCCGGATACACAAACTGCTGCGCCATTGCCGGGCCGGCAGCAGCGGCGAACAGGAAGGAAAGGACGCTCAGGCGAATGTTCATGGTCGTGTCTCCCTGAAGTCGGTCGCGCAGGGCAAGCGCCGGCGCGCTGGTAGCCAAGATGGTAGAACGGTTCACGGCGGAACGGATCTGCGCCATGTCACATCCGTCGTCGGGCGGCACCTTCAACCTGCGATAATCGCGGCTGTTTCCGCAGCAGATGCCTTAGCCCATGCACAACGAGCCCGAAACCGGCACCGAAAGCAATCCAGAGCTCGACCTCTTCGGCAGCGATGCCGAACAGGTGGTCGAGCCGCAAGCCGAAGCGCCGGCTGAACCACCGGCGCCCCCGCCGCCGCCCACGCTCACCGAACTCCCCGACGATCACCTGCCGATCGCCGCGTTTGCCGAGCGTGCCTACCTCGCCTACGCGATGAGCGTGGTGCGCGGCCGTGCGCTGCCGCAGGTGGAAGACGGCATGAAGCCGGTGCAGCGCCGCATCCTGTACTCGATGCACGAAATGCGGCTCACGCCCGGCGCCAAGCCGGTTAAGAGCGCGCGTGTGGTCGGCGATGTGATCGGTAAGTTGCACCCGCATGGCGACACCGCGGTGTACGACGCAGCGGTGCGGCTGGCGCAGGACTTCACGCTGCGCTACCCGCTGATCGACGGCCAGGGCAACTTCGGTTCGCGCGACGGCGATGGCGCGGCGGCGATGCGTTACACCGAAATGCGCCTGACGCCGCTGGCCGAACTGCTGCTGGGCGAGATCGACCGCGGCACGGTGGATTTCGTGCCCAACTACGATGGCGCCTGGCAGGAGCCCAAGCTCTTTCCGGCACGCCTGCCGATGCTGCTGCTCAACGGCGCTTCCGGCATCGCGGTCGGCATGGCGACCGAATGCCCGCCGCACAATTTGCGCGAGGTTTCGGCCGCGGCGCAGCTCTTGATCAAGAAGCCGGAATCAACGCTGGATGACGTGATGGCGCTGCTGCCGGGGCCGGACTTCCCCGGCGGCGGCCAGCTCATCTCGCCGCCGCAAGCGCTGCGCGACGCCTACGCCGGCGGCCGCGGCAGCCTGCGGATGCGCGCGCGCTGGCGTGTCGAGCCGCTTGCGCGCGGTGCCTGGCGCATCATCGTCAACGAAATGCCGCATGGCGTGTCGGTCTCCAAGGTGCTCTCGGAAATCGAGGCGCTGACGAACCCGCAGCCCAAGGCCGGCAAGAAGGAAGTCTCCGCAGAGGAGAAGGCCACCAAGGCGCTGGTGCTCGGCGTGCTCGACACCGCGCGCGACGAATCCTCCGACAAGGAAGCGGTGCGTCTGGTGCTCGAACCCAAGAGCCGCACGCAAGACCCCGAAGAGCTGATGCGGGTGCTGCTGGTGCACACCTCGCTCGAATCCTCGGTGTCGATCAACCTCACGGTTATCGGCCGCGACGGCCGCCCGGCGCAGAAGGGCTTGCTGGCGGTACTGCATGAGTGGATCGCTTTCCGTTTCGACACCGTCGAGCGCCGCACGCGGCACCGGCTCGGCGAAGTCGACCGTCGCATTCACATCCTCGAAGGCCGCGCCATCGTCTGGCTGCATATCGACGAGGTGATCCGCGTGATTCGCGAGGCCGAGGAGCCCAAGGCCGAGCTGATGGCGCGCTTCAAGCTCAGCGAGATCCAGGCCGAGGACATTCTTGAGATTCGCCTGCGCCAGTTGGCGCGGCTGGAGTACATCAAGATCGAGTCGGAACTGGCCGAGCTGCGCGTCGAACGCGCCAAGCTGATCGAACTGCTGGAAGACCGCGGCGCGATGACGCGCCTGATCCTAAAGGAAATCGTCGAGGATACGAAGAAGTTCGGCGACGACCGTCGCACGCTGATCGAAGCCGCGCAGGCGGTGGTGGCGGCCGAAGCGCCGGTGCTCGACGAGCCGGTCACCGTTATCCTCTCGCGCAACGGTTGGGTACGTGCGCGCCAGGGCCACGGCGTGGACCGCGCGGCGCTGACCTACAAGTCCGGCGACGGCGAATTCGCGGTGATCGAAACGCGCACGCCCTGGCCGCTGCTGATCATCGACACCCAGGGGCGCGCCTACTCGGTGCGGATCCAGGATCTACCCGGCGGGCGTGGCGACGGCGTGCCGATCACCACGCTGATCGAGCTGCAGAACGGCGCACGCGTGGCGCAGGCCCTCTCCGGCGACCCGGCGAAGGAATACCTCTTCGCCAACTCCGGCAGCTACGGCTTCATCACCACCTTGTCCGAACTTGCCGGCCGTAATCGCGCCGGCAAAGCCTTCATGACGCTGGAAGACAAGGAAGAAGTGCTGCGCCCGGTGCCCTGCGAAGGCGAGTGGATTGCCGCCGCATCGGCCAACGGCCGCCTGCTGTGGTTCCCGCGCGCCGAGATGAAGGTGATGCCGCGCGGCCGCGGCGTGATCGTCATGGGCCTGGACGACAAGGAAACGCTCAACGCCGTGGCCTGCCCGGCGGAGCCGGTGGTCACCGTCAGCGGCATCGGCCGTGGCGGCAAGGAGATCGCGGTCGAGGTGAAGGGTGTTGCGCTGCAAGCCTGCGTAGGCAAGCGGGCGCGCAAGGGCGGTGCGGTCGCACCAAAGGTGAAGCCGACCGGGATGAGTTGAGTAAGTGGGGCGGCTGATCATCCTGACCGGCGCGCCCAACGCCGGCAAGACGACGGTGGCGGGCCTGCTGAAGGCGCAGTGCGCGCGCCTCGCGGTGATCGAGGTCGATGACCTGCGCGCCTGCATTGCATGGATGCCGCTTGCCGAAGCGGTGCCGCTCAACCTGATCAACGCGTGCGACGTCGCGAACAACTTTCTGGCGCACGGGCTGGATGTGCTGTTCGTGTATCCGCTGTCCGACGCCGACTTCACGTTCATCCGCCCGCGCTTCGAACCCGATCAGGAAATCCTCAGCGTTGCGCTGTGGTGTGCGCCCGACGTGAACGCCGAATCCCGCGGATCGCGGGTCCTGTCGGGCTGGGAGCGCGAGCGTATCCGGTGGATGCACGGCGAGGGCATGGCGCGTCCGCGCTTCGCGCAACTCGTGGACACCACCGACATCAGCGCCCAAGCCGCCGCAGACACGGTGAAACGCATCTGTGCGCTTGCTTCTGCGGCAGAGTGATCTGCGTCTGAACTGTTGGGCTGGCTACGCCCTAGCGCCGAGCCGACTCACGCGCGTGGCGTGGGTTGTCTTGCTGGCAGGCTGGATGTGGGCGTCGCGAATGTCGGAGGCCTTCCGTCGGTGCGGGGATCGCCCGCACCGTACGGGTTGGCCGGACGTGCAATTCGCGCCCTTGTCCGATGACGAAAACGGGCCGCGAAATGCGGCCCGTGTGTTTATCCCCGCCGCGAGGGGCGGGGGCGGTCATACCAGGAATAAGGCCAAGCCAAAGCAGGCCCATCCGGCCATCAGGATTGCGTTGATCGCGGTGTCCATCTTGCCGGGCTTGGGTACCCAATAGGGCAGGTCCGCGTGGTCTTCGGTGATATCGGGTATGTGGGTCATGGTGTTGCACTCCATGGGCAACGCGGCTGCTCCCGCCGCGCGCAAGCACGCAGCTCAGCCGCCTGGAAAGGGCTTCATGAGTTCTTCCTGGGTTTAGGGGTGATGCGCAGTAGCACTGCCCGATTGTGTCGAGCAGCCGGCTGCGTGTGAAAGGTCCGGGAGAGCTTCCGAACAACCGTTAGGGTTGGGCGGCAAGGCCGCCGGAAGCAGAAAAAGAAACAACCCGACCCGTTCGTCAGTATAGGAAACCGACACGCGATTTCCAGCCTGTTTTCGAAGCTGGGGCCTCGCTCAGCGGTGTCCTGTACAAGGTCGCGATTGACGCTACCCGACGCCAGGTGCCGCGGCGGGTTGGATCAGCCCTCGCTCGCCTGTGGCGCCACCTTCAGCACTTCATCCAGCGTCGTCGCACCGGCCGCCACCTTCATCGCGCCTGAGACCCGTAGCGGCTTCATGCCTTCGCGGTAGGCCAATTCTCGGATCGCAGCGAGGTCGGCCTCTCGGGTGACCAGTTGCCGCAGGGCGGGATTCATCAGCAGGATTTCGTACAGGCCAATTCGGCCGGAAAAACCGGTCATGCGGCATTCGAGGCAGCCGACGGCGCGATGGATCTGAGCGGGGCGGTTGGCGCGAAACGGGGCGACCAGTGCGTCCCACAGGGCGGCCTCGTCGTCCTGTACCGCGGCGGGCTGTTTGCAGTGGGGGCAGAGCGTGCGCGCGAGGCGCTGCGCCATCACGCCGAGCAGGGTGGCGGAGAGCAGGTAGGGCGGCACGCCCAGATCGAGCATGCGGGTGATCGCGGCCGGCGCGTCGTTGGTGTGCAACGTCGACAGTACCAGGTGGCCGGTGAGCGCCGCCTGGATCGCCATCTCGGCGGTTTCCAGATCGCGGATCTCGCCGATCATGATGATGTCCGGGTCCTGCCGCAGCAGCGCGCGCACGCCGTCGGCGAAGCCGAGGTCGATCGAGGGCTGCACCTGCATCTGGTTGAAAGCCGGCTCGACCATCTCGATCGGGTCTTCGATCGTGCAGACGTTCACCTCTGGGGTGGCAAGGTGTTTCAAGGTCGAGTACAGCGTGGTGGTCTTGCCCGAGCCGGTCGGCCCGGTGACCAGGATGATGCCGTTGGGCTGACGCACCATCGCGTTCCAGCGCGACTGATCGTCATCGGTGAAACCGAGTTCCGAGAAATTGCGGACCAGCACCTCGGGGTCGAAGATCCGCATCACCAGTTTCTCGCCAAAGGCAGTGGGCAGCGTCGAGAGCCGCAACTCGATCTCGTTGCCCAGCGGCGTGCGGGTCTTCACGCGACCGTCCTGCGGGCGGCGCTTCTCGATCACGTCCATGCGGCCGAGCAGCTTGATGCGGCTGGTCATCGCAGTGAGCACCGACATCGGTAACTGGTAAACCTGATGCAGCACGCCGTCGATGCGGAAGCGCACCAGGCCGATCTCGCGTCGCGGTTCGATATGGATGTCCGATGCGCGCTGCTCGAAAGCGTATTGCCACAGCCAGTCGACGATGTGGACGATGTGCTGTTCGTTGGCGTCGAACTCGCGCCGTGTGCGGCCGAGCTCGACGAGTTGTTCGAGATTGGCGATGCCGGGCGCGGTGCCGCTGGCGGATGCGCTCTTGACCGAGCGCGCCAGATTGTAGAACTCGACCTGGAAGCGCTCGATATCGAGCGGGTTGGCAAGCACGCAGCGGATCTCCTTGCGCAGGATCGGCTGCAACTCTTTCTCCCAGTCCCGCAGGAAGGGCTCGGCGGTTGCGATCACCACCTCGCGCGGCGTCACCTCTACCGGCAGCACCCGGCGCCGCGTCGCGTAGGCATTCGACATCACACTGGTGATCGCCGAGAAGTCGATCTTCAGTGGGTCGATGTGCAGGTAAGGGATGCCAAGTACGCCGGCGAGCCACTCGGTCAGCGTTTCCAGATCGAGCAGGCGATGCGGCGCGCGGCGCGACTTCCAGCTCATGTCGGCCACCACCACCAGCGGGTGCGCGTGGCTGTGGCGTGCGCTCTGCGTGGCCCGCAGCAGGTCCGCATCGGCTTGCTCGATCTGCCCGTCGGTCACCAGCAGGGACAGGACTCTCGCGAGCGTCAGGCGGCCCTCATGGCTGGGTGCGGCATGTGGCTTGGAATGCTCGGCGGACTTGGCGTTCATGGTGCGGCGCTTTGCGGGGTTGGGCGTCCGCACAGTCTGCCTTAACTTCGGGTTTTCGAATCGGCGCGTTACGTCAAATGACGGCGATTCCTGTTTGATGGGCGGTAGCGAAAAGGAAAGGGGCCGCATGAGCGGCCCCGGTGAGTAGCTGATCGGCCTGCGCTCAGTGCTGACTTTGCGCGGCGGCGGCCTCGGCGGCTGGCTTGGGCGGATGGAACACTTCCGGCGCCGCGCCGTTCTTGTTCGCGCCGATGGCTTGCTCGACCGGCGGCAGCGTGTGGGCGATGCCCTTGTGGCAGTCGATGCAGGTCATGCCCTGTGTGAAGGCGTCCTGGTGCATGCGCGACGAGCGGCGGCCCTGCTCGGCGTAGTCCATGAACTGGAAGTTGTGGCAGTTGCGGCATTCCTGCGAGTCGTTCTTCTTCATCCGGGCCCATTCGTGCTGGGCGAGCGTCAGTCGCTTTGCGTTGAATTTCTCGGGCGTGTCGATCGAGCCGAGCACCTTGTGCAGCACTTCGTTCGAGGCCTGGATCTTGCGGATGATCTTCGGTACCCATTCCTTCGGCACATGGCAGTCGGGGCAGGTGGCGCGCACGCCGGTGCGGTTCTGGTAGTGGATGGTGTTGCGGTATTCCTGATAGACGTTGTCCTGCATTTCGTGGCACGAGATGCAGAACTGCTCGCGGTTGGTCGCCTCCATCGCGGTGTTGAAGCCGCCCCAGAACACGATGCCGGCGACGAAGACCATCGCGACGAGGCCCAGCCCCGCCGCACGCATGCGGGTCCAGACGCGACGCGGTGCGCTTTGTTGTTGTTCGCTCATGCGTCCTCCTGTGGTGTGGTGGGCTTACTGCAGGCCGGTGGATTTCTGGAAGGTGTTGCCGACCAGCGGCCGCGCATCGGTCTGTGCGACATGGCACTGCACACAGAAGTAGCGGCGCGTCGAAACGCCAGCGAGTTCGTGGCCATCGCGGTCGCGGAAGTGGGTGACGGATATCTTCGTGGCGCCGGTTTCCTGGGCACGACTCCAGGAATGGCAGTCGAGGCATTTGTTGAAGTTCTTCGTGATCTGGTAGTTGCGGATGTCGTGCGGAATCAGCGGCGGCTGCTGCACGAAGTCGCGCGGCAGCGCGCCCCGGTCGTTCGGGACCTTGGGCACATCGGGCTCCAGCGACGGCCCGATGACGTCGGTGCCGCGCAGGCTTCTGACCGCAACCTGCGTATCGGCGGCCTGGATCGGCAGGGCGAAGGCGAGCGTGGCGGCCAGCGCAAGGCAAAGAGAGGCTACTTTTCTGATTGTCATGATTCGCTCCTGTTGAATCGGGTCGTCATCGCGAAAACGTCCTTGCTGCAGATGTCGATGCAGCGGCCGCAACTGGTGCAGGCGGGCGCCAGGATGAGTGGATGGGTCTGGCCTTCGCGCTTGAGCGCGGGGCGGATGACGTGGGGTTCGGGGCAGACTGCGAAGCAGTCCATGCAGTCGTCGCAGGCGCGGCGCTTCGGTGCGCTGACGCGCAGCAGGGCGGTGTGGCCAAGAAATGCATAGAAGGCGCCGACCGGGCACAGGTGGCCGCACCAGCCGCGCGGCGCGACCAGCAGGTCGTAAGCGAACACCGCTGCGACGATGCCCCAGGCGAGTCCGCCGCCGAACACCAGCGCGCGGTGCAGCATCGTGACCGGGTTGACCCATTCCCAGGCGATCGTGCCGGTCAGCGCCGAGACGACGAGCACGACCGCCAGCAGCCAGCGGCGTGTCGCTTCCGGTGGCACTCGTCCGCCCTTGAGCCCGAGCCGGCGGCGCAGCGCGGCGGCCGCATCGGTAACGAGGTTGACCGGGCAGACCCAGCTGCAATACAGGCGGCCACCAACGGCGAGGTAGAAGGCGAGCACGATTGCCGCGCCGATCAGCGCGCTGCGGTCGGGCACATGGCCGGCCGCAAGCGACTGCGCGAGGATCAGGGGATCGGTGAGTGGCAGCACGCCCAGCGTGAGGCTGGAAGCGAGGTTGCCCTTGACGATCCAGACGCCCGCCAGCGGCCCGAGCAGGAACAGCGCGAGCAGACCGAGCTGCGAGCCACGGCGCAGCAGCAGCCACTTGTGCGCGGGCCACCAGCCCTTGTCGGTGATCGCTTCGTCGCCGAGGCGCCTTGCGCTCGTCGGGGTGGATGTGGTGTTCATGGTGCCCACCCTGCAGGCAGGGATTGGCCCGCAGCCGCATCGACACCCGCGGTCGGTGCGCCAAGGTCGTCGCGACCGCGCACCGGCAGTTTGATTTGCTCACCGATCAGCGAGTGGCCGGCCCTCTCGCGCTCTTCCCAACCCTTGCGGTAGTGGGTGGCCGGCGCGCCCTGCGCCAGCTTGCGCGGCAGCACCTTGATCGCCGCTTCCGGCAGCACGCAGGATTTCTCGCACTTGCCGCAACCCGTACAGGCATCGGAATGCACGGTCGGCAGCAGCATCGCGTGGCGGTCGCTGCGCGGGTTGTGTTTCGTCTCGAGCGTGATCGCCTTGTCGATCGCCGGGCATACGCGGTAGCACACGTCGCAGCGCAGGCCGAGGAAATTGAGACAGTGCTCCTGGTCGATCAGCACCGCCAGCCCCATCTGTGCCTTGCTGATGTCGCTCAGCCCGTGGTCGAGCGCGCCGGTGGGGCAGGCCTTCACGCACGGGATGTTGTCGCACATCTCGCACGGCACCTTGCGCGCCTCGAAATACGGCGTGCCACTCGCGACGGTGTCGCCCGGCGTGGCGAGCTTCAAGGTGTCGAAGGGGCAGTCGCGCACACACAGGCCGCAACGCACGCAGCTTGCAAGGAAATCGGCCTCTGTCAGCGCACCGGGCGGGCGCAGCGCGGTGGCGGGCAATGCGCGCGCCTGTTGCGCGTAAAGGCCGAGCCCCAGGCCGAGCACGCAAGCGCCACCGGCCGCCCCTGCAGCGGTCTGCAGGAAGCGGCGGCGGTCGAAGGCGGTGCGTGCGCTTGGGCTCACGATGGCAGGCGATCGGTCGAGTGGGTGAAGGGCGCCTTGCTGGCGTAGATCCGTGCGGCGCCGTCGCGCTGGTGTGCGGCGGGCGCGCACGGGATCAATCGCGTGCAATGCGCTGCATCGGTTCGCTTGGGCTCAGGCTTTCACCACCTTCACGGCGCACTTCTTGAAGTCCGTCTGCTTCGAGATCGGGCAGGTGGCGTCCAGCGTGAGCTTGTTGACCAGTCGGCCTTCGTCGAAGAAGGGGATGAAGATCAGCCCCATCGGTGGCTTGTTGCGGCCGCGGGTTTCCAGCAGCGCGACGATGTCGCCGCGGCGCGAGATGACCTTGCAGCGCATGCCGCGCTGCAAGCCACGCTTCTTCGCGTCGTCCGGGTGCATGAAGATCACCGCTTCCGGCACCGCCTTGTGCAATTCGGCGACACGGCGCGTCATCGTGCCGGTGTGCCAGTGCTCCAGCACGCGGCCAGTGCACAGCCACATGTCGAACTCGGCGTCCGGCTTCTCGGGCGGATCCTGGTAGGGCAGCGCGAAGACCACCGCCTTGCCATCCTTCTGACCGTAGAACTTGATGCCTTCGCCCTTCTTGACGTACGGGTCGTAGCCTTCGCGATAGCGCCACAGGGTTTCCTTGCCATCGACGACTGGCCAGCGCAGGCCGCGTGCCTTGTGATAGACGTCAAACGCGGCAAGGTCGTGACCATGGCCGCGGCCGAACTGCGCGTATTCCTCGAACAACCCCTTCTGCAGGTAGAAGCCGAAGGCCGTCGCTTCGTTGTTGGAATAGCCCTTGATCGCGTGGCCGTTCACCTTCTCGAGTTCGGCGAGCGGGAACTTGTTGACCACCTTGTTCGCGTACAGCACGTCGTACAGCGTCTTGCCTTTGTATTCCGGCTTCTTTGCGATCAGCTCGGCTGGCCACACTTCTTCGACCTTGAAGCGCTTGGAGAACTCGACGAACTGCCACAGGTCAGAACGTGCCTCGCCCGGCGCCTGCACCTGCTGGCGCCAGAACTGCGTGCGGCGCTCGGCATTGCCGAAGGCGCCTTCCTTTTCGGTCCACATCGCGGCCGGCAGGATCAGGTCGGCCGACAGTGCAGACACCGTAGGGTAGGCGTCGGACACGACGACGAAGGCTTCCGGATTCCGCCAGCCGGGGTAGATCTCGCCGTTGACGTTGGGCCCGGCCTGCATGTTGTTGGTGGTGCTGGTCCAGTAGCACTTCACCTTGCTGTCTTTCAGCGCGCGGCTCTGCGCCACGGCGTGCAGGCCGATCTTGTCGGGGATCGTGCCTTCCGGCAGTTGCCAGATCTCTTCCGCGTGCTTGCGGTGGTCCGGGTTGGTCACCAGCATGTCCGCCGGCAGGCGGTGCGCGAAGGTACCCACTTCCCGCGCGGTGCCGCAGGCCGATGGCTGGCCGGTCAGCGAGAAGGGGCCGTTGCCCGGCTCCGAGATCTTGCCCACCAGCAGATGCACGTTGTAGATCATGTTATTGACCCAGGTGCCGCGCGTGTGCTGGTTGAAGCCCATGGTCCAGAACGAAACGACCTTGGTCTTCGGGTCGGCGTAGAGCTCGGCGAGTTTCTTCAGCCGATCGACCGGCACGCCCGAGAGCTTGCTGACCTTTTCCGCCGTGTACTCGGAGACGAACTTCGCGAACTCCTCGTAAGTGATCGGTGTCGCGTCGCTCGGATTGTTCTTCGGCTTGCCGTCGGCGCCGGGGTAGCCGTTGAACTTCGCGTCCTTCTCCAGCGCGTGGTTCGGACGCAGGCCGAAACCGATGTCGGTCTCACCGCGCTTGAAATTCACGTGCTCCTTGACGAAGGCCTTGTTGACCTTGCCCGTCTGGATGATGTGGTTGCAGATGAAGTTCAGGATCGCCAGATCGGTCTGCGGCGTGAAGATCATGCCGTTGTCGGCCAGCTCGAAACTGCGATGCTCGAAGGTCGACAGCACATGCACCTGGCAGTTCGGGTGCGAGAGGCGGCGGTCGGTGATGCGCGTCCACAGGATCGGGTGCATCTCCGCCATGTTCGAGCCCCACAGCACGAAGGCGTCGGCGTTCTCGATGTCGTCGTAGCAGCCCATCGGCTCGTCCATGCCGAAGGTGCGCATGAAGCCGGTGACCGCGCTGGCCATGCAGTGGCGCGCGTTGGGGTCGATGTTGTTGGAGCGGAAGCCGGCCTTCATCAGCTTCGATGCGGCGTAGCCTTCCCAGATCGTCCATTGGCCGGACCCGAACATCGCGATCGACGTGGGGCCCTTTTCCTTCAGGGCGGCTTTCCACTTTTCGGCCATGATGTCGAAGGCCTCGTTCCACGACACCTGAACGAACTCGCCGTTCTTGTCATAGACGCCATCCTTCTTGCGCAGCAGAGGCGTCGTCAGGCGGTCCGCGCCGTACATGATCTTCGACAGGAAGTAGCCCTTGATGCAGTTGAGGCCGCGGTTCACCTCGGCATCCGGGTCACCCTGCGTGGCGACCACCCGGCCGCCCTGCACGCCGACCAGCACCGAGCAGCCGGTGCCGCAGAAGCGGCAGGGCGCCTTGTCCCAGCGCAGGTTTGTATCAGGCGAGGCGGGCGCAGCAGCAGGCGCTGCATCTTTCTTCGGTGCGGCAAGGCTCAAGCCTGCCGAGGCCGCTGCGGCGGCCGCTGCGTTGGCCTTGATGAAGTCGCGTCGGGTGAGTGACATGCTGCCTCCGGAGATGGGTTCTGGGTCGTGCGCGCGGTGCGTCATGCCGGGGTGGCAGACGCTCGCGACAGGTCGGGTGGATTGTCCGACGTGGCGTCGTCGGCGTATTCGTAGGCGAGGGTGGTGCACACCAGATGCGGCACCAGCTGAACCTGCGTGAGCGTCTCGGTGGTGCCATGGCCGGGCAGGTCTTCGACCGTGACGACGAGCTTGCCTTCGCTGTCGTCACGCACGTGAAGCTCAACGCCGGGCAGTGCGGCAAGCGATGCACAGACGGCATCCAGATGCATCGGTTTTGCGCGCAGTACCAGCCCAACGATTCGCATATCCCCGCCCCTTTGTCTTTGCCGCGGCATCGCTATGGCGGATGCCTGGACACGCAGGGTGGCGCTCAGCCGGAACGCGCGTGGTTTCAGCGCGCGTGACGGCCATGCTCCACCTTGGTGCGTCTGGATTGGACGCGTGACAACCCGGCGCGGCATTGACCGGCGTCAATGCGGCGACATTAGGCCTTACAGATCAAAGGGTTATTGTGCGACGCAAAAAGGCGTTCAGCCTTGTCGCAGGCGGCGGGCGAGGTCTGAAACACGCATCACATAGTGCAGGCCGCCGGAAGTGCCTGCCTCGCCCTCGCGTGCGAAGCCCAGCTTCTCGTGCAGGCGTACCGCCACCTCATGGCCGGGCAAAACCCGGCTGCGCAGCGTGACGGCGCCATGCGAGATCAGGTGCGCCAGCGTGCGCACGAGCAGGCGCCGGTGCAGGCCGGTGCTGCGATACCAAGGGTGGATGTTGATCGAGAGGATCTCCCAGGTCTCGGCATCGGTGGGGCGCAGCAGGACGTAACCGGCGAGGCGGTGTTGCAGGTGCTCCGAAATGATCCGGCCGCCGCAGGCCAGCGCGGCGGCATGGTGTTCGCGCCGGGTTTCGGTCGAGAACTGGCCGTTCTCGGCGGCGATCAGATCGCCCAGCGTGAGCGCGTCGAGGCGCGCCATCTCGTCGAGCAATTGCGCCTCGTGCGTGCGGCCGCGTTCGCCGAGCGGCTGCAGGCCGTGCTTGAGCCGCATCAGCGTCAGTTGCAGCACCCGTGCGTCGTTGCTGGCGCGGTGGCGTTCGATATGCAGTTCCGCCTGCACTTGCGCCTTCGTGTCGTGCCAGCGGTTGGCCTCTTCCTCGTTCAGCAGCGTGCGCAGGTTGTCGAGCCGGAAGGCCGGCACCCGTTCGGCTGCATCGAACAGCAAGGCGAGCCAGGTGTAGTCGTGGGCCCAGCCGTCTGAATAGACCACCTTGCCGGCAAGTTCCCGGTTCAGGGTCTCGGCCATCTGATCCGCTGACTTGCCGTGGCGCATCAGCGTCTCGCGCGAGATGTGGTGGATCGATTCGGCGGCGGGGTCCCAGTGGGTCCATTCCGGTTCCGGCAGGATCAGGCTGCACAGCGCACGATTGTCCGGCAGCGCGACGCCGACTTCGATCGGGTAGCTGCGCGGCCCGAAGCCCGAGGCCTCGATGTCGATGATGATCGGTGCGGATGCGGCGTCCCCGCCAGGCGGATGTGCTTTCAGCGCCCTGTCTCCCTGTCTTGTCTCTTGTTCTTTGGCGCCGTCGGATGCGCGTTGCGTCGATTGTGGCGGCGCTGCGCCGCGCTTGGCAACGGGTGGATCAGGCGGCGGCCAGCATCAGCCTTGCGCAGGCCACCACGCCAACGAACCAGACGAGGCTGCGCACGGTTGCCAGATCGGCCACATAGCAGCCGAAATAGGCAAAGCGGGCGACGATGAAGGTGATCGCCCAGGTGTCGATCAGCGCGGGCGCGACACCGGCGACATGCGCCATCAGCACCGCGGCGGCGAAGAAGGGGAAGGCCTCGAAACTGTTCTGCTGTGCCCAGTTCGCGCGCTGCGGCCAGCCTGTCAGGCTCGCCAGTGTGTTGCGCGGGGTGTGGTTGTTGTAGCGGGTGCCGCTACGGATACCGCCGGCCTTCGCGGCGAGCGCCCACAGGAATGGCTGGATCGCGGCGATCAAAACGCACAGGAAGCTGATTTTCATGGTGGGTCTCCGATAGGTGGCCAGCAGTGTAAGCGGCGCGGCGCGAAATCAGCCAAATGCAGTGTCCGGTGCGCGGCAAACGGTGGGCGTGAGAAAATCCCGCTTTGCCCGAAGAGATGCCGACATGGCCCAACTCATCCTCAACCCCGGCAAAGAGCGCTCCGTCATGCGCCGCCACCCCTGGATCTTCGCCGGTTCGGTCGCGACATTGACCGGCCGTGCGCGGCCCGGCGATACCGTCGACGTGGTGTCCGAGCGCGGGGTGGTGCTGGGGCGCGCGGCGTTTTCGCCGGCCTCGCAGATCCGCGCGCGGATGTGGTGTTTCGATGCCGAGACGCCGATCGACCATGCCTTCTTCAAGCGCACGATCGCAGCCGCAGTGGCGCGTCGCAACGCGCATCCGATGCTCGCCGGCCAGGACGGTGTGCGGCTGATTCACGGTGAGTCCGACGGCCTGCCGGGCGTCATCGCCGACCGCTATCGCGACACCATCGTGCTGCAACTGACCAGTGCCGGCGCCGACCGCTGGCGCGATGCGATCGTCGCCGGGCTGATGCAGGCGACCGGTTGCGCCAACATCTACGAGCGGTCCGATTCCGAGGTGCGTGCACTCGAAGGGCTGGAAGGTCGGGTCGGTGTACTGGCGGGCGATGGCCCCGACCCCGCCCTTGCGATCGAGGAACACGGCGTGCTGCTGGGCGTGGATGCGGTCGGCGGCCACAAGACCGGCTTCTACCTCGACCAGCGCGAGAACCGGCGCCTGACGCGCGATCTGGCGAAGGGGCGCAGCGTGCTCAACTGCTTCTGCTACACCGGCGGGTTTTCCTTGCAGGCGCTGGCGGGCGGCGCAAGCGAAGTGCTCTCGATCGATTCGTCGGCGCATGCGCTGGCCAGCGCGCAGCGCAACGTCGAGCGCAATCCGCAGCTGGATGCCAGCCGCGCCACCTGGTGGGAAGCCGATGTGTTCGCCGCGTTGCGTGAACTCAAGACCGAGGGGCGACGCTTCGACCTGATCATTCTGGACCCGCCCAAGTTCGCGCCCAGCGCGGCGCATGCGCAGCGCGCAGCACGGGCCTACAAGGACATCAATCTGCTCGGTTTCCGCCTGCTCAACCCCGGCGGCATCCTGATGAGCTATTCCTGCTCCGGCGGCATCGGGCTGGAACTGTTCCAGACCATTCTGGCGGGGGCCGCTTCGGATGCCGGGCGCGATGCACAGATCATCCATCGCCTGGCTGCCGCGCCGGATCACCCGATAGGTCTCGCCTTCCCGGAGGGCGAGTACCTGAAGGGCCTGGTCTGTCAGGTCAATTGAGCGGTAGTCCGGTCATGTCGATCGTGAATGGCGCTTGACTTATTCACATCAACGCGTTCCGCCGCATCTTTCGGTGCTTATGCACTGCCTTGATCTGGCGATAATGACTAACTATTTGAAAACAAAGAAAAAGTGTTTTTGATGTTGTTGCGCTGCGGGATTGCTTTTTGTCCTGTTTGGTGCATGGGCCCGGCAATTGCGTCAAGTCACCCACAAAGTTATCCACAGATTCATAAAACCCCCTTTGTTACGAATGGGTTAAATGGAACTATGCGAGAACTTGGTGATGTTTCATGTTCAAGTAATTGACTTGTAAAAGAAAAGTAATGTTCATGTTGGCGGCCGTTTGAAACGCATCGTCCGACTCGCCCTGCCGGTTCCGTTGCCGAGGAGCTTTGACTACCTCGCCCCGGTGGATATCTCACCCGATGATGTCGGGCGCATGGCACGCGTGCCTTTCGGCAGTGGCGAAAAGATCGGCGTGATCCTCGCGCTGCCGGATGAGTCGGCGGTCGATCTCGCACGCCTCAAGCCACTCGGCCCCATCCTGCGCGAAGTGCCGGCGCTGCCGGCGGACTGGATTGCGCTGGTGCAGTTTGCGGCGCGCTATTACCACCACCCGCTCGGCGAAGCGGTCGCAGTGGCGCTGCCGCCGGGTTTGCGTGTGGCCGCGCTGCTTGATGATCGCAGTGCCGATCCCTGGCTGACATTGACTGACGCGGGGCGCGCCGCGCTCGCCGCACCCGGCCGCATGTCGCGCGTGCGGTCGCTGGCGGAGCGTTTGTTTGAGGCCGATCTGCCGCGTTCGGAGCTGGTGGCTGACTTCGGCAGCGTTGCCGTGCGCGAGGCGCGTCAGCGTGGCTGGGTCATCGAGGCTCACCCGCGTCGCGACGCAGACCTCAGTGGCGCACCCACGCTCAACGATGAACAGCGCAGCGCGGTCGATGCCGTGTGGGCGCAGGCCGCTCGCTTCAGCCCTTTCCTGCTGCATGGCATCACCGGCAGCGGCAAGACCGAGGTCTACCTGCGCCTGATCGAACGTGCCCTCGCGGCCGGCAAGCAGGCGCTGCTGCTGGTGCCCGAGATCGGGCTCACGCCGCAACTCGAAGCCCGGGTCGCGTCGCGTTTTCCTCGTGCCAGGCGCGTGGCGCTGCACAGCGGCGCGACCGACGGTGCGCGCTGTCGCGGTTTCATCGCCGCACTGGATGGTTCGGCCGATATCGTCATCGGCACCCGCCTGTCTGTCTTCAGCCCGCTGCCAAGGCTGGGCCTGATCCTGATCGACGAGGAGCACGACGCCTCGTACAAGCAGCAGGACGGCCTGCGTTATTCGGCACGCGATCTGGCCGTGTGGCGCGCGCAGCAGGCCGGCGTGCCGGTCGTGCTGGGCTCTGCGACGCCCTCGCTGGAAACCTGGCAGGCGGCGCAGAACGGGCGCTACCGGCTGCTGAAACTTGAGCGCCGCGCCGCGGCGGCTGCGCCGCCAACCGTGCGCCTGATCGACACGCGCCGCATCAAGCTGAAGGATGGCCTCTCGCCGCCAATGGAAGCGGCGATCGCGGCGCGGCTGGAGCGCGGCGAGCAGAGCCTCATCTTTCTCAACCGCCGCGGCTATGCGCCGGTGCTGGCCTGCCCGGCCTGCAACTGGGTCAGCGATTGCGACCACTGCTCGGCGCACCGCGTCTTCCACCTCTCCGAACGCCTGCTGCGCTGCCACCATTGCGGCACCGAGGCGCCGGTGCCACGCGCCTGCCCGCAGTGCGGCAATCAGGACCTGCACGGTTTCGGGCGCGGCACGCAGCGCGTCGAGGAATACCTCGGCGCGCGGTTTCCGCAGGCGCGCATCCTTCGCGCCGACCGCGACAGCATCAAGACGCCGGCACACTGGGCGGCGCTGCGTCATGCGATCGAAGCGGGCGAGGCGGACATCCTCGTCGGCACGCAGATGCTCGCGAAGGGGCACGACTTCCCCAAGCTGACGCTGGTTGGCGTCATTGGCGCCGACGCCTCGCTGTTTGCGGCCGACTATCGCGCGCCGGAGCGCCTCTTCCAGCAGCTGATGCAGGTGGGTGGGCGCGCCGGCCGTGCGGGCCTCGCCGGTGAAGTGCTGATCCAGACCGAGTTTCCCGAGCATCCGCTGTTCGATGCGCTGCGGCGGCAGGACTTTGCCGGCTTCGCCAATTCACAGCTCGACGAGCGCGCACAGGCGCACTTCCCGCCTTGCGGCGCGCAAGCGGTGCTGCGCGCTGAAGCCCTCGAAGTTGATCAGGCGATCGACTTCCTCAAGCGCGCGCGTGAGGCCGCCGACCCTTTTGCCGACGTGGTGCGCTTGTACGACGCAGTGCCGATGAGGCTGGTGCGGCGCGCCCGGCTGGAACGTGCGCAACTGGTCGTCGAAGCGGATACCCGTGCGGCGCTGCAGAACCTGCTGGCGCAGTGGTTGCCGGCGCTGTATGCACTCAAGGCGCCGCGGGGCCTGCGCTGGCATGTCGATGTCGACCCGATCGATCTGTAGCGCTGCGCTCGTCGCGGCCCTGCTAGGCGGGTTGTGGTCGCCCGCGGCGCTCGCCAGGGGCGGACGCTTCCAGGGCGCGATCCACGCGGTGGTCGATGGCGATACGCTGCAGGTACGCGACCGCGGTGGCCGTCTTCGCGAGGTGCGGCTGGCCTTCATCGACGCCCCGGAGCACGACCAGCTTTGGGGCCGTGAAGCGCATGAACACCTGAGGCGGCTCGCGCTCGGCGCGCCGGCCACGATCGAATGGCGCGAGCACGATCAATACGGCCGCTACGTCGGCGTCGTGTGGGTCAGTTCGCCCGACATGCCGTGCGTCGGGCGCGCCGATTGCCCGCGCAATCTCGACCTCGGCCACGCCCAGATCGCCGCCGGCCTGGCGTGGTGGTACCGCGCCTATGCGGCCCGACAGGACCCGCAGGCGCAGGGCCAGTATGCGTTTTCCGAGAGCGAGGCGCGGCAGCGCCGGATCGGGCTCTGGCACGACGCGGCCCCGATTCCGCCGTGGATCTGGCGCCACGCCGAACGTCGCTAAGGCGGAAGGGCAGCGTCACGCGAGCGCGGCGACCCAGTCGGTGGCTCTCCGCAACTTGGCCGCGAGATCGCCGGACAGGTTCTCAAGCAGTGCGATCTTGAGTTGCGGGTGTTCTTCGGCCAGCCGGTTGATATCGGCGGTATTCACCACCTCGCACACCAGCGCCGTGTCGGCGAAAACCGACGCGCTGCGTGTTGTCTGGCCGAGCAGGGTCATCTCGCCGAAACTCATGCCGGGCCCGAGCGAGGCGATGCGCTGATGGCCGCCCCCTTGACGCGGTACCAGCACGCTGGCGTGGCCGCTCACGATCACATGGATCTCGCCATTGCTCGCGTCGCCTGAGGCGAAGACCTCGCTGCCCGCCGTCAATTCGCGGCGTTGTGTGGTGGCCTGCAACTGCGCGAGGGGCGCCTCCGGAACGCCGCGGAACAGCGCGCAGTCAGACAGTCGCCCTGCGGCCTCTGCGGTTTCGCCTGCGTCCGCGCACAAGCGGTTCTCGCACCATTCGACGGCCAGGTCGTTGTCCTCGAAGCTCAGGAATCCATGCTCGCCGGCGGCCAGCGTCTTGCTCAGCGGATCGAGGATCGCCTTGCGTTGCCGCACCCGCGACAGCACGGTGGCGATGCCTTCCGTGTGGAGGTTCGCACGCGCCTGGTTGAGCAGGCGCGCCGCACTCTCGGACAGGCCCTCGACCTGACTCATATCGAGGATCAGGCTGTGCGCGTCGGGTGCCAGTTCCCCCATGCGGCGGATCACATACTCCACCGCGTCCACCTCGATATGCCCCTGTAGGCTCAGGTATTTGATGCGGTGGGCGTGTTGCGCGAGGCGGGCCTTCATCGCGGCGGTCGGCACCCGGCGCGAAGGCGCGTCGGCGGCGGTGTACTGGCGCCCGATCGCGAGCTTCGGATTGCGCGCCTTGTTGAACAGATGCAGGCCGAAGTCGCGCGAGAGGCGTTTGCACACCTCGATGCCGCGCACGCTGTTGCCTTTCTCATCGAGCGGTGGCGAGCAGATCGCGATGCCGAAGCGCCCCGGCAGTACCGCGATGATGCCGCCGCCCACGCCGCTCTTCGCCGGCAGGCCGACTTCGTAGAGCCAGCTGCCGGCGTAGTCATACATGCCGCAGGTGGCCATGACGCTGAGCACGCGCTCGACGTCGGGCGCCGGCAAGGCGCGGCGCCCGGTGAGCGGATGCACGCCGCCGTTGGCCAGCGTCGCAGCCATGTAGGCGAGATCACGGCAGTCCACCAGCACCGAGCACTGGCGGAAATAGTTTTCCAGCACGGCCATCGGGTCGCCGTCGATGATCCCGAAGTTCTTCAGCATCCAGGCGATTGCGCGGTTGCGGAAGCCGGTATCGCTCTCGGAGCGGTAGACCGCTTCATCCAGCGTGATCGGCCGGCCCATGAATACGCCGAGCGAATCGGCGATGCGTTCCCATTGCTGCTCGGCAGTGGTGCCGGCCGCCATGCCGGCGGATGCGATTGCACCAGCATTGATCATCGGGTTGAGCGGTGCCCCGGTTCGGGGATGCAGGCTGATCGAGTTGAACGCATCGCCGCTGGGTTCTACACCGACCCGCCGGCCAACGAAGTCACGCCCCTTGTCCGCCAGCGCGGTGGCGTACACGAAAGGTTTTGACACCGACTGGATCGTGAAGCGCTGCGCCGTGTCGCCGGCCGTGTAGGCCACGCCATCCACGGTGACGACGCAGATGCCGAACCAGTCCGGATCGGCCTTCGTCAGCTCGGGGATATAGCTCGCCACCTCGCCGCTGCGCAGCGACGACAATTCGGCGTGAAGCGATTCAAGATAGCTCTGGATCGGTGATTTCACGCGCGCCTCCCTGATTGGCTGACTTGAGCCAAGCAAAGGAGGTGCCATACGTTGGGCTGGTGGTGTGTGGGAAGCGCGCGTCCAGTCGCTTGCCGGATTAGACCCGAAACGCGAGAAGTCGCCGCCCCACAGAGGTAGGTCTGGGGCCGGACTTGTGACCGACCTAGCATTCGCGGCCAATCGGAGTTATCGCGTGATGGTCTCTCCTGTAACCGCAATTTCGACGCGTCCCGGCGTGGGCTCGCCGAAGATGTTTTTCCCAGGACGCCAGCGGCACTTGCTGAGTTGGCTTGCCATCTGATCGTCGACGGCTTTGTCACCGGTAGATTGGTGTATCCGGGTTTGTGACAACGCGCCGCTGGCTTCGATCAGTGCCTGAACAGAGAATGAGAGTTTGCCGACTTGCCGGCGCGTAACGCTTGCTGGAAATTCAGGCATGTTGCAGGCGCCCGGGACCGGTTGCGGACTCTCGAGCGCTGGCGCGGGTGCCGATTTGTAGAACGCTAGCCGAATGTGCGCGACGCTTTCGTCGCTGGAGCGTTCGTCATTGCGCAAGCGTGGCTTGCAGGTCGAGAGGATCTTTATGGCTGCACTGTCAAGTGCCGGAAAACCGCTGGATTGCACAACGCCGAGCACTAAGATGGAGCCGTTCTCCGCCGGACGATAGGCGATGACTACACTGCGTGACTCGAATGGGTTATCGGGCGTTGACACGTCGTCCGGCATGTTCCAGTTGCACGAACCGGGGTGAGCGCCGACGAGAGGCCCCGTTACAAGCGTTGGCGCCCAAGCGGCGCTGTTCTCGGTGAGTTCCAGATAGAGCGGAAACGCCATTGCACATGGCTTTCCGCTGCAGAGTGCTGGCTGGAACCGGGCCTTCGTAAGCGCCTTTGATACGGCCAAGACAAACGGGATCTCACTCGCTTCCGGGGCGGGTCCGAGCAGTGAGGTGGCGGTGACCGTCCCTGATTCTGAGATGTCTGCCAGCATTCGGATTTTGACTTTGCTCCTCAGGCTCAACTGGTCTTGAGCCGCGGATCGAATCTCCGGTATCAATGGAGCGATTCCGTCGATCGGAAACGGTGGCTGATCCGCCCGATCGAGCGCGTCATATTCACTCGCAAAGAGCGCCTTTTGGGCGTTGCTGAACTTTGAATAGGGGCGATCCAGGGGGACGACATCAAAAACCTGCGGCGCGTGATTGGTGCCATTTGGAATCGCGTCTGCGGCGACCGCGAATGGGAGCTGGGAGAGCGTCAGCAGAGCGAGCGCAAGGCCGAAGCAAGCATTTGATGATTGCATGATCACGCGAGACAAGCCTTCACATCCGCCACCAGCGCATCCACCTGTTCCGGCTGCGTTGCCCACGAGCACACGAAGCGCGCGCCGCCTGCGCCGATGAAGCTGTAGAAGGCCCAGCCCTTTTCCTTGAGGGCGTCGGCGGCGTGCTGCGGCATGCTGACGAATACCGCGTTCGATTGCACCGGGAAGAGTGGCGCGATGCCGGGCAGGCGGGCCAGCGCGTTGCCGAGGCGGCGCGCCATCGCATTGGCGTGGGCGGCGCGCGTGAGCCAGGCGTTTTCGGCGAGCATGCCGACCCAGGGAGCCGACAGGAAGCGCATTTTCGAGGCGAGCTGGCCGGCCTGCTTGCAGCGGTAGGCGAAGTCCTTGGCCATGTCGTGATCGAAGAACACCACTGCTTCGCCAACAGGCATGCCCATCTTGGTGCCGCCGAAAGAGAGCACATCGACACCCGCGCGCCAGGTGATGTCCGCCGGGCTCACGCCAAGGCTGGCGACCGCGTTGGCAAAGCGGGCGCCGTCCATGTGGAAGGCGAGATCGTGTTCGCGGCAGCCTTCGCCCAGCGCGCGCACTTCTTCCAGCGAATAAACGGTGCCGACCTCGGTGGACTGGGTGATCGTGACGGCGCGAGGTTTCGGGTAGTGGATGTCGCTGCGTGCCGAGATCAGTTTCTCGACACCGCGCATGTCGAGCTTGCCGTCGGCGCCGCCGGCGAGCAGCAGTTTGGTGCCATTGGAGAAGAATTCCGGCCCGCCGCATTCGTCGGTTTCGACGTGCGCGAGCTTGTGGCAGACGATGCTGTGGTAGCTCTGGCACAGCGAGGCGAGCGCGAGCGAGTTGGCTGCGGTGCCGTTGAAGACGAAGAAGACTTCGCAGTCGGTCTCGAAGGTGGCGCGGATCGCGTCGCAGGCGCGGCGCGTCCAATCGTCGTTGCCGTACGAAGCCATGTGTCCGCTGTTGGCGGCGAGCAAGGCTTCCATCGCCTCGGGGCAGATCCCGGCGGTATTGTCGCTGGCGAATTCGGTATGTTGCATGGCGGGGTGTCCGCGTGGATTGAACGAACCTGACAGTTTAGCCGTTGAGGCGGGCGGCCACAGGCTGCGGGCCGGTCCGCGGCTGCCAAAAAAAAACGCGACGTCGGAACGTCGCGCCAAACTCAAGGTACGAGACCTGAGGGAGGAAACACCGGTACTAGGCTTGCGCGCGCTTGAGCGGCGCATGGGCCTCATGTTTCTTGGCGGTCGGCTTGCCGGCGAGCGACACGCCGAGCACGACCAGCACGGTGCCGGCAAGTTGCGCGGCCGACACCGGTTCATTCAGGAATACCGCACCGAGGCCGATCGTGAGGATCGGGCCGATGCTGCCGAGCATCGCGGTGCGCGTCGCGCCGAGCTCGCGGATCGCCGCGCTCAACATGAAGACCGGCAGCACCGTCGAGAACAGCGCCATTGCGCCAGCCAGCGCCAGCACCGGCAGCGGTTGCGCCAGGTTTTCGAGCTGTTGCGTGGCGCCAAAGTGCAGAAAGGTGGCGGCGGTGGAAACGCACATCGCGAGCGCGGTGAAGCGCCGGCTGCCCAGCCGCGACACCATCTCGCCGCAACCGGTGAGGTACAGCGCGTAGCAGACCGCCGAGGCAAACACCAAGGCGCCGCCCAGCAATACAACGGTGGCATCGCCGCGCAGTTGCAGGTCGTGCGCAAAGGCCAGCGCAATGCCGAGCCAGGTCAGCCCGAGCGCCGCAAAATCGCGCCGCGAGAAGCTGCGGTCAAACACGAATACCGCGATCAGCAGGGTCAGGGTCGGGTAGGTGAACAGGATCAGACGTTCCAGACCCGCCGAGATGTACTGCAGGCCCATGAAATCGAGAATCGACGCGCCGTAGTAGCCGAGCAGCCCGAGCGCCAGCAGCGCGATCCAGTCGCCACCCTTGAGGGGCGTCGCGTTGCGCGAGGCGCGCAGGGCGATGAAGGCGAACACCGGCGCGGCGAAGGCCATGCGCAGCGCAAGCAGCGCCAGCGGGCTGACGCCGTAGGGATAGGCCAGCTTCACGAAAATGGCCTTGGCTGAAAAACCCAGCGCGGCAAGGATCGCGAGCCAGAAACCGGTGGTTTCGGAATTGCGGAACACTAGATGAGCTCATAGGGCCGGAGGTTCCGGCTGAGTGTCCATTGAATGCGATCGTGCGCCGTATGGACAATCGGTATTTTCCGAAGTAATCATTCGGTTTTGACGAACGAAAGCGTGCGTGAGATACGACCTGACCGACCTCCAGCTGTTCGCAGCGATTGCCGCTTGCGGCAACCTCACCCAAGGCGCGGAGCGGGTGCACCTTGCGCCCGCGAGCGCGTCGGCACGGGTGCGCCGGCTCGAAGAGGCCGCCGGTGCGCCGCTGTTCGAACGTTTGCCGCGCGGCGTGGCGCTGACGCCGGCCGGTGAGTCGATGCTGCGCCACGCGCGCCGTGTGCTGTCGGAAGTGGCCTTGCTCGATGCCGAGCTGGGCACCTTTGCGCGCGGCGTTGCCGGCGTGGTGCGGCTGTTCGCCAATACCAACGCCATCGGCGGCAGTCTGCCGCAGGATCTGGCGGGTTTTCTTGCCGCCCAGCCGCAAGTCGACGTGCTGCTCGAAGAGCATTCGAGTCCGGCAATCGTCAGCGCGGTTGTCGCAGGCGCGGCGGATGTCGGCATCGTTGCGGGCGAAGTCGGCGGGCCGGATCTGGCCTTCCTGCCTTACCGCGCGGACCGACTGGTACTGGTTTGCGCGACCGATCACCCCTTTGCCGCGCGGGGGCGGCTGCAATTCGCAGAGACCTTGAGCGAGCACTACGTCGGCCTGTCCGCCGACAGCGCGATTCACGGATTCCTGCTCGAACGGGCGCGCGAGGCCGGTCGCCGCCCGCGCATTCGCGCCCAGGTGCGGGCGTTCGAGGCGGTCTGTCGTATGGTCAGTGCCGGTGTAGGTGTCGCGGTGGTGCCGCACTCGGCGGCGCTGTCGGCTTCGCGTGCCATGCCTCTGGCGCTGGTCGAGCTTGACGACGCCTGGGGCAGTCGCGAGATGAAGCTGTGTTTCCGTCGGGATCAGACGCTGACGCGTTACCAGCGCGAGCTGATCACGCACCTGACCTTGATCGCGCAATCGGGCCGCAGCGGCGCCTGAGCGGCGATCAAGCGGCGACGCCGCCGAACTGCGCGTCGCGCCAGCTCGATGGCGCAAGACCGGTCCAGCGCCGGAAGGCGCGGGTAAAGCTGGCAATTTCGGCGAAACCGAGCAGGTAGGCGATCTCGTTGATCGAGTGGGTGCCGGTGCGCAGATAGTCTTCCGCCATCTCGCGCCTCAATTCGTCGAGCAGGCCCGCGAAACTCAGGCCCTGATCCGCGAGGCGGCGCTGCAGGGTGCGCTCCGACAGCAGCAGCTTCTTCGCAATCGTGGCGCGATTCACGTTGCCCGATGGCAGCAGTTCAATCAAAGCCCGCCGGGCCCGCGCCGCAATGTCGTCACGGGCGTGGCGCGCGAGATACTCCGAAGCAATGTTTTCCGCCGAGAGCGCGAGTTCGGAGTTGCCGGTCGGCAGCGGCCGGTCCAGATCTTCGTCGCTGATCGCGATGGCGTATTCGTCGGCGCCGAATTCCGGATCGACGCCATAAAAGGCGCGCATGCGGTTGGCGCTGTCGTTCTCGGCGTGGCGCAGTCGAACTGCCGCGGGCGTGAAGGACGTACCGCAGATCGCACGACACAGGCGTACCAGCGACGCCATGCGGGCATCGTAACTGCGCGGCAGGGTGTAACCCTCTTCGGTGTTGAAGATGAGCCAGGATCGGCCCTCCTCGACGCGGATCTCGACCTCATCGACCGAGGTGACGATGCGGAAGTAGCGCACCAGCCGGCGGAACGCCTCGCGCAGGCTGGCACTTGCGAACCATGCGAAGCCGACCGCGTGCAGCGCTGTCGGATTGAGCTTCATCGCCACATCCAGTCCGAATCCGTGGTCGCCGCCCACCGCGTGCACCGCACCGGCCCAGAATCGCGCCGCCGGCTCAAGCGGGATGCGCGCGTTCGGATCGTGCAAGCTTGCCGGGTCGATGCCGGCTTCGCGCGCAACCTCGTCGGCATCGACGCCGCGGTCGATGAGCGCGGTGTGAACAAGTAGCAATGCGCTGCTCAGCCAGGTGTCCTGCATGCTCGTGGTGTCCGTTTGCGATCAGGACATTCTAGGATCGGAATGCCGCCGGCGGGCAGGCGCTCAATATGTGCTTGCACAAATGACAAAGGGCGGCCCGAGGACCGCCCCTTTTCGTTGCGCTTTGTTACCTGACGCGCACGGCGGGTCAGAACTTGTAATTCACGCCCATCGTGAAGACCGTGGTGTTCTTGTCGAAACTCGCCGTGGCCGTCTCGATTTTCGGCGCGCCCATGTAGTGCGCGACTTCCGCACGGATGCCGACGTTCTGCGTCGCCTTGAACTCGGCGCCCAGGCCAAGCTTGGCGGCGGTGCCCGACTGGCTGTCTTCGGTACCGTAACCTTCGACCTTGCGATCAACATAGGCCAGGCCGACCTTGCCGAAGACGTCGAAGCGGTCGCTCACCGGCAGCTTGCCGACAAGGTCGGTCGACACCGCGTAGTTCTTCGACTGGTAACCGCCGGCTTCCGCCTTGCCGAGGTCCTGGTAGCCCAGTTCGACCGCGAAGTTGCGGTTGAAGTCATAGCCGCCGTAGAGGCCCCATGTCGTCGGGTTGTCCTTCACATCCGCGACACCGGAGACATCGTGCTTCGATGCGCCGACGTTACCGCCGATGTAGAAGCCTTCGTCCGCGGCGAGGGCCGAACCCGCGAAGGTGGCGGCGGCAGCGGCGATAAGCAGTTGGGTTTTCATGGAGGGGTTCCTTTCGTCTTTGCGAGTCCCGCGCGGTGGGGACTCTCTAATCTTCGAAACCGCGCTGTTTGGGTGAGACGAATCGTAGGCGCCACCCCTGCCAACCAACTTGTCGTCACGGGACACCGGTTTGGCTTTCACGGCCATGACAGCCGTACACCTGTAACGGGATGTCAGAAACAAAACGGCCCGCACAGGGCGGGCCGCTTCCAGAGCGTGACGGAGCGCGGGTTTCAGACCACCCCGGCACCCTGTGCCTGCTGATCGGCCCAGTAGGAAGAGCGTACCATCGGGCCGCAGGCGGCGTTCTTGAAGCCCATCTTCAGCGCTTCGGTCTCGAACATCTTGAAGGTGTCGGGATGCACGTAGCGCAGCACCGGCAGGTGGCCGCCGGAGGGCTGCAGGTACTGGCCGATGGTGAGCATCTCGACGTTGTGGGCGCGCAGGTCGCGCATCACTTCGAGGATCTCCTCGTCGGTCTCGCCGAGGCCCACCATCAGGCCGGACTTGGTCGGCACATCCGGATGGCGCGCCTTGAATTCTTTCAACAACTGCAGCGAGTAGGCGTAGTCGGAACCCGGGCGGGCCGCCTTGTAGAGACGCGGCACGGTTTCGAGGTTGTGGTTCATGACGTCGGGCGGTGCCTGGTCGAAGATCTCCAGTGCGATGTCCATGCGGCCGCGGAAGTCCGGCACCAGCACTTCGATCGTGGTCTTCGGCGAAGCGGCGCGCGTTTCGCGGATGCAGTCAACGAAGTGCTGGGCACCGCCGTCGCGCAGATCGTCGCGATCCACCGAGGTGATCACCACATAGCGCAGGCGCATCGCCGCGATCGTCTTGGCGAGGTTGGCCGGCTCGTTTTCGTCGAGCGGGTTCGGGCGCCCATGACCCACATCGCAGAAGGGGCAGCGGCGGGTGCAGATGTCACCCATGATCATGAAGGTCGCAGTGCCCTTGCCGAAGCATTCATGGATGTTCGGGCAGGAGGCTTCCTCGCACACGGTGTGCAGCTTGTGATCGCGCAGCGTGTCCTTGATTTCGTTGAAGCGCGCGGTTTCCTCGGCGCCGCCCAGCCGGATGCGGATCCATTCCGGCTTGCGCAGTTTTTCGGCCACCGGAACGATCTTGATCGGGATGCGCGCCGTTTTGTCCGCGCCGCGAAGCTTCTTGCCGACTTCAGCCATGATGTCCTTTCAGGCCGCTGCCCGGCGGGCAGCGTGGTGGTGGGCGAAGCGCGCGTCGAGCGCGTCCGCCAGTTTGCGATGCACGACGTCGAGTGGATCGACGACGCCGAAATCCTTCAGTTGGGCCGATTCCAGGCCCGGATAGCCGCATGGATTGATCGCCGAAAACGGCGAAAGATCCATGTCGCAATTGAGCGATAGCCCGTGGTAGCTGCAGCCGTTGGCGATCTTCAGGCCCAGCGCGGCGATCTTGGCGCCGCCGACATAGACGCCGGGCGCGCCGTCGCGCAATTCGGCGCCTATGCCGTAGTCACGCAGCACATCGAGGATCGCCTGTTCGATCAGGCTCACCAGTTCGCGCACCTTGATCTCGCGCCGCGCGAGGTCGATCAGCAGATACACGACCGCCTGGCCGGGGCCGTGATAGGTGATCTGGCCGCCGCGGTCGATCTTCACCAGCGGGATGCCGGTTTCGCGCAGCAGGTGTTCCGGTTTGCCGGCGAGGCCCAGCGTGAACACCGGCGGATGCTCGACCAGCCACAGCTCGTCCGGCGTATCGCCGGTGCGGGCGCGTGTGAACGCTTGCATCGCGTGCCAGGTCGGTTCGTACTCGACGCGGCCGAGCGGCTTGCGCAGCAGTGGAGGGGGCAGGGCGTTCATGCGGTGGCGCTTGCCCCGCAACAACGCAAGGGCTTGACGAAAAAAGGGATTTTATCGGCCGGGCGCCAACCGGGCAACGCTGCGGGTGTTGGGGTTATTCCCCCATACCCGCGCGTTTATGGCGGCGTGCGCGCCACGCGGCCCGAGGGTTTCTCAGAGCACCACCTTGACGAAGGGGTGCCCGGTCAGCGAACGGTAGATGTTGTCGAGCTGTTCGCGCGAAGTGGCGCGCACGGTGCAGGTCAGGCTGATGTACTTGCCGCCACTCGACGCGCGCATCTCGACGCCGCTGGCATCGAAATCCGGCGCGTTCTGCTGGACCACTGCGATGATGGTGTGCGCGAAGTCGTCCCGCGTTTCACCCATCACCTTGATCGGGAAATCGCAGGGGAATTGCAGCAACTCTTCGTTCGACATCGCGTGCCTCCCGAGGGTCAGAGGTTCTTGATCCAGAAGCGGATCGCGTCCCACATGCGGCCGAAGAAGCCGGCCTGTTCCACCGCCTCGAGCGCCACCACCGGGTAGGTGCCGAGCGCTTTGCCATCGAGCGTGACCGTCAGCGTACCCAGTTGTGCGCCCTTGGCGATCGGCGCCTTGAGGGGCTGGCGGCTCTCGAGCTGGACCTTCAGCTTGGCAGCATCGCCTTGCGGCACCGACAGCACCAGATCGTTCATGAAGCCAGCCTTCACGCTGTCCGTCTTGCCCTGCCAGACTGGCAAGGTTTGTACGGCGGCATTGGCGGCGTATAGCCTGGTCGTTTCCCAGGACAGGAAGCCGAAATTCAGCAGCTTCTGCGATTCGGCTGTCCGTACTGCGTCGGATGTGGTGCCGGTGACCACCGAGATCAGCCGACGCGAGCCGCGCTTGGCCGTCGACACCAGGCAGTAGCCTGCCGCCGCCGTATGGCCGGTCTTCATGCCGTCGACCGTCGGGTCGATGAACAGCAGGCGGTTACGGTTCGGCTGGGTGATCTTGTTGTAGGTGAATTCCTTCTGCGAATAGAAGGAGAAGTACTCGGGGAAGTCGCGGATGATCGCGGCGGCAAGGATCGACAGATCGCGCGGGCTCATGTAATGGCCGTCGGCGGTCAGCCCCGCGGCGTTGCGGAACTGGCTGTTCTTCATGCCCAGTCGCTGCGCTTCCTTGTTCATGCGCGACACGAAGGCTTCTTCCGAACCGGAGATCAACTCGGCCAGCGCCACGCAGGCGTCGTTGCCGGACTGCACGATCATCCCCTGGATCAGTTCCTTCACCGTGACCGGCATGCCCGGCATGATGAACATGCGCGAACCGTCAAGGCTGGACTTGCGCGCGTTTTCCGACACCGCAACCTGCTGATCCATCGAGATCGTCTTTGCCTTGAGTGCGCTGAAGGTCACATAGGCAGTCATCAGCTTGGTCAGCGAGGCGGGTTCGATGCGCTCGTCGGCGCCTTGCGCCGTCAGCACCTGGCCGGAGCCAACGTCGTAGAGCAGCCAGGCCTTCGCGGCAAGCGCAGGCGGCGTGGGTTCGCTCGCGCCGGCGAGCGGGGCGATCAGGGTCAGCGCAAATGCGGTGATCAGGGCAGCAAATCGTGTCATGGGGTATCGCAGGGCAGGGTAGTGGGCGCAGCGCAGGGGAGGCGGAATTATACCTGCCGCAGCGCAGCAATCCGGGCGCGAAAGTGTTTCGCGATACTTTGGCCCGGCAGGGTCAGCGTGTGACCAGGAAGGGTTTGAAGCGCAATGCGTCGGAAATCTTCACGGCCATGCTGCGCGCTTCGCTTTCGCTGGCAAAGGGGCCCGCATGAAGGCGGAAACGCCCGTCGAGCAGCAGGACTTCGAGCTGCCCTGCAAGCGCAGAGAGTTCGCCACCAACGAACTTGCGGAAGCTTTCAGCATTGGCCGCGGTGGTGAATGCGCCCAGTTGCAGGAAGATGCCCGAGCGTTGCGTCGCGGTGGGGACTGGCGGCGGCGTCGTCGCGGCGGCGGTGACCAGCGGTGCCGTCGCTGCTGCGCTTGCGGTCGTGGCCGCCCCGGCTGCGGTCGCGACCGTTGCCACGGCGGCTGGCGCCAGCGGCTTTACGTCTATCGATGGCGGCAGCGAAGCCGTGGGCGGCGTCGCCTCGGCCGACGCGATTACTGGCGGAGCCTTGTCCGCTGGCGCCGGCGTGCGTTGTGCCAGCGTCACTGGTGGCGGGCTGTTGCGCTTGACCGGCTTGCCGCGCTGACGGATCGGCGGAATGTTCTCGGCGAGCACCTCAATGCCTTCCGGCACGATGGCTTCGATTTCGACATCGGTGTGGCCGGTGTCAAGGTACTCGAGCTTGTACGCGGCGGCGTAGGAAAGGTCGATCGAACGCCCGGTGTGGAAGGGGCCGCGGTCGTTGATCCGCACGATCACCGACTTGCCGTTGCGCAGGTTGGTGATGCGCGCATAGCTCGGGATCGGCAGCGTCGGGTGTGCGGCCGTCATGCCGTACATGTCGTACTTCTCGCCGCTCGACGTGGGCTTGCCGTGGAACTTGCGGCCGTACCACGAGGCCAGCCCCTGTTCCTGATACGGCTTCACGGAGGTCGCCGGCACATAGTCCTTGCCGAACACGTTGTACGGATTGTTGGCGAAGGGGTGCAGCGGTTCGGCGCGTGGCGTGGCGTCCGGAATCGCGTCGAGGTTGTCGGGGATGTCGTCGCCGGGGCCGTCGTCCTTGTAATAGCCGCCACCGCGCTTCTGCACGACTTTCGGCTTTGTGGCGGTGCCGGCGGTCGCGGGCGGTGTCGGCCTGGCCTCGGGTTGCGGGCTGACCGGCGCCGGAGAGGTGGCGCAAGCCGAAAGGATCAGCGCGGCCGTCAGGGCCGAAAGGCCGCCGATCGGCAGGCGGGTGGAACCGTTACGGATAGCGCGGCGGATCATTTCTGGAGCAGCGTCCGGTGACGGGCAACACTCATCAGGATACCCAAGCCAAGGCAAAGCGTCACCAGTGCGGTGCCGCCGTAGCTCACCAGCGGCAGCGGCACCCCCACCACTGGCAGGATCCCGGTGACCATGCCCATGTTCACGAACACGTAGGTGAAGAAGGACAGCGAGATCGCGCCCGCCAGCAGGCGCCCGAACACGGTGGCGCCGTTGGCGGCGATCATCAGGCCTCGCATGATCACCAGCAGGAAAATGAATAGCAGGCCGACGTTGCCGAGCAGGCCGAACTCTTCCGACACGACGGCGAACACGAAGTCGGTGTGTCGCTCGGGGATGAATTCAAGCTGCGTCTGGGTACCGTTGCGCCAGCCTTTGCCCAGCACACCGCCGGAGCCGATGGCGATTTCCGACTGGATCGTGTGGAATCCCTTGCCGAGCGGGTCCGAGGTTGGGTCGAGCAGGGTGCAGATGCGGTGTTTCTGGTACTCGCGCAGGCCCGGCCACTGCACTTCCGGCGCACAGATCCGGTCTTCGGTGGCGATGATGGCGCCCACACCGACCACGCCGGCGAGCAGCACCGGCGCGATCAGCTTCCACGACAGGCCGGCGAAGAAAATCACGAACAGGCCCGACGAGAGCACCAGAATCGCGGTGCCAAGGTCCGGCTGCTTGGCGATCAGGCCGACTGGCACGGCAAGCAGCGCGCCCGCCACGAGAAAGTCACGCACCGCCAGCGAGCCCTCACGTAGCTGGAAGTACCAGGCCAGCATCAGCGGCATCGCGATCTTCAGCAGCTCGGAGGGCTGGATGCGCATCACACCCAGGTCGAGCCAGCGTTGCGCACCTTTCGAGATCTGCCCGAAGAGCGCCACCGCTACCAGCAGCAGAACGCCCAGCACGTAGAGTGGCAGGGCAAAGCGCTGCAGCAATTGCGGCGTGACGTTGGCCGCCGTCCACAGAACGACGAGCCCGACCGCGGTGTTGATCATCTGCGCCTGCCAGCGATCCGGTGAAGCGGAGAGCTGAACCACAGTCGTGAAGCAGATCAGCATCACGACCAGCACGAACAGGAAGGGATCGATCGGGGCGGCGATGCGGCGCCACAGGCGTTGCAGGATCATTCGGCCCCCGGTTGTTCAGGCGCGGCACCGGCGGGTTCCTTGCCGAGCAGGTAATAGTCCAGCACCTGGCGCGCGATCGGCGCGGCGGATTCCGCGCCGAAGCCGCCGTTCTCGACGAGGATCGCCAGTGCGATCTTCGGCGCTTCGGCCGGGGCGAAGGCGATGAACAGCGCGTGGTCGCGCAATCGTTCGCCCACCGCGTGCGACTCGTACTTGGCGCCTTTGAGCGAGAACACCTGCGCGGTGCCGGTCTTGCCTGCTGCCACGTACTGGGCGCCGGCGAAAGCGCGCGCCCCAGTGCCGTACTTGTTCACGCCAACCATCGCGTCGTGGATCACCTTGATGTGTTCAGGCTTGATCGGGATCGTCTTGAGCGGCTGGGGCTCGATCACGCGCCGCGCATTGGTGCGCGGATCCTGCACGTACTTCACCAGGTGCGGCTTGTACATCACGCCGCCTGCCGCGAGCGTTGCGGTGGCATGCGCGAGTTGCATCATCGTGTAGTTGTTGTAGCCCTGCCCGATGCCGACGGAGATGGTCTCGCCGGCATACCACTTCTGCAGTTCCGGTTTCTTGAAGTGTTTCTTCTTCCATTCCGGCGAGGGCAATACGCCGCTCGCTTCGCCGGCGATATCGATGCCTGTGCGGGAGCCGAAGCCGAACTGGCCCAGCGTGCGGGCAATCGCGTCGATGCCCATCTCGTTGGCGAGCGAGTAGTAGTAGGTGTCGCAGGAGACGATGATCGACTTGGCCATGTCCACCGAGCCGTGGCCGCCCTTCTTGTCGTCGCGGAACTGGTGCCCGCCGAACCAGAAGAAGCCGGGGTCGGAGATGGCCTGCGTGGCCGAGCGCTTGCCGGTCATCAGCGCTGCTGTCGCCATGAAGGGCTTGAAAGTCGAGCCGGGCGGGTAGGAGGCGTAGATCGCGCGCTGGATCAGTGGATGGTCAGGCGAATTGTTGAGCGCGTCCCAGTTCTGCGGATCGATGCCGTCGACAAACAGGTTCGGGTCGAAGGTGGGCATCGACACCAGCGCCAGCACGCCACCGCTGCCGGGTTCGATCGCAACCAGCGCGCCGCGGCGATTGCCGAAGGCCGCCTCGGCGATCTTCTGCAGTTTCGCGTCCAGCGTCAGGACCAGCTTGCGGCCCGGGACAGGCGGCGTGCGCGCGAGCGAACGTACCGCGCGGCCGCCGGCATCCACTTCGATCTGCTCGAAACCGGTGGTGCCGTGCAGTTCGTCTTCGTAACTCTGTTCCAGCCCGCTCTTGCCGATATGGTCAGTGCCGCGGTAGTTCGCCGCGCGCTCGTCGTCTTCTTCGATGCGCTGCTTTTCGCGGTCGTTGATGCGGCCGATGTAGCCGAGCACGTGTGAGGCGAAAGTGCCTTCCGGATACTGGCGGAACAGGCGTGCCTTGATATCGACGCCGGGGAAACGATAACGCTGCGCAACGAAACGTGCGACCTCTTCGTCAGTGAGCCGGTTACGGATCGGCAGGCTTTCGAAGGTCTTGCTCTCTTCGAGCAGTTTCTTGAAGCGCTTGCGGTCTTTCGCTTCGATGTCGATGACGCCGGCCAGTGCATCGATCGTGGCGTCCAGATCCTTGATGCGCCCCGGCGTGATTTCCAGCGTGTAGGCCGAATAATTGCGCGCCAGCACGACGCCGTTGCGATCGACGATCAGCCCGCGGTTGGGCACGATCGGCACCAGCGAGATGCGGTTGTCTTCGGCGCGGGTGCTGTAGTAATCGTGCTTGATCACCTGCAACCACACGAAGCGCGACACCAGCAGCCCGAAACAGACGAACACGAACACGCCTGCTGCCAGCACGCGGCCGCGGAAACGCGCAATCTCCTGTTCGGGTGTCTTGAATTCCATCAGGCTTCGATCCGCCTCAAAGCGGGCGGTTCTCGTCGCGCTCGACCGGGCGCATCTGCGGCAGCAGCAGGACGTAGTGCGCCGGGAACCACAGCAGGGCAGTGGTGAAGGTCGTGAAGAAGTATTCCCAGCCCGGGAATTCGGCGCCGGCGATGAGGCGCACCACCAGCATCACGATCTGCGTCATCAGGAACAGCGGCAGCATCTGCAGTGCCTGGGCGGCGGGCGGAAACCACAGCAGGCGGCGGCTCATGGTGCCGGCGATGAAGGCGAGCAGCACGTAAGCGAGCGCGTGCTGGCCGAGCGCTGCGCCGAAGCCGATGTCGGTCATCAGGCCGAAGACGAATCCGGCGCCCATGCTCACGCGCAGCGGCTCGCGCACGCACCAGAAGGCGAGCACCAGCGCGACGAAGTCCGGCACGCCGGGCAGGGCGCGCGTCGGCACGAGATTGAGCGTCAGCGCGACGATGAGCGTGAACCATACCCAGCCCATGCGGACTGGAAGCAGGATGCGGCTGGAGCGATGGTTGGGCTGCATCTCACCTCCTCTTCGAACGGCCGCCGGGCGCGGGCGTTGGCGCGGGCAGATTGGCGGTCGGGTCGGGGATGGGTTTGACCGTGCGACCGAGCACCAGGACCGCACCGCTGCGCTCGATGCCGGCGACGGGTTGGCAGATGAAACGCGCGAAGCCGCGTGCATCGTCCCGATTGACCTTGAGAACCTTGGCGACCGGCAGATCGGGCAGATAGGTGCCGTCCAGTCCTGAGGTCACGATGACGTCACCCGGCTCGACATCGGCGTTGGCGGCGAGATAGCGCAGTTCCAGCAGTCCGCCGCCGGCGCCGAACATCACCGCGCGTTGCCCGGTGCGTACCACCTTGACCGGTATCGCCTGATCCTTGTCGGTCAGCAGCGTGATCTCCGCCTGCAGCGGGAAGACGCGCGTCACCTGGCCGACGACGCCGGCACGGTCGATGGCGGCGAGGCCGGGCTCGATGCCATCACGTTCGCCGCGGTCGATGATGACCCGGCGCGAGAAGGGATCGCGCGCCGCATAGATCACTTCCGCCGCGATGCTGTGCGCCGACACGCGCTCGCGCATCGCGAGCAGGTCGCGCAGCTGCTGGTTTTCCTTCTCCAGACTGTCTTGTCGCAACAGGCGTTTGGCATCGCTGAGCGCGGTGTTGCGAAGTCCCTTGTTCTCGCTCTGCAACTGGCTCAGCGACGAGAAGTAGGCGTAGGTGCGGTTGGCCCATTCGGCCGGGGTGGCGGCAGCGATCTGCAGCGGGTAGGCGAGAACCGTCATGCCGTGGCGCACGGTTTCGAGGTAACGGAAGCGCAGGTCGGCGACCAGCAGCCCGAGCGAGAGCACGAGGAACAGCGTCAGCCGTGCCGCCGGGGGCAGGCCGCGCTTGAAGAACGGAGGTGGCTGGTGGCCGACGACGGACATCATGTCAGTGCGTTCTGTTTTTCGTGCTGGGCGCGCGACGCTGCGGAGTTAACGCACAGCGCGCGCCCGAAGCGCGCGCTGTTCGCGATGCCGCCGCGCGGCAGGTTTATTCGCTGGCGAAAATGTTGCCGAGCTTGTCCATCTTTTCCAGCGCGAGGCCGGAGCCGCGCACCACGCAGGTCAGCGGGTCTTCGGCGACGATCACCGGCAGGCCGGTCTCTTCCATCAGCAGGCGGTCGAGGTCGCGCAGCAGTGCGCCACCACCGGTCAGCACCATGCCGCGCTCGGCGATGTCGGCACCCAGTTCCGGGGGGGTCTGTTCGAGCGCGGTCTTGACTGCGGAGACGATGGAGTTGAGCGGATCTGCCAGCGCTTCGAGGATTTCGTTGCTGGAGATTGTGAAGCCGCGCGGGATGCCCTCGGCGAGGTTGCGTCCCTTGACTTCCATCTCGCGCACTTCGGAACCCGGGAAGGCCGAGCCGATTTCCTTCTTGATGTTCTCGGCGGTGGTCTCGCCGATCAGCATGCCGTAGTTGCGGCGGATGTAGTTGACGATCGCTTCGTCGAACTTGTCGCCGCCGACGCGCACCGAGCTGGCGAACACCGTGCCGCCCAGCGCGATGACGCCCACCTCGGTCGTGCCGCCGCCGATGTCGACCACCATCGAACCGGTTGCGTCCGCCACCGGCATGCCGGCGCCGATCGCGGCGGCCATCGGCTCCTCGATCAGGTACACCTGCGAGGCTCCGGCACCCAGCGCCGACTCGCGGATCGCGCGGCGCTCGACCTGGGTCGAGCCGCAGGGCACGCAAATGATGATGCGCGGGCTGGGGGCGAGCATCGAGGAGGGGTGAACCTTCTTGATGAACTGCTTGAGCATCTGCTCGGTGACGGTGAAGTCGGCGATCACGCCGTCCTTCATCGGGCGGATCGCGGTGATGTTGCCCGGCGTCTTGCCCAGCATCTGCTTGGCTTGGGCGCCGACGGCCTGGATCGTTTTCTTGGCGTTGGGGCCGCCTTCGGTGCGGATCGCCACCACCGAGGGTTCGTCCAGCACGATGCCGCGGCCGCGGACGTAGATCAGGGTATTGGCGGTGCCGAGGTCGATCGCGAGATCGTTCGAGAAGTAGGAACGCAGGAATCCGAACATGTCTTAGGTTTAATCCGTTGGTGTCTGGGGGTGCCCGGGGCGGTGCGGGGAGCGCCCTTGTGGCGCATGGCCGGTCGCGGATGTCGCAAACCGGGGCGGCCGTTCGGCGAGAGGATGCGCTCGCGTGCGGCAGCAAACCGTCGTTCGACGGTGCCCAGCACCCGTCCGGCTAGGGCGGGTAAAGGGTCTATGATAACCTATTCAATTCCTTGTTTTGAATGAAATTCCGGCCATGTCGCTGACTCACGACGACGTTCACCGCATCGCGCGGCTTGCCCGGCTCGAGCTCGACGATCAGGAGGCCGCGGCCTCGCTGGAAAAGCTCAACGGCATTTTCGGTTTGATCGAGCGCATGCAGGCGGTGGATACCGCCGGTGTCGAGCCGCTCTATCACCCCCAGGCGGTCGCTCAGCGCCTGCGCCCAGATCAGGTGACCGAATCCGATCGCCGCGATGCCTATCAGGCTGTCGCGCCGCAGGCGGAAGACGGTCTCTACCTGGTTCCGAAGGTCATCGAGTAAGCGGGAGGCTGCCATGCAGCAACGCAGGCTGGGCAAGACCGGTTTTGATGTTTCCGAGATCGCGCTGGGTACTTGGCAGGTCGGTGGCCGCTGGGGCGATGCCTTCTCGGACGCCAACGCCGAGACGATCCTGAATCGCGCGATCGACGCCGGCATCAACTTCATCGACACCGCCGACGTGTATTCGGCCGGGATGTCGGAAGCCGCCGTCGGCCGTGTCGTGCGCGCGCGGCGCGAGCGCGTGTTCGTGGCGACCAAATGCGGCCGCCAGATTTCGCCGCATGTGAATGCCGGCTACACCGTCGAGCGCCTGCGCGGGTTCGTCGAGGCCAGCCTGAAGAACACCGGCCTCGACGCGCTGGATCTGATCCAGCTGCACTGCCCGCCGACCGAGGTGTTCTACCGGCCCGAAATCTTCGGCCTGTTCGACGACCTCAAGCGCGAGGGCAAGATCCTCAACCTCGGCGTCAGCGTCGAGAAGGTCGAGGAGGCGCTGAAGGCGATCGAGTACCCGAACGTGACCACGGTGCAGATCATCTTCAACATGTTCCGCCACCGCCCGGCCGGGCTGTTCTTCGAACAGGCGGCCAAGCGTGACATCGGCGTGATCGTGCGGGTGCCGCTGGCGAGCGGATTGCTGTCGGGCAAATTCGGCCGCGAGACCACCTTCGGTGCGGCAGACCATCGCCACTTCAACCGCGATGGCGCTGCGTTCGACAAGGGCGAGACCTTCTCGGGCGTGCCGTACGAACTGGGCCTGCAGGCGGTGGAGGAACTCAAGCGGGTGTTCCCGGACCACACGCCGCTGGCGCTCTGGGCGCTGCGCTGGGTGCTGATGTTCCCGCAAGTGTCGACGGTGATTCCGGGCGCCTCGCGCCCTGACCAGCTTGACGCCAACCTTGCAGTCGAAGGACTGCGTGCGCTCACCGACGCCGAAATGGCGGCGGTGCGCGATATCTACGAACGATTGATCAAGCCTTCGGTACACCACCTCTGGTGATCGCGGGCACTGCCACACGGATCCAACGTGCTTGAACTGAGCCTCAAACAGCTTGCTGCCGGCCTCTCGGCAAAACAATTTTCCAGCGTCGAGCTGACGCAGACTTTCCTCGACCGCATCGCCGCGCTGAACCCGGCGCTCAATGCCTTCATCACGGTCGATCGTGATGGCGCGCTGGCGCAGGCGGCGGCCGCAGATGCCGCACGCGCGGCCGGGGCGGTGGGGCCGCTCGCCGGCATCCCGATCGCGCACAAGGACATCTTCTGTACCGAAGGCGTACTGACGACCTGCGGCTCGAAGATCCTGTCGAACTTCGTCAGCCCCTACGACGCCACCGTCGTGGCGCGCCTCAAGGCGGCCGGCACGGTGATGCTGGGCAAGACCAACTGCGACGAGTTCGCGATGGGTTCGACCAACGAGCACTCGGCCTACGGCGCGGTGAAGAACCCGTGGGATGTCTCGCGCGTACCGGGCGGCTCTTCGGGCGGCTCCGCGGCAGCAGTGGCGGCGCGCCTGGCGCCGGCGATCACCGGCACCGACACCGGCGGTTCGATTCGCCAGCCTGCCTCGCTGTGCGGCGTGACGGGCCTGAAGCCGACCTACGGCGCGGTGTCGCGCTGGGGCATGGTGGCCTATGCGTCCTCGCTCGATCAGGGCGGTCCGTTCGCGAAGAGCGCCGAGGACTGCGCGATCCTGCTCAACGCTTTCGCTGGCTTCGACGAGAAGGATTCGACCTCCGCCGAGCGCGAGACCGAGGACTACACCCGCCTGCTCGCGAAGGCGCCGGCCGACCCGGCCAAGCCGCTCGCTGGCGTCCGCCTGGGCGTGCCGAAGGAGTACTTCGGCGATGGCCTCGCGGCGGACGTGCGCGAAGCGATCGAAGCCGCGATCCGCGAAATGGAAAAGCTCGGCGCGGTGCGCGTCGAGGTCAGTCTGCCGAAGACCGAACTGGCGATCCCGGCCTACTACGTGATCGCGCCGGCTGAGGCGAGCTCCAACCTCAGCCGTTTCGACGGCGTGCGCTACGGCCACCGCGCCGCGGAATACCGCGACCTGATGGACATGTACTGCAAGAGCCGCGCCGAAGGCTTCGGCCGCGAAGTGCAGCGCCGCATCATGGTCGGCACCTATGTGCTGTCGCACGGCTACTACGACGCCTACTACCTGCAGGCGCTCAAGCTGCGCCGCCTGATCGCGGAAGACTTCAAGGCCGCGCTGTCGCAGTGCGATGTGCTGCTTGGTCCGGCGAGCCCGACCACCGCGTGGCCGATCGGCCAGATGGCGGACGACCCGGTGCAGATGTACCTCGCGGACATCTACACCGTCGCGATCAACCTCGCCGGCCTGCCGGCGATGTCGATCCCCTGCGGCTTCGGTGCGGGCGGCCTGCCGGTCGGGCTGCAGATGATCGGCAACTACTTCGATGAAGCGCGGATGCTCGAAATCGCGCACCGCTTCCAGCAGGCGACGGACTTCCACAGCAAGGCACCGGCGCTCTGATCCGATGACGCACGAGACCTGGCTCGCCTTCTTTGCCGCTTCGTGGGCAATCAGCCTGTCGCCCGGTGCCGGCGCGCTGTCGTGCATGACCGCCGGTCTGCGTTACGGCTATCGGCGCGCGGTCTGGAACATCCTCGGGTTGCAGTTCGGCATGCTGCTGCTGGTCGCCATCGTCGCGATGGGCCTGGGTGCCTTGCTGGTCGCTTCGCAACTGGCTTTTGACGCCATCAAGTGGTTCGGCGTGGCCTACCTTGTCTGGCTCGGCGTGCAGCAGTGGCGTGCGGAGCCGCGGCCGCTGCTTGCCGACAGCAACGGCGAGATCGTCCCCGCGCGCCGCCGCGCGCTGGTGCTGCGCGGCTTTCTGGTGAATGCCAGCAATCCGAAGGGCATCGTGTTCATGCTGGCGGTGCTGCCGCAGTTCATCGACCCGCATGCGTCGCAGGCGCCGCAGTACCTGATCTGTGCGGCCACCCTGGTGGCGGTCGACCTGATTGTGATGAGCGGCTATGCGCTGCTCGCTTCCCGTGTGCTGGCGGCCCTGCGCGATCCGAACCACATCCGCTGGACCAACCGTTTCTTTGGCACCTTGTTCATCGGCGTCGGGTTACTGCTGGCCGGGTTCAAACGCGGGGCGGCTTGATTGATGCCGGGTTTGCGCGGGATCGGCAGGGCGCTGTCGCTCGGCGTGGTGCTTGTCGCGGCAGGGTGCGAGACACCTTCGCGGCGTGGCGCAGACGAGCAGGACGAGGTGTTCGAGAAGGCGAAGCCTCCGGTTGTTGCGGAGCGTGCGCCGTCCGGCAAGGGCGCCGACCGGCCCTTGCCGCCGGCACCGTTGAAGGCAACCGAGCCAGCGCCGGCAGCGCCGTCGGTCGGGCGGCCGAAAAAGGCGATGGAGGCCAAGCCGCTCAATGCGAGTTTCCGCTGTGCCTCGCACGATGAACGCCACCACATCGCGCAGGCAGATGTCGAGGTGACCGACGGGAACGTGAAGTACCTGCGCGCGCGGCTGGCGACACCGCTGGGCGGCGTCTGCGAATTCGGCTTGCCGGACTTCACGCAGACCCAGCGTATGCCGTCGGTGGAACTCAAGGCGCGCAGCGGGCGCTGCACGCTGCGGATGTGGGAACAAGGGCCCAAGGTCACGCTCGCTTACAGCAACTGCGAGCAGTACTGCAAGCCGGGCAACACGATGGATTACATCCTGCCGATCCTCTACGACCGGCGGGTCAATCGATGCAACTGAATCGGGATGCGGCGCCGCGTTCTTGGTGCCGGAGAATGGAAGACGCGAAATGAGCAGAGCCGACTGGGAAGTCGTGATCGGGCTGGAAACACACGTTCAGCTCTCGACGCAATCGAAGATTTTTTCGGGCAGTTCAACCGCCTTTGGCGCGGAAGCGAACCGTCAGGCCTCGGCGATCGACATCGCGCTGCCGGGCGTGCTGCCGGTGCTCAACCGCGGTGCGGTCGAGCGGGCGATCCGCTTCGGTCTCGCGATCGGCGCCAAGGTCGCGCCGCGCTCCATCTTCGCCCGCAAGAACTACTTCTACCCCGATCTGCCGAAGGGCTACCAGATCAGCCAGTACGAGCTGCCGGTGGTCGAGGGCGGCACGATCACGGTGCAGGTCGGCGAAGGTGACAAGGCTTACGAGAAGACGGTGCAGCTGACCCGCGCCCACCTCGAGGAAGACGCCGGCAAGTCGCTGCACGAAGACTTCCACGGCATGTCGGGCATCGACCTGAACCGCGCCGGCACGCCGCTGCTGGAGATCGTCACCGAGCCGGTGATGCGCTCGTCCGACGAAGCGGTGGCCTACGCCCGCGCGCTGCACGCGTTGGTGCGCTGGATCGATATTTCGGACGGCAACATGCAGGAAGGTTCCTTCCGCTGCGACGCCAACGTGTCGGTGCGCAAGAAGGGCACCGAGAAGCTCGGCACCCGCCGTGAAGTGAAGAACCTCAACAGCTTCCGCTTCCTCAAGGAGGCGATCGAGGCCGAGATCGCTTATCAGATCGAAACGCTGGAAGACGGCGGCACGATCCAGCAGGCGACCGTGCTGTTCGACCCGGACGCCGGCGAAACCCGCGCGATGCGCAGCAAGGAAGACGCGCACGACTACCGCTACTTCCCCGATCCCGACCTGCTGCCCCTGGTCATCTCGGACGATTGGATCGCCCGCGTGAAGGGCGAGATGCCCGAGTTGCCCGCCGCGCTGCAAGCGCGTTTCCGCGACGCGTACCAGCTCTCCGCTTATGACGCTGCCACGCTGACCGCCAGCCGCGAGATGGCGCAGTACTACGTCGATACCGTCGCCGCCGTGGGCGCGGCGTCGGCCAAGCCGGCCGCGAACTGGGTCATGGGCGAGCTCGCCGCGCGCCTGAACAAGGAAGGCCGCGACATCACCGATGCGCCGGTCAAACCCGCGCAGCTGGCTGGCATGCTTGCACGCATCGCCGATGGCACGATCTCGAACTCGGCAGCCAAGAAGGTCTTTGATGCGCTGTGGAATGGCGACGCGACGAGCGCGGACGAGGCCATCGAGAAGCAGGGTCTGAAGCAGGTCACCGATCTCTCCGCGATCGAGCCGATCATCGACGAGGTGCTGGCGGCGAACCAGAAGTCGGTCGAGGAATTCCGCGCCGGCAAGGAGAAAGCCTTCAACGCGCTCGTCGGTCAGGTCATGAAGGCTTCGAAGGGCAAGGCTTCGCCGGCACAGGTGAACGAACTGTTGAAGAAGAAGCTCGGCGCCTGATCACGCAAGCGACACTGCGGCCGTTCGGATCCTGCGTTCGGCCGATGCATGGGCGGGCATCGCTGCAAGGCGGTGCCCGAATTGTTTCGGCCCGTAGATCACGACAATGCCTTCAGTTGGTCGCGGGCATTGTCACTGTTGGCGGCGCCTGGCTCAGCGGGCTCGAATGGTATGGATGCGCTTCCCAATCTTGTGTGTCCGCTATGCGGCGGCCTCAACCACTGTGCGCCGGCCCAGACCGGGCGGCTCGATGTCGAATGCTGGTGCACGAGAGTGACGATCAGTACGGACGCCCTCGCCCGCGTGCCGGCCGAGCTGATCAACAAGGCCTGCCTGTGCCCGCGCTGTGCCGCGGGTCTGGATGCGGCCGCGGCTGTGCCGGACGACGCACCGTCTGTCTAGCTGCGCAAGTCCCGCGTTCGTCCCGCCTCGACATCTTCGACTGACGCATTGCGTCACCTGCCGGGCTATGACAATGTCAAAATCCGTCGCGCTGGGGTGCGGCATCGCGGTGTGACTGCCGGCTGAGTTGCAGCATTTGACCGCGCGATCCGCCGAGACCTGCGCCACGCAATGCGTGCGGCTCACAACGGGTGATGCTTGCGTGAGTTCCCGGCAATCTGGCATGCGCATTGCGGAGACTTGTGGTGGCGTGTTGCCGGGTCCGTGGTGACGATGGCAAGCGGAGTCCCGAAGGAGTTGTCGATGAACGGAACGAGGCGCATGCACCGGGGGCAACTGCTCGCGCTCCTTGCGTGGATGATGGTTACGGCGTGCGGTGGTGGCGGTGGCACGTCGGCGCCGCCCGCGAGCAATCCGGGTGGTGGGTCAGGCGGCAGTGGTTCAGGTGGCGGCACAGGGGGTGGCGGAGGCGGGACGCCACCGCCACCGGCGGGCGCGCCTGAGATTGGCGGCTGCGCGGTATTCCCCGCGGACGCGATCTTCAATACCGCGATCGATACGCTTCCGGTGCACCCCGACAACGCGGCCTGGATGAGCCTGATCACACAGGCCGGCGCGCGTACCGTGCCCTTGCACCCGGACTGGGGCAATCAGGACAACTCGGCGCAGTACGACACCTACTACGGCATTCCCTACAACGTGGTGGGCGCCGGTGCTCAATCCAGCGACTGGCCGACAGTCTCTTTTTCCGTGACCGATCCGCGCGCCGGCAATGGCGATGGCGTGCCGGACGAGAGCGACTGCGCGGTGACCAACACTGCGGGCGGCTTTGACCTCGTCCGCAACTGCGCGAGCGTGGCGCCCGCCGCGCGCCGCTTCCCGTATCCGGCCGACGCCGGCCTCAAGGCCGAAGGCGGCAATTGCAACGACGCGCAGGTGTGCGGCGACCGCCATGTGCTGGTGGTCGAGCAGGGCAGTTGTCGCTTGTGGGAGAGCTACTTCAGCTACAAGCTCAATGGCCAGTGGTACGCCTACTCGACTGCGGCCTGGGACCTGCGCAGCAACGCCATGCGCCCGGATACCTGGACCTCGGGCGACGCCGCCGGGCTGCCGATCCTGCCGCTGCTGGCGCGTGCCGGCGAAGCGAGTGCCGGCGAGATCCGCCATGCTTTCCGCGTGACGCTGCGCGACAGCGTGCTGGCGCGCGTGGCGACCTGGCCGGCCCGACACGCTGCCGGTGGCGCCACCGCTGGGGGTATCCCCTTCGGTGCCGCGATGCGCTTGCGTCGCGACTTCGCGATCCCGCCGGACTGGACGCCGCAGGCGCAGCGCATTGCGGCCGCCATGCAGACCTATGGCCTGTACGTGGCGGACATCGGTTCCGACCTGTTCGTGCAGGGGGAACCGAACGCACAGTGGGACGCGCTGACGATCGAGCAACTCAAGCAACTGCGGGTCGCGCAGTTCGAGTTCGTGGATCTGCGCCCGATCACGACCCATCCGCAGTTCAGCGCGGATTCGTTCCGCGCGTCATGGTGACCGGGGCGGGCATGTACAGCGTCTCGACCGACCTCGCGGCCTTTGATCTCGACGCGGTGTATCGCTTCCTCGCGGAAGAGGCCTACTGGTCGAAAGGCTTGCCGCGAGCGGTGTTCGACCGTGCGCTCGCCCACTCGATCTGCTTTGGCGGATTCGTCGACGGCGCGCAGGTCGCGTTCGGCCGCGTGATCACCGACCGGGCAACCTTCGCCTATCTGGCGGATGTGTTCGTGCTGCCCGACTATCGCGGTCGCGGTTATTCGAAGCGGTTGATGGATGCAGTCGTCGCGCACCCGGACCTGCAAGGCCTGCGCCGCATGGTGCTGGTCACCGGCGATGCGCACGGCTTGTACGGCCGCTACGGCTTCACGCCGCTGGCGGCGCCGGATCGTTACATGGAACTGCATCGCCCCGACGCCTATCGTCGGGGCTGAGCCGGTTAATCAGTTGTCGCCGTCGATCAGGCGACCGAGGCCGCCGAGTACCGAGCCTTCCTCGCGCGACTGGCCGCCCGCGGCAGGCGCCGCCATCACGATGCGATTGGCCATGCGCGACAGTGGCAGCGATTGCAGCCAGACCCGGCCCGGCCCACGCAGCGTGGCAAAGAACAGGCCTTCGCCACTGAACAGTGCGCTCTTGATGCGGCCGACGTACTGGATGGCGAAATCCACGTTCGGCTCGTAGGCCACCACGCAACCCGTGTCGACGCGCAGCGTCTCGCCTGCCTGCAGCTTGCGTTCGACCAGCGTGCCGCCGGCGTGCACGAACACCATGCCGTCGCCTTCGAGCTTCTGCATGATGAAGCCTTCGCCGCCGAACAGGCCGGTGCCGAGGCGGCGCTGGAAGGCCACGCCGAGCGACACGCCGCGTGCTGCGCAGAGGAAGGAATCTTTCTGGCACAGCAAGGTGCCGCCAACGTCCGAGAGATTCACCGGCACGATCTGGCCCGGAAAGGGCGCAGCGAAGGCAACCTTGCGCTTGCCGGCGGCCTCGTTGTGGAAGACCGTGGTGAACAGCGATTCACCCGCGAGCAGGCGTTTCCCGGCACCCAGCAGTTTGCCGAACAGGCCTTGCTGTGCCGACGAGCCATCGCCGAACACGGTGTCCATCTCGATGCCGTCCTGCATCATCATCATCGCGCCGGCTTCGCCGATCGCGGCCTCGCCCGGGTCGAGCTCGATCTCGACAAACTGCATCGCGTTGCCGACGATCTCGTAGTCCACCACGTCCATGTTCATTGCCTGGTTCTCCGCGTTATGGGTCAGCCGCGCATTCAGCCCAGCATCATTTGACGAATGTATTTCACCGGTGCGCTGCCGAATCCCAGGAAACGCTCATGGAAGGTTTTCAGGTCGAAGGCATCGCCATCGCGGCGACGCAGGTCTTCGCGCAACGCGTAGATGCTCTCGAAGCCGCTGTAGTAACTGGCCAGCTGCACCTGCGTCAGCTGCACCCGGCGCCATTTCTCGCGCGCCTCGGCTTCCTGCTGAAAGGCTTCCTCGCGCAGCAGCGTCATCGCCTGCGCTTCGCTCATGCCGAGCGTGTGCGCGCTGTAGTCGAGGATCGTATTGCACACCACGCGCAGAACCCACTTTGCGTAGATCAGCTCCATTTCGGGCTCGTGATCGCCCCAGCCGGATTCGAGCATCATCCGTTCAGCATAGACCGCCCAGCCTTCGATCATCGCGCCATTGCCGAGCAGGCTCTTCACCATGCTCGGCGAACGGTTGGCGTACACGAGCTGCGCGTAATGGCCCGGCACCGCTTCGTGGATGTTGAGGATCTGCAGCGTCCAGCGGTTGTATTCGCGCAGGGTGCTTTCCTGTTCCGTGGCAGGAAGGGCGTCGAGCGGATCGACGTTGTACCAGGTGATCGCTGCCGGGTCGAAGGGGCCGGGGGCGTCGATCGAGGCTCCGGCGACACCGCGCTTGTGCAGCGGCGTTTCGCGCACCTGCAGCGGTTTGTCAGGGTTCAGCGTGAGCAGGTCCTTGTCGCGTACCCAGGCTTCGAGTTGCGGGATCTGGCGCTGCACTTCTGCGACGAAATCGGGCGCGGCGACATGCTGCTCCGAGAGCTTTTCGATCAGCGTGCCGATGCGCGCCAGACGCGTCTTCGGTGGCGGGGTGTCGGGGAAGTACCTGGGCCATAGCGCTGCGGCAAGCGTGTCCATCTTCGCGTGCAGACGCTCCTTCTCGGTCAGCGCGGCGCGGTAGAGCTGCGTCGGCGTCAGATCGGTCTGGATGTCGTAGGCGAACTTGCGCGCGTATTGCGCCGGCCCGATGCGGAAGCTGCGACCTTCTCCGCGCTGCAGCCTCGGCATCAAGGCTTCGAGATGCGCGACCCAGGTGTGCACCGCCTCTCGCGCCAGCGAAGCGCGGCTCCGCAGTTCCGCAGCGCGCTCGGCGTCGAGGTGGGCGGCCTCGATGGCGGATGCGAGCGGCGAATCCAGCAGCGCGAGCACGCCCTGGCTTTGCTCGATCGCGAGCTGCGTGTGTTCCAGTGTCGGTCGCCGCAGGGCACGCGCTGCCGCCGTGTAGTAGGCCGGCACCTGCGCGAGCCGGGCCGAGACGGCGAGCAGGCGGGCTTCCAGCGGGGCGTATTCGCGCGTCAGCAGGATCGAGAAGCCCTCGCCGACATTCCATTGGCTCGGGTCCCATTCGCGGTTGCGGAACTGGCCGCTGTACCACTGCAGGCTGCGCAGCCGGTTCTCGATCAGCGCGCGGTCGATGCGGTTGGCTTCGGAGAGCTGGCCGACCGGGTGGCGCGCCAGCTGGCCCAACCACTTCTGCGCGAAGCTCAGGTCGGCCGCAGGGTCGGGGATTGCCAGACGCGACGCATCGCGGTAGCTGCCCACTTGCAGCGCCCAATCGGGATCGTGGGCGAGCAGGGCGTCGACAAAACCCTGCTTGAAGGCGTCAAAACCCGTATCGGCGCGAGAAACCGGAGTGGCCGGCACGATCAACGCGGCTTCCGCTTCGGCCGGGGGCGCGGTGGCGAACAGGCTGGCGACCAGTGCAGCGGCGACCGAATGACGCATGTCGTGCTTCACGCCGCGGCCTCCACCTGCACCAGGCAATCGTAGAAGGTTGCGCCGCCCCCAAGATCAGTGAGCGCCTGCGAGGTCACCGCGTTGGCGTTCTCGCCATCGCCCGAGAGCTTCTGCCACCAGATCGACGGCGCGCTGACGACGCCGGTGCGGATGCCGGGCTGCGCAGCGTCGACCCGCAGCGTGGCGTGGAAGGCGCCGCGTTCGTTGAAGATGCGCACGCGCTGGCCATCGGTGAGGTTGCGTGCCGTGGCGTCATCGGGGTGCATGTCGAGCCAGGGCTTGCCTTCGGCTTTCAGGAATCGCGGCAGGTTGGCAAAGCTGGAGTTGAGGAAGTTGCGCGCCGGCGGGCTGATGAACGCGAGCGGGTACTTCGCCGCCAGCGCCGGGTTGGAGGTCGGCCCTTCGCGCGGCGGCACATAGGTTGGCAGCGGGTCGTGACCGGCGGCTTCCAGTGTGGCCGAATGGAACTCGCATTTGCCGGAAGGCGTCGGGAAGCCGCCGTTAGCGAAGGGCGCGAACGGTGTCGGCAGGTCCATGCGCTGGAAACCCTCGCGCTTCATGGTGTCCCAGTCGAAACCCTTGTTGCGCGGGTGGTCCTTGCGGAAGGCCTGGGCGGCGATGGTCTCGTCGTCTTCGTCAAAGCAGGCCTCGTTGAAGCCCATGCGCTTCGCCAGTTCGCGGAACACCCAGGTGTTCGGGCGCGCTTCGCCGAGCGGCGCGATCGCCGGTACGTTGGCCAGCACGTTGAGGTGGCCGTAGCTCTTGTGCACGTCCCAGTGCTCGAGCTGGCTGGTCGCCGGCAGCAGGATGTCGGCGTAGTCGGCGGTGTCGGTCTGGAACAGCTCGTGGACAACGACGAAAAGGTCGTCGCGGCCGAAGCCGGCGCGTACCTTGTTCGAGTCCGGCGCGATTGCGACCGGGTTGGAGTTGTAGACCATGATCGCGCGCAGCTTCGGGTCGGCGCGATGCAGCAGTTCGTCGCCGATGTTGGTCATGTTGATCGTGCGTGGCGGAAAGCGCGGGTCTTCCGGGTACAGATCAGGACGCTCGAGCTTGGCGCTGTCCACCGCGTAGGTGCCAGATGTGGACAGCAGCATGCCGCCGGCACGATGGCGCCAGTGGCCAGTGAGTGCGGGCAGACAGGCGATGGCGCGCATCGCGCTGCCGCCGCCGGCACAGCGGTTGAGCCCGTAATTGACGCGGATCGTCGCTGGCCGTGCCGTGCCGTACTCGCGCGCCAGCTGTTCGATGTCGGCCGCGGCGAGGCCGGTTTCGAGTGCGGCACGCCCGGGCGTCCAGTCGCGCACCCGTTCGGCCAGCGCATCAAACCCAATTGTGTAATCGCGAATGTAGTCGTGGTCGAGCAGATCGTCGCGCACCAGCACATGCATGATCGCCAGCGCCAGTGCGCCGTCGGTGCCGGGGTAGGGCTGCAGGTGCCAGTGACTCTTTTCGGCGGTCTGGGTGCGCAGCGGGTCGATGCAGACAACGCGGGCGCCACGGCGCTTGGCCTCCTGCACCCGGCTCCACAGGTGCAGGTTCGAGACCACCGGGTTGGCGCCCCAGATGATGATGTACGGCGATTCGGCAAACGCCTCCGGGTCAGTGCCCAGGGTCGCGCCGACGGTGGCCTTGTAGCCCTGGAAACCGGCTTCGGCACAGATGGTGTGGGCGAGGAAACTTGCGCCCAGGCGGTGGAAGAAGCGGCGGTCCATCGAACCGCCCTGCACCAGCCCCATGGTGCCGGCGTAGTTGTAAGGCGTGATCGCACGCGGGTCGTCGGCGGCGATTTCGCGGAACTTCGCGGCGATCGTGTCCAGCGCCTCGTCCCAACCGATGCGTTCGAACTTGCCTTCGCCCTTCTTGCCGACGCGCTTCATCGGGTATTGCAGGCGCTGCTCGGAGTAGGTGCGTTCGAGGTAGAAGGCGACCTTGGTGCACAGCGCGCCGTTGGTCATCGGCAGGTCGGGCGCCCCCTGGATCTTCGTGGCGCGGCCGTCCTCGACGGTGACGAGCATGCCGCAGGTGTCGGGGCAGTCGTGGGGGCAGGCGGCGCGCACGACGCGCTTGCCGACGTTAGGGGTGTTATCGCTCATGGCGCTCGCTTCGGGGGTCTGGCCGGCGGGTAGCCGGAAAGCGAGATTCTATGGTTTTTGGTGATTCAGCGGGTCGCGCCAAGTGTCAGCAGGATGCGCAGGCCGTCGGGCACCGCGCCAGCCGGCAGGTAGCCGATGGCGTTGCGATCGGCCTGCAGGCGTTGCAGCATTTCTTCCAGTTCGACCTGTTGCGGCGGACGCCCCTGGCCGGAGAACACCAGGCGCGCGCGCAAGGCGCGCATCATGGTGACATTGCGCCCGGCCAGCTCCTGATAAAGCGCCTGTCGGGCGAGTTCGGTTTCGGGCAGGTCGAACGGCGCGAGCGTGCCGCGCCGGTCCAGCACGAACAGGTTGTATGCCTCGTCGCGCGTGAGGCTCCCGATCGGTGAATCGCGGCGCACCACGATCACAACGCCGTCGGCCGCCGCGGACATGGCTGCGACCAGGCTCAGGCCCAAGGCAAGGATTCCGCGAAGCAGGCGTTCAGAACGCATAGTCCAGCGCAATCGTGAAGACATTGATCGGCTTGTCGCGCCCGACGAAGCCAGGTTGCCGGTTGCTGAAGGCGCCGCCGTCGACGTTGCGGACCAGCCAGTGACGGTCCCACTGCAGTTTGACGTCGATCGGCGCGCTCGCCGCCCAGTGCAGGCCGAGGGTCGCGATGCGGCTGTCGACGACGCCTGCTATCGCCGCGTTATGCGCGCGTATCGCCGCAGTCGCGATGGGTGGCGCGGGCGGCACGGGTTCGGGGTCGAACTTGCCCACGGTGTAGAGCGCGTTGAACGAGGCGAAAGGTGTCCAGGTGCCGAAGCTGTATCCGGCCAACAGGTAAGCATCGCGCAAGTTACCGACGAGGCGAGTGTCGCTGAAGCGCGCCAGCGCCTCGGCCCGCAGCGTCCAGGGCGCCTTGATGTATTCCACGCCCAGATCGACCTGCGAGTAGCCGTCGTAGTCGGGGCTCCAGTCGTGGACCAGCGCGGCGGCGGGCGGATAGGCGTTGGATGCGGCGCGCAGCGCGGCGACCAGCTTGAGCGTGCTCGGGTAGCTGGCTGCAATATCGGAGTGAAAACCGCCCACATAGGCGCGCCAGGGGCCGTTCGACCCTTCGAGTGACAACCCGATCACATCCCGGATGTTGGCCGTGCCGTCGCCGAACCGCGACGCCAGATCCGCCTGCGTGCTGCCATAGAGCGCCCGCACCCGCATCGCCCAGTCGCCCCGCATCGGTCGCCAGTTGAGGTCGGCACCGTCCAGCGACGAGACCGGAAGAGCGTGGTAGATCGCGAGCGGCGCCCGCACTTCGAGGCGGCTGCTGCCGACCCAACGCGTTTCCGACTGCAATCCGGACGGGAAGGGAAAGCGCCCGATACGCCCTTCGACCTCAACGTGCGGCGACCAGCCGAAGTAGGCCCAGTCCACGCGCGGGGTGAAGTGATCGTAAGTGTCATTGACGGCGACCACCTGGCCGACCAGGCGCAGCGTCGGCCAGGGCGTACGCCAGATGCCTTGCAGCGCGACATTCGAGTCGTTGGCGAAGTCCCAAGTGCGGGTCAGGCCGCTGCCGAAATTCTGGAATTGCGCGGGCCGGAAGTCCGCCTGGTGGTCCGTGTCGGCGTAGGTCGCAGCCAGCGTCGCATAGCCATTGATCGCGAGGTTGCCGCCGGTACCGAGGTCGAACTCGACTGCGTCTACGAGCGGGCTGAGCAGGGAGGTCAGCGCCACGAGAGTAGCTGCCAAAAGGCATCTGCGTCGAGTTGGACGGATCGGGGTCATGGTCGCCATGATGGGGACTCAGACCCCATTTACGGCAAACGACAGCCGCGACTTGAGGGTCAGCTCCAGGTGGTGCTCAGGGCTCGCTACCCAGGGTCGCCACGACGCGCGCGCCAACGGGGATCTTGCCGGCGGGCAGATAAACCACTGCAGCCTGGTCGGCGGCGAGGCGGGCCAGGGCGGCCGGCAGCTCCAGCTGCTGTGGTGGCCGCCCCGCGCCGGTAAACACCAGCCGCGCGCGCAACGCGCGCATCATCGTCAGGTTCTTGCTCGCAAGCCGCAGGTAAAGGGCAGTCCGGGTCGGGTCGGATTCCGGCAGGTCGATCGGGTTGTACGGGCCGCGCTGGTCGAGGACGAACATGGCGTAGAGCTCGTCACGCGTCATCGCGCGCAGGCTCGAATCGGCTCTTACGACGACTGCGATGGTCGCGACCCCGGAACCGTCAGCGGGCTCTGCCAGAGCTTTGCCGCCGCCCAGCATCAGCAGCGCGACGGTCAGCCAGGCGCTAGAACTGATAGTCAAGGGCGAACGAAAAGACATGGACCGGTTGCTCGCGCCCGATGAAGCCGGGCTTCTGGTTGGTGAAGCTTCCGCGGGAATTCGCCGCATCCAGTTGCAGGCGGTCATATTGCAGCTTGAGCGCGGCCCCTTCCGGCAGGTCATAGCGCACGCCCAGTCCGACGCGATGCTGGGCGAGGCCGATCAACGTGGCGTTGTAAAAAGCGGAAAGCGCTGCGCCACCGGGTGTGCCGGGCGGCAGGAACTTGGGCGTCAGGTCGCTTGCCTGCCATTGGCGCCCCCCGCCGATGTAGGGGGTGAAGGCGCCGATTGTGTACCCGCCCACGGCATACCAGCCGCGCACGGCATAGATCAGCAAGGTGTCGGATGAACGCCGCACCGCCTCGGCCTTGAACGACCATGGCGCATCGAGGTACTCGGTACCGAGGCTCAGCTGCACCACCGGGAACGGGTCGGTGGGGTAGGCCGCCGCCATGTCGGCCGCGATGGGGGTGGTGGGCGCGAGCGCCATCAGCGCGTCGTGCAGTTTGATGAGCGGGGGCGACTGCACGTGCGCATCGACCCGGAACCCCCCTGCGTAGAACCGCCAGACTTCAGAACCCACTTCCACGCTGGCCGCGACGACCTTGTGGATGTCTACCGAGGTGATGCCGGTGCGCGAGGCGGTTTCAAAGTGCGTCTGCCCTGCGCCCGCCCGCAACTGCAGGTACTGCTCGCCGCGTGCAGTGCGCCAGCGCAGCGAGGCGCCGTCGAGCGACGTCATCGGCAGGTGAAAGTAGGTCTCCGGCGGCGGCGTTGCCGTGAGCCGCGCATGCCCGAGCCAGCGGACTTCCGAATCCATCATCGCCGGGAAGGGCGTGCGTCCGACGCGCAGGGTCAGGGTGTCGCTTGCCTGCCAGCCGGCGTAGAGCCAGTCCAGGCGGGGTTTGAGTTCGTCGTGGGTGTTGCTGGCGATAACGCCCTGGGCGACCAGCGAAATGCCGGTCAGCGGCGTGTTCCAGAAAGCCTGCAGGCCCGCAATCGAATCGTTCTGGAAGTCCCAGCGCCGCGTGCGATCGGAGCCCGCGCTGAGGTAGTTCGCTGTGCGATAGTCCGCGGCCTCGCCTGTCTCCGCGCGAGTCGCGACCAGGGTGAAGAAACCGTTGAGGCGCAGATCGCCCGCTGCGCCAAGGCCAAGATCGGCGGCGGCTGCCGGCAAGCCCAGAGCGAGCAGGAGGCAAGCGGCAGTGCGCGGCAGGATCGGGGGCATCGCGGTCATGCCCTTGCTTACGGCATGACGGGTGCGTAACTTGAGGGTGGTCCGCCTAGCGTGGCGTGGAGCTTGCGGCGGCGGTCAGTTCCAGGTACCGGGTCCGATCTTCATCGTAGCGCTGGCGGATCGTCTCCGCTTCACGGGTTTTCTGCGTAATGACGCCCCGCAGCGCATTCAGTTCGGAGTCGGTGGCGCCAATGTCTTCGGCCAGGCGCGCGGGCACCGGCTTGCCCTTGAGCGCGGCGACACGGGTGCCGAGCGCCTTGCGTTCGTCCACGAGTTCGCGCTCGCGGCGACGAAGGTTGTCGATTTCCTGATTGGCGGCCGCAAGCGTGGTATCGCGGCGCGCCTCGATCTCGGTCACCGAACCGTAGCTTTCCAGCAGGGCCTTGTCACGACGGCGGCGCTCGGCCGCGCGTGCCTCGGCGTCGCGCCGCGCCTTGTCATCGGCGAGCTTGCGCGCGAGTTCATCGGCGGTCATCGGTGCATCGACGTTGCGCTTGGTGATGCCGCCCGAAGACATCTCGCGATAGGCGCGGTTGTAACAGGCTTGCGGCAACGGGTCGCCGCAGACCTTGTGGCCGGTGGCATCTTCGCAGCAGAAAACACGATCGCCGGCATGGGCGACCGGCGCGGCGAGAAAGGGCAGCAGGATCAGCAGGCGCTTAGCGCGCATCGCCGATGCCCCATTGGTGGCGATAGGCCTGCACGGATTCGAGGTGCGCCCCGAGCTCGGCACTGCTGCCGAGATAGGCGATCAGATCCGTCAGCGTCGCGACGGCGATGACCGGAACGCCGAAGTTCGCCTGGACTTCCTGCACGGCCGAAAGCTCGCCGGTGCCGCGCTCCATGCGGTCGAGCGCGATCACGACGCCGGCCAGTTGCGCGCCCTGCGAGCGGATGATTTCGACGGACTCGCGCACCGAGGTGCCGGCGGAGATGACGTCGTCGAGCACCAGCACGCGGCCTTTGAGCGGTGCACCGACGAGCGTGCCGCCTTCGCCATGATCCTTGGCTTCCTTGCGGTTGAAACAGAAGGGCGGGTTCTGGCCGCGCTCGGCAAGCTTCATCGCGGTGCCGGCCACCAGCGGGATGCCCTTGTAGGCGGGTCCGAAGAGCGTGTCGAAGCCCAGCCCGGACGCCGCAATCGCATCGGCGTAGTACCCGCAAAGCTGGCCGAAGGACGCACCGTCGTCGAACAGCGCGGAATTGAAGAAGTAAGGCGAGAGCCGACCAGCCTTGGTCTTGAACTCACCGAACCGGAGTACGCCCTTGGCAACGGCAAGGGCGAGGAAATCACGGCTAAAATCCACTGTTCTCTCGGGCGCAGGTTTTGGCGCTTTTGGAGCGCCTGTCAATTCGTAAAAATATCCGACAAATGGACTTGCCGATGTTACGCGTCATCACCGCCAACCTCAACGGAATACGCTCCGCCGCCAGCAAAGGATTTTACGAATGGCTCGCGGAACAGCAGGCGGATGTCGTCTGCCTGCAGGAAATCAAGGCCCAGGAAGCGGATCTCTCGCGCGATCTGCGTGAGCCCGCCGGCTGGAATGTCCGGTTTCATTGCGCCGAAAAGAAGGGTTACAGCGGCGTTGGCGTGTTCGCACGGTCGGCGGTGAATGGCTGGGTTGAAGGCATCGGCGAACCGGAGTTCGATGCCGAAGGGCGCTATCTGCAGGCGGATATCGAAACTTCGGTCGGGCCGCTCTCGGTCATATCGCTGTACCTGCCGTCCGGATCAAGCTCAGACGAGCGTCAGGCCGCCAAGTTCCGTTTCATGGATCGCTTCAAGCCCCACATGGCGGCGCTGCGGGCCAGCGGGCGCGAAATCATCGTCTGCGGTGACTGGAACATCGCTCACCGCGAGGCGGATCTTAAGAACTGGAAGTCGAACCAGAAGAACTCCGGATTCCTGCCGGAGGAGCGCGCTTGGCTCTCCGCCTTGTTCGACGAGCAGGGCTGGGTCGATGTCTACCGGAGCCTGCACCCGGACACCACCGACGCGTGTTACACGTGGTGGTCGAATCGCGGCCAGGCCTGGGCCAAGAACGTCGGTTGGCGGCTTGATTACCAGATTGCCACGCCCGGCATCGCCGGCCTTGCGCGAAGCGCCACGGTTTTCAAGGCGCAACGCTTTTCCGATCACGCGCCTCTGACCATTGATTACGAGGTTGGCCTGAAAGCCTGATTTGCACCCGCGATTGCCGCGGTACCTGATCGGGGAGTAAGCTGGGTCGGGTTTGCGGCCGACGTCGCGAGCCCGCCTTTCCTGCTACCGGAGATTGCCATGAGCGAGATGACGCAAGCCACACGGGACAAGTTGATCGCCGACTTCAGACTGGTGCTGAGCGACGCCGAACAGTTGGTGAAACTGACTGCGGACGACGCCTCCGGCAAGTTGAACGAAGTGCGCGGGCGTCTCGGCGATCGCCTCGCGACCGTGCGCGAGGAACTCGCCGCGCTGGAAGAAGTGGCGATCGCGAAAGCCAAGGAAGCGGCCCGCGCGACCGACGCGTATGTGCATGAGAATCCCTGGCAGTCGATCGGCATCGCGGCCGGCGCAGGCTTCCTGATCGGCCTGCTGATCGGACGTCGCTGACGCGATGCAGGGGTTTGCATCCTTGAGCGCGGTCGACGGGAGGCAACATGTCCTCGGATGAAGGGGGCGGCATCGCCGATCGACTCGGGCGACTGGCCGATGCCGCACTGGGCACTGCCCAGACCCGCCTCGCCTTGCTCGCTGTCGAGGTCGAGGAAGAAGGGCATCGGCTTGGCGCCGCCTTCTTTCACCTGATTCTTGCGGCGCTATTCACCGGTTTCGGGCTGTTGGCGCTGGCGATCTACATGACCGTCTGGATGTGGGACAGCCATCGCCTGCTTGCGCTGGGTCTGGATGCGCTGATCTTCCTGTTGCTGGCCGTGTGGACCGCCTCCCAGGCCTACCGTCGGCTGAGCGAAGGGACTCGCCTCTTCCGCGACAGCATTGCCGAACTCGAACGCGACCGGGCGGCCCTCAAGGGCAGGCACGACTGATGGCTGACACGGGCCGCCTGGCCTACGAACGCCGGCGCAGCGAACTCGTGGCACGTTCGCGCCAACAGCGCGATGTTCTGGCGCGCGAGCTTGGTGCGTTCGCGCCGAGCCTGCGCGCGGCCGACAAACTGGTCGCGGCCGCCGGCTGGGCGCGCCGCCACGGCCTGGTGATCGTTGGTGTCGCTGCCGCGGTGATTGCGGTGCGCAAACCGGCGCGGTTGCTCGACTACGCAGGCAAGGCCTTCACCGCCTGGCGGCTGTACCGCGACTACCGCGACCGCTTCGATGGACTGATCGAGCGCGTCGAGCGACATGCGCGCTGAGCGTTGAACCAGGGCGCCTGAATCCGTCGGCTTGAGTTGGCGCAGTATCGGCAGCGGAAGTTGCTTCGGGCCGGGCCGCAGCGGCGCTAGAATCCTGCGTTTGAAATCCCCCGGAGCCCACGATGCTCGAATCGCTTTTCAAGCTGAGCGAACACCGCACTACCGTGCGGACAGAGTTGCTCGCTGGCCTGTCCACCTTCCTGACGATGGCCTACATCATCTTCGTCAATCCGAGCATCCTGTCGGCCGCGGGCATGCCGCACGATGCGGTGTTCGCGGCGACCTGCCTTGCTGCGGCGCTCGGCTCGATGATCATGGGCCTGTATGCGAACTACCCGATCGCCCTGGCGCCGGGCATGGGGCTCAATGCCTATTTCGCGTTTGCCGTAGTGAAGGGCATGGGCTTCAGCTGGCAGGCCGCGCTGGGCGCGGTCTTCATCTCCGGCTGCCTGTTCATCCTGGTGAGCCTGTTCAAAGTGCGCGAATGGATCGTCAACGCGATCCCGCATTCGCTGAAGCTGGCGATTTCGGCCGGTATCGGCCTCTTCCTCGCCATCATCGGCCTCAAGAACGCCGGGCTGATCCAGGGGAACCCGGCGACGCTGGTGTCGCTCGGCGATCTCCACCAGCATGGCGCGCTGCTCGCCATCGGCGGTTTCCTGCTGATCGTCGCGCTCGAAGCGCGCAAGGTGACCGGCGGCATCATCATCGGCATCCTCGCCGTCACCCTGACCTCTGCGCTGCTCGGTTACACCAGGTTCGACGGCATCGTGTCGACGCCGCCCTCGCTGGCGCCCACCTTCGGGCAACTGGACATCGGCGCGGCCCTCAACGCCGGTCTGCTCACCGTGGTGCTGACCTTCTTCCTGGTTGAACTGTTCGATGCCTCCGGCACGCTGATCGGCGTGTGCCATCGCGCCGGCCTGCTCGACAAGGATGGCCGCCTGCCGCGCCTGAGCCGAGCGCTGCTGGCTGATTCCACCGCGATTGCGGCGGGCGCCGTGCTCGGAACGTCTTCCACGACGGCCTATATCGAAAGCGCGGCGGGCACTGCCGCCGGCGGGCGCACCGGGCTGACCGCGGTGACCGTCGCACTACTGTTCCTCGCCGCCTTGTTCCTTGCGCCGCTCGCGGGCGCCGTGCCGGCCTATGCGACGGCGCCAGCGCTGATCTATGTTGCGATCCTGATGTCGCGCGGGCTTGCCGAAATCGACTGGGAAGACCTTACCGAAGCGGCGCCCGCGGTTGTCTGTGCGGTGACGATGCCGTTCACGTTTTCGATTGCGCACGGCATCGCGTTCGGCTTTGTCGCCTATGCCGGCATCAAGCTCTTGGCCGGTCGCGCCAAGGAAGTGCCCGTCGCGGTGTGGGTGATCGCCGCGGTGTTCATCGGCAAATTCGCGTTGCTCTGACCGGGCTCGCGGACCTGAGGGGGAGTCGGAGGTGGGCTCGGACGTAGCGCTTGATCGGCTGACCTTACGTGGGCTGCTGTACGGGTGTGCAGCGGCTGCCTTCCTGTGGGCGGTTCCTGCCCTTGCCGATATCGCGCAGGACGTCGAGCAACTGGTCAATCGCAAGGATGTCTCGACCCGCGTGGTGCTCGACGCGCTGGCGCAACTGCGCCCGGCACTGGCCGCCGCGCCGGCCAACGTCAGACGCGAGGCCCAGCGACTCGACGCCGAATTGCAGATTGAACGCGGCCAGACGCGTGCCGCCAGTGAGACCCTCGCGCAGTTGATCGCCAGCGCCGAGTCGGTGCACGACGATGTGATGCTGATCCGGGCACTTGTGCTCAAGGCGCGCCTGGCCTACTACAAAGGGCAGCCAGAACAACAGTACGAGGCCGCGCGCCGTGCCGTTGCGCTGGCAGAATCCTTGCGCTCGCCCGTGCTCGCCGCCGTGGCGCAGCAGAGCCTCGGCATGGCCTATGTCCGCCTGGGGCGCAGCGAGGATGCGATGCGCACATTCCTGGCCGCGCTCGAGCTTGCCAAGAACAGCGATGACGCGCGATTGCGGGGGCTGATCCTGAAGTCGCTCGCGCTGATCCAGACCTATGTGCCCGATCTCGCGCGCGCACGGGATTACGTCGAAGAAGCGCGGCGCGTCGTGGGTCCGACCGGTGACCTGTGGCTGATGAGCGAGATCGACATCCTGCGATCCATCGTCTCCGGCCCGGTCGAAGACAACACCTCGGACCTGAACATGCTGGTCCACGCCAACAACCAGGCGAGACGCCTCGAACTGGTGTTCGACGAAGAGATCTCGCTGCACAACCTCTCGGACTGGTACCTCACCAAGCGGGATTGGGCGCGTGCGATTGAAGTCTCTGGCCAGGCGGTCGCCGTCGCGCAGCGCTTCGATGAACCGGAGCACAGCGGCCTTGCGTACATGAACCACGGGCTCGCCCTGATCGGCGGGGGGCGCGCGGGCGAGGGCATCAAGGAACTGGAGACGGCGATTGGCATCTTCCGGCACTCGGGCGAAGATACCTACCTCGCCAACGCCATCTACGAACTCGCCAAAGCGTATGAGAGCGTCGGCCGCTTGAAGGATGCGGTGAGCGCGCATCGAGACTACCGTTCCGTGCGCGACACGAACGAAGGGCGTTCGCGTGCGCGTCTGGTCGCGGAAATGCAGGAGCGCTTCGACGCCGAGCGTCGGCAGACGGAAATCCTGCGTCTGAACGAGGACAACCTGCGCAAGACGGCCGTCGCCGACACACAACGGCAACTCGCGCTCTTCTGGGGCATCGTGGCAGCGATCACGATCATCGCCGGTGCCGCGATTGCCTTCTTCGCGCGCCGCACGCAGCGGGCCAATGCGCGCCTGCTCGATGCCAACGGCCGCCTCGCCTACCTCGCGGAACGCGATTCACTCACCGGCCTGCTCAATCGCCGCGCCATGCGCAGCTGGATCGAGACGCAGGCACATTCCGACAACCTGGCGCCGCTTGCGTTGCTGCTGATCGATATCGACCACTTCAAGGTGATCAACGACCGGCTTGGGCATTCGGTCGGCGACGAGGTGATCATCGAACTCGGGCGTCGCGTGCAAGCGCTGCTGCGCGATGGCGATCGGCTCGCCCGGTGGGGCGGGGAGGAGTTCCTGGTGGTGCTGCGCGGTGTCGCTGCCCACCAACTGCCCGCCCTCGCGCTACGCGTGTTGCGCAGCATCTCGGACAATCCGTTCGTCACCTCCATCGGGCCGGTGGCGGTCACGGCGTCCATGGGATACGTCCCGTATCCGCTGCTTGCCGAGTCCTTCGACGAGGGGTGGGAGTACCACCTCGGCATCGCCGACCAGGCGCTTTACCGCGCCAAAGGTGTCGGGCGCAACGCGGCCTTCGGGGTGCTCGCCGCGGTGGCGCCCTGGAACGAGATCCGGCGCTCGCTGGTCGAGAACCTCGAGGCCGTTGCTGCGGCCGGGCAGATCGTCACCGAGATCGGGCGTGGCAGTGCCGGCATCAGCGATAACGTGATCCCGTTCGGACTGCGCATTCTCAACCCGAACTGATCTGCGCCCTCACTGAATCCACGAATCCCCCTGGCCGGAGAGCCCATGCTGCTTGACCCCAACTACCTGCGCGATCGCATCCGCACCGTGCCCGACTGGCCGCAACCCGGCGTGCAGTTCCGCGACATCACGCCGCTGCTGCAGGACCCAAAGACCTTGCGGGTGCTGGTCGAGCATTTCGTGTTCCGCTACATGGACCAGGACATCGACGTGATTGCCGGCATCGATGCGCGCGGCTTCATCATCGGCGCGATCCTGGCACACGAGTTGAACATCGGCTTCGTACCGATCCGCAAGAAGGGCAAGCTGCCGTTCACGACCATTTCGGAAGAGTACGAACTCGAATACGGCAGCGCGACCGTCGAACTGCATAGCGATGCCTGCAAGGCCGGTGACCGGGTGGTGCTGGTGGACGATCTGATCGCCACCGGCGGCACGATGATGGCGGGCAAGAAGCTGATCGAACGCCTCGGCGCCACGGTCGTCGAAGGCTGCGCCATCGTCGACCTGCCTGAATTGGGTGGTTCCCAGTTGTTGCGTGACGGCGGCCTCAAGCTGTTCACGCTGGTTGATTTTTCGGGCCACTGAGCCCTGATCTGAAGGAGTCTGTCGATGCCAGCCGTCGATCTGAAGGAAATTGAACGAGCCATGGCCGAGGCGGACTGCCTTGTGCCGGATGAAGGTGTGGAAGCCGCGCTGGATCGCCTCGCGCAAGACATTACCGCTCGCCTGCGCCACACCAACCCGATCGTGTTCTGCGTGATGAACGGCGGGCTGATCCTTGCCGGCCGCCTGTTGCCGCGCCTTCCGTTCCCGCTCGAAGTGTCTTACCTGCATGCGTCGCGCTACGGCCATGCGCTGCAGGGCAACCTGCTCGACTGGCGGGTGCGGCCGACGCAAGACCTGCGCGGGCGGACGATCCTGGTGCTCGACGATATCCTCGACGAAGGCCACACACTCTCCGCGATCCTCGAATTTCTCAAGGCCGAGGGGGCGGGCCAGGTCTTTTCCGCGGTGCTGGTGCACAAGCTGCACGATCGCAAGGCACATCCCGGCATGCGGGCGGATTTCACCGGGCTCGATGTCGCCGACCGCTTCCTGTTCGGCTGCGGCATGGACTACAAGGGCTACTGGCGCAACGCGCCCGGCATCTACGCGCTGAAGGGCCACTGAGCGTGGACGACACCCACGTTCGTGATGCGACCGTGCGCTGGCTGGAGCGCGCGGTCATCGGGCTCAACCTGTGCCCCTTCGCCAAGTCGGTGTGGGTGAAGAACCAGGTGCGCATCACCATCAGCGCGGCGACCACCACCGATGCGCTGCTCGATGAACTGATCGCCGAACTCGAACTGCTCGCCGAAACGCCCGCCGAGAAGATCGACACCACCCTGCTGGTGCACCCGCAGGTGCTAAGCGACTTCTACGACTTCAACGACTTCCTGGACGTTGCCGAGGTCGCGCTGGCGGAGCTTGGGCTCGATGGCGAGATTCAGATCGCCAGCTTCCACCCGGACTTCCAGTTCGCCGACGCCGACCCTGATGACATTACCAACGCCACCAACCGCTCACCCTATCCAACGCTGCACCTGATCCGCGAAGCCAGCATCGACCGCGCGGTCGAAGCCTTCCCGGACGCGGCCGACATCTACGAGCGCAACATGGAAAAGCTGCGCGAGCTCGGCCCCGAGGGCTGGAAGGCGCTGGGTGTAGGCCCCGAGAAACCGGCTGACGAAACCTGAACCGCCGCAGCTGGACCGGCCGGCGGGGTATTCGAGCCTCAACCCGGCAGGTTCAGCCAGCGCAGCAGCAGCCATACCGCGGCAGCACACCACGCAAGCAGCGTCAGCGCGGCAAGCGGATGCGCGCGCACTTCGGCTGTCGGCGCCGCGTCGATGCGACCGGTGAGCATGCTGCGCGGCAGGTTTCGGCGTTCGAGCAGGCTCATGATCAGCACCCCTGCCAGATGCACTGCGATCAGCGCGAGCAGGCCCTCGGCCAGCGTTTCGTGGATCTCGGTGAGCGCTTCGTAACCGTCGAAACGGTAGGCGAGCACGCCGGTCGTTGCGGAGCCAAGCGCGAGCGCCAGCAGGCCGATCACCGCCCAGCCGCCGATCACGGTGTGCGTTGCGCGTGGCTCGGCGTGCCCGGCCAGATGAGCGCGTGCTTCCGCGATGGCGGCGGTAGGGCTGCGCAGGAAGGCGCCGAAGCGCGCCGAGCGGCTCCCGACCACCCCCCACAGCAGGCGGAACAGCACGACTGCGCCGGCGACGCCGCCGGCTACGATATGCACCCGCCGCCAAGCTTCCTGCTCCGCGGTGAGCCATGCGATTGCGACGCTGGCGGCCAGCGCCCAGTGGCCGATGCGGACCGGTAGATCCCAGATACGAACGTTCATTACGGGCCTCCTTGGATCAGTCTTCAAAGCGACGGCCAACGGCCGTCAAGGCGTATTCGCTGAAGCGGCCCTTGTCTGCGCCTTCGTGGCAGGCCTGGCAGTTCGCCGCGCTTTTCACCTCGGGCGAGCGAAACGCGCTGCTCGGGATCTCGTGGTGCTTGCGTCCGTACCAGCGGGTGTCGGTGATGCGTCCGCTGGCCGCGTCGAAGCGTTCGCCGTCCGGCGCGGCGTTACGTTCAAGGAAGGCCAGGATGGTCTTGGCGTCGGCCGGCGCGAGGCTGGCGTCGCTGCCAAAGTGCTTCTGCAGTCCGTTCATGACGTTCTGCCAGCCGTGCTTTGCGAGAAGCTGCGGAGGGTAGGCCACATGGCAGCTGCTGCATTCGCTCTTCCACACGGGCGGTGCGCCGCTCGGCAGCGTGACGGAGCCGGCTTGGGAGGGTGGTGCGATCAGACCGGCGAGCAGCGCACCGAGCAGGAGCTTGCTTTTCATGTCATGCCCCCGCGCGCAGGTAGGCGATCACGTCGGCCTTTTCGCCCGCGGTGCATTCGCGGCCGACGACCTCGCGGCAATTGCGGCGGAACCACTTCTCGCTTTTCGCGGCATCGGTAAAGCGCTGCGGATTGGCGCGCACCGCCATCGGCTCGATCAGCTTGCCGGTGATGGCGTGCTTGCCGGCGGCGCTCGGGTCGTTGCTGTGGCATTGCGTGCAAGCCGGCAAATCGGCGCTGACGCCATGGCGCTTTGTAAACAAGGCGCGACCGCGTTCCGCGGATGCGGCGAAGCCGGCCCCCGCCTGTGCCGCATAGGCGGCTTGCAGCGTCTGCGGCGTGTCGGCCGCTGTCGCTGCGGTGGCGCAAAGCAGCCCCGCGGCGAGCAGCGCGACAATGGCAACTGATTTCATGTTGAGTCTCCTCGATTGGGTGCGCCCATTGCAGCCGGTGCGCCTTAAGGGGGGCTTAAGCCGTGTCGGCGACAGTGCCGCCAACGATCAATGGGAGGCGCCATGCGGGTGCTGCTGGTGGAGGATGACAAGCCGCTCGGGCAGGCGGTGTGCGACGGCCTGGCGGACCTGGATGTGCGCTGCGAGTGGGTCTGCGATGGCGTGGCCGCCGAGGCTGCGCTGGCGACCGATGCGCAGAGCCTGGACGCCGTGGTGCTCGATCTGGGCCTGCCCGGGCGCAGTGGGCTTGCGGTGTTGAGCAGCGCACGTGCGAACGGTCTGCGCCTGCCGGTGCTGATCCTGACCGCACGCGACAGCGCGGAGGACATCGTGGCGGGCCTCGACGCGGGCGCCGACGATTACCTCGTCAAGCCCGCCGATCTGCGCGAGATTGCCGCCCGCCTGCGCGCACTGGTGCGACGCGCGGCCGGCCATGCGCAGGCGCGCCTCGCCTGCCGCGATGTCGCGCTCGAACCCGCCTCGCGCCGTGCGTGGAAAGACGGAGCGGAGGTCGAACTCTCCGGGCGCGAGTTCGATATCGCCGAACTGCTGCTGCGCCATGCAGGGCAGGTCGTCACCCGTGAGCGCATCGAACAGGCGATGTACGGTTGGGACGGCGGCGCCGAGAGCAACGCGCTCGAAGTGCATATCCACCATCTGCGCCGCAAGCTCGGCGCAGACTTCATCCGCACCTTGCGCGGTATCGGTTACATGGCGGCGCGCAACGATGCCTAAGCGGATTTCCCTCAGCCTGCGGGTCGTGACCATCGTCACCGTGACGCTGGCGGCTGGCGGGCTGGGCATCGGCATGCTCGTCTTTCGTGCCGCCACGGGCCAGGCCGAGGAGGTTTTCGATGGCCAGCTGGTGCAGACCGCAGAGCTGATCGCCACGCTGACCGATTCCGCCGCGCTGCGGCACACGCCCCCGTCGCGTGATGAAGGCGATGACGACGAAGAGGCGGAGCCCTCGACGGGTGACGATGATTGGGTCGCGCTCGGCGCGCCGCGATTCCGTCAGCGCGTGGTGTATCAGGTGTGGCGCAGCGGAGCGATCCCGCGACTGCTCGCGCGCAGCACGAACGCTCCCGAACAGGCCTTGCCGGTAGCCGCTGCCGGTTTCAGCGAGCGAACCTGGGAGGGCGCACGCTGGCGCTTTTACCGGCTCGAGCGCAAGGACCACGTTGTCATCGTCGGTCAGGACGCAACCGTGCGGGAACGCCTCGCCGAAGAAATCGGCGAGCATGGCGTTCCCCTGTTTGCGCTTGGTTTTGCGGTCGCAATTCTGCTGACCTGGGGGGCGATCGTGCTGGGCCTGCGCCCGTTGGCGCGGCTATCGCGCGATCTCGAGCATCGGGCGCACGACAGGCTCGACCCGATTTCCCCCGCAGCCCGGCCGCGCGAACTTGAAGTGCTGGTCGCAGCGCTCAATGGGCTTTTCGAACGGGTGGCGCGGGCCTTTGCCAACGAGCGTCGCTTTACCGCCGACGCTGCGCATGAGCTGCGCACGCCGCTGGCTGCACTGGCGGCGCAAATCCAGTCGGCGCAATCCGCGGGCGACGAAGCGACGCGTCTGTCCCGCCTGCAACAGGCGCTGGACGGGACGCAGCGGATGGCGCGGCTGGTTGAACAGCTGCTCGCCGCGGCACGGCTGGACGCGCTGGATACCGCCGCGCGCGAGACTGTGGATGTGGCGCTGCTGACGCGCGAACTGGCCGCTGAAATGGCCGCGTCGGCGCTGGCGCGGGATGTGGAATTGGCACTCGAGTCCCCGGAACACCTCGCCGCGCGGGTTCAACCGGATCTGGTGCGGGCCTTGCTGCGCAACCTGATCGATAACGCGGTGCGCCATGCCCCGCGCGGCTCGGTGGTGACGATCGGGGTCACGCGCGATTCGGATCGCGTGAGCCTGATGGTGCGCGATGAAGGCGCCGGCATGGATGACGCCTTGCGGGCGCGCGCCGGTGAGCGTTTCCTGCGCGGCGCGGCCGACGACGCAACCGGCGCCGGGCTGGGACTCTCGATTGTGCGGCGCATCGCGGCCCTGCACGAAGGCGAGGTGCGTTTCGAGACCGCCGCAGCGGGTGGTCTCTTGGTCACCGCGCAGCTAAAAGGCTGAGCCCGCGTGCGCTGCCCTCAGGCAGGAACCGGGCGTCCGCGCGCGAGGGCGAGGGCGAGGCCTTCGTCATCGATGACCTCGAAGCATTCGCGGAAGTCCACCGGGATCTCGCAGGGCCGGCCGCTGCGGCCGTCGACATAAACCCACAGCGTTTCGGCGCGGGCGATGATCTGATCGTCGGTGTCACGCCGCAGGACGTAGCGGCGCGGCGAGGTCTGGCCGGAAAACCCGGCGATCCAGGTAACCAGGGTCAGCGCGTCGCCAGCGAAGGCCGGCCGCAGGTAGTCGATGTGGTGGCTGCGCACCACCCAGCTGGTCTGCGTCTCGATGTAGCGTTCGATGTCCCAGCCGCATTCGGCGGAATGTTGTGTCGCAACATCCTGCATCCAGCGCAGGTATTCGATGTTGTTGACATGGCCATTGAGATCGATCGCGCTCTTGGGCACGGTGAAACGGTGGGTGAAGACAGCGCGCATCGGGGGGCTCCTGCAGGATTTGGTGCGGCGCAAAATCTAGCAGCGATTCCGTTGGTGCGCCAGACGAATTTTGTCGGGCGGATTGGCAGGCGGCGCAGGTCGCCGGATCGAGGCGCGCGGTCGGCGCGCAGGGTCCGCCCCTGGCGTACGCGCTAGGGAAGGCGTGGCGGCGCGGTATCGCTGGCGCAGCCTTCGATGTACCGCAGGGTCACCCGGCCGTCGTGGCAGGCTGTTTCGAAATTGCGCTCGATCTCCCCGACCGCTTCGCCTGAAGCCGCGGCCAGCGAGACGATGCCGCAGGCGCGGTTGCGCCCCTGGTTCTTGGCGGCATAGAGCGCCAGATCGGCCAGGTTGATCCCGCGCTCAGCCGTCAGCCCGGTGCTGCCTGCGAGCGGAAAAACGATGTAGCCGAGCGAGGCTCGCACCACCAGTTCGCCGCCGGGGATCGGAATCGGCGCGCCGCCGATGGCTTGCAGCACGCGCGTGGCCATGCGGTCCGCCTGGGCTTGTGGCATCGGCGTCGTCGCGATCAGAAACTCTTCACCACCCCAGCGCATGACCCGGTCGCTGTCGCGCGTGGCGGTACGCAGTCGTTGCGCGACCTCGACGATGACCGCATCGCCGGCAGCATGCCCGTGCACATCGTTGATGCGCTTGAAGTGGTCGATGTCGAGCAGGAACAGGGCGCCGGTGAAAAGCTCGCCCGGTGTCTGGGTGTCGAGGAAGGCGCGCCGGTTCAGCAACTGGGTCAGCGGATCACGTTCGCTGCGCACCTTCAAGAGCTCGTTACTCTGCTCGAGCTGGCGGTTGGCACTGCGTACCCGTCGGTAAAGCAGGCCGATGGCGACGAGCCCGCACAGCAGCAGCGCCGCGGCCAGCAACCAGACACGCTGCTGCAGTGCGCGGTTGCGCAGCTCGGAGGCCTGCAAGGCGTTCTTCTGGTTGAGCAGATCGATCTCGGTCTGTTTGCGTTCGCTCTGGTAACGCGATTCGATTTCGAGCAGGGCTCTCTTCTGGCCTTCGCTGAACAGCTCTTCATTCAGGCTGCGTTCGCGATGAAAGGCGTCGAGCGCCGCCTGGTAATCGCCGGCCGCTTCCAGCGCGGTGGCGTATTCGCCGAGCAAGGTCGCCAGCTGGGTGCGCGCCTTCATGCGCTGCGAGCTCTCGAGCGCCTTTTCGATCTTCGCCTTGCCGCTCGCGAGCCGACCCATGCGGATCTCGGCCTGGCCGGCATTCGCGAGCGCAATCGCTGCGGTACTTTCGTCGCCCACCTTCCTTGCGATATCGACCGCCCGCAGGCTGGTCGCCAGCGCCTCCGGGTAGCGTTTGGTGCGCAGGTAGACGTCGCCAAGATTGAGTTCGGTGGTGGCGATCAGGGTCGCGGAGTCGGTCTTGCGTGCATATTCGCTGGCGCGCTCACTGGCTTGAAGCTGCTCGGCGAGATCGTTGGTGAACGAGGCGACGACGGCGCGCGAGGTCCAGGTGACGGTCAGCGCGGTCGGGTCTTTCAGGCGGTTCGCGATCGCCAGCGCGGTGTCGAGCTCGTGCATTGCGCGTTTGGTTTCGCCCGCTTGCGCCAGCACCGAGCCGCGGCTGTTGTGGGCGCGCAGCGCCAAGGCGGGATTCTTGATCTGCTCGGCCAGCTGGATCGCCTCGCCATAGCGCTCCAGGGCGAGCGGGAACTGGCCGAGTTCGGTCAATTCCCAGCCGCGCGTCATCGCCACCCGGAACTGCAAGCGCAGGTTGCCCGAGTCCTTCAGGGCTGCGGCGGCCTGGTCCGCAAGGGCGATCCCCCGTGCCAGGCTTCCGTTCTGCGCTTCGATTTGAGACCGCACCAGTAGCGCCGCACCCTGCGCTTCGGGCGTGGGCTGGGCTTCGAGTTCATTGGCCACTTTCGCCGCGGCGGCGGATTGACCCGCGTCGACCAGGAATATCCCGCGCAGTGCGTGCAGCGTCAGTTGCTGCCCGGGGGTGATGCCCCCCGCTGCGAGCCGGGCGTTGATCTGCTCGACCGCCCCAGCCGGATTGCCGCGACCGGCGAGGTCGATGGCGTCGATATCGGCGTCGCTGAAGGGGCGCGCGTCCTGCCCGAGCCCGGTGGCAGCGACCAGCGCGCAGGCGGCCAGCGCCAGGGCGCGGAGCGCGCGTGGCAGGGCGTGGCGCATGTTCAGCGGGCTTCGGGGCATATTCGGATGCTGTGTGGCGGTGCGACCCCTGTTTTACGGCAGTTGGCGTCGGGTCTTGAAGCGCGCATCGGATCGCCCGGCGATCAGCTTTGGGGCCAGACGCCGAGTTCGCGCAATTGTTTCGTCGCGGCTTCGGCCCAGCCGCGGTTGGCGGCCGGGCTGGCCGGGCTGGGGTGCAAGACCCGGCCGAAGCGCAGTGGCAGGCCGGTGAGCGCAATGCGGGCGCGGCCTTCGGCCCAGGCACCGACGCCGATCACCCATTCGGGCTGCAGCACCTCTGCCATCGTGCGCAGATGGGCATCGCAGGCGGCCAGCAGCGGTGCCTGTTCGGCGGCGGGCAGTTTGTCCGGCGTGGCGTTGCGGGCGTCCTCGAAGAACGCGAGCGGGCAGTAGTTGGCGACGAAGTGCCCGGCGAAGAAATCCTCCGCACGGCCAAAGCGTTCGGCGAACAGACCCCAGAGTCGGCGGCCGCTGACTTCCGAACGCGCGCAGGCAAAGCCTTCGATCGGTCGTTTGGGGGTTTCCTGCGCCGGTTTCACCACCCCGCCGCAGATGCCCATCCAGTCACGCACTGCGGCGACTTCGCCGAAGGGCACGCCGGTCTGCACCATGCCGAAGGGGCCGGGGTTCATGCCAAGGAAGATCACCCGTTTGCGTGTTGCGCCAAAGCGGCGCAGGTACTCGGAATGGGCGTCCCGCGCATAGGTGAGCGGGTTGTACACATGCGTGATTGGCGGTGCGAACGCGAGGGCCTCGCAGGCGGCGGAGAGTTGATCGGCAGCGGCGATCAGGCGGGTGGAGAGGGCCATCTTGGCAGGCGACGGTTGAAATCCCCGAGTTTAGACCCCTCACGGCGCTTTGCCCGAAATTCCGGTTTGCGGTGCCGCAAACGGTGAGCCAGAGTGAAGTGCCAAGGCGGACGACGCCGGGTGCAGTTGGAATGTCCGCCGTGCGACAGGTCACCCTCAAGATATCCGGCCAAATGCCGCAACTGAGAAGGTCGTCCCTTATTCCCTGAAAGCGAGTGAGCGCTTCATGAAAGCCGTGTTCAGACCCGCAATTGCCTTGATGAATCGCCTGAGCTTCCCCAAGAAGTATGTGGTGATGGGAACGATGACCTCACTCGCGATCCTGATCCTGCTGGTGCACCTGTTCCAGGCCTTGTACGGCGAGGTGCGCGATACCCGCAACGAGTTGCAGGGCCTGGCGTATCTGCAAGACACGCAGAAGCTGATCCGTGCGCTGCAGATCCATCGCGGCGCTTCCACCGCGGTGCTGTCGGGTAACAAGGCGCTGGAGGACACCCGCGCTGGCAAGGAGAAGGAGATCCTCGAATTGCTCGCTCGCGTCGACCAGGGGCTCGCCGCGACCCAGATGGGCAAAGGCGAGAGCTGGCAGGGCATCAAGGGCAAGTGGGAGCAGATCCGCAGTGGCTGGTCGCAGTCACAGCCGCCGGACAACCTTGTCGCCCATACCGCCCTGCTCGCCGATGCGCTGGTATTCCAGGTCGCGGTGGCGGATGAGTTCGGTCTCACGCTGGATCCCGAAGCGGATTCGTACTACCTGATCGACGTCGTGGTGAACAAGCTGCCGATCGTGCTCGAGAGTCTGGGCCAGAGCCGGGCCCGCGGCACCGCGATCTTGACGAAGAAAGAGATCAACGAGACCCAGAAGATCGAGTTTGGTGCCTTGCTCGCGCAGATCGACGGCCAGATCCGGCTGTCGCGACTGGCGATCGACAAGGCTTCGCGCGGCTCGGCAAAGGAAAAGCTCGCGGGCGTGACCGAGGAACTCGCCACCAGCATCAAGGCGGTGACCGACCTGGTGCGGCAGGACATCCTGACCGGCAGCTTTGCCACCGATCCGAAGGCCTATTTCGATCTGACCACGAAGACCATCGACGGCGGATACGACAAGATGTTCACCGTCATGATGCCGAGCATCGCTGCCCTGCTCGAAGACCGGGTTGCCCGCAACATGCGCACGATCGTGCTCGACTTCGGCAGTGTCTTCGTCCTGCTTGCGCTGGCGATGTGGTTCTGGCTCGGCGCGTACTTCGCCATCGTCGAACAGATCACCGACTTTTCGAAAGGCGCCCACCGGATGGCAGGAGGCGATCTGACGACGCGCATCGCGGACCGCACCCGTGACGAGATGAGCCAGCTCGTGCGCAGCTTCAACGACATGGCCGACTCGTTCGCGAGCCTGATCCGCAAGACCCGCGAGAGCGCCGACCGGGTGACGCAGGCTTCGCAGGAAATGGCGCGTTCCTCGTCGGAAATCTCGGTCGCGTCCCAGCAGGAGGCTGATGCCGCTTCGAGCATGGCCGCGTCGGTCGAGCAGATGACCGTCGGCATCACCCACATCAGCACCAGCGCGGAGGAGGCCGGCAGCGTGGCGACCGAAGCCGGGCACCTGTCCAAGGAAGGCGAGGCGGTAGTGGTACGGCTCGTCAGCGAGGTGCGCGGCGTGGCCGATGCCGTGAACCAGGCGTCGGCCGTGGTGGAAGAACTGGGGCGGCACTCGGACGAGATCAGCAAGATCGTCGGCGTGATCAAGGAGGTGGCCGACCAGACCAACCTGCTCGCGCTCAACGCGGCGATCGAAGCGGCGCGCGCCGGTGAGCAGGGTCGCGGCTTCGCGGTGGTCGCGGACGAAGTGCGCAAGCTGGCCGAACGCACCGCCAAGTCGACGCAGGAGATCACCGCGATGATCGAGATCATCCAGCGCGGCACCCGCAGCGCGGTCGACTCGATGAAGACCGGCGTCGAACGGGTCGAGCAGGGCGTGGGCCTGACCGAAGAAGCCGGCGCGTCGATGCAGGCCATCCAGCGCGGCTCTGAAAAGGTCACCGACGCGGTAACCGATATCTCGTCAGCGCTGCGCGAACAAAGCGCCGCGGCGACCGAACTTGCGCAGCGGGTCGAGCAGATCGCGCAGATGGCCGAAGAGACCAGCGCGTCGGTTGCCGACAACGCGGGCACGGCGCGTCACCTCGAACAACTCGCCGAGGGGCTGCAGGACGAGATGCGGCATTTCAAGCTGTAGGTGTCACGCAGGTGCCGGCCCCCGCCCGCGGGCCGGCCTGGCCGGCGCCGTCAGGCGGCGTCGTCGCGCCACGGCGCCACCCGCGCCAGCAGCCACATGCCGGGCAGGGCGAGCGCAAAGCACAGCCAGAAGAAATTGAACCAGCCCATCTGCTCGACCAGAACGCCGGCGAAGGCGTTGATCACCGTCCGCGGTACCGCCATCAGGCTGGTGAACAGCGCAAACTGCGTGGCGGAGTAGGCGGGGTTGGTGGTGCGTGCAATGAAGGCCACGAAGGCTGTGGTGCCCAGCCCGACACCGAAGGCTTCCGCCCCGATGACCAGGCCCAGCTGCAGCAGATGCGTTGCGTCGCCGCTGCCGGGGCCGATCCAGGCGAGCCAGGCGAAGCCGAGCACCGCCACCGCCTGTGCCACCCCGAACAGCCACAGGGCGCGGTTGATGCCGAGCTTGATCATCCACACGCCGCCGAGCAGACCGCCCGCCACGCTGCACCACAGGCCGGCGTTCTTCGCGACGATACCGATATCGGTCTTGGAAAAGCCCATCTCGAGGTAGAACGGTGTCGCGAGCGCGGTGGCCAGTGAATCGCCCAGCTTGTAGAAGAAGATGAAGGCCAGCACCAGCGCCGCGCTTTGCCAGCCGTGGCGGTTGAAGAACTCATGGAAGGGCTCGACCACCGCATCGCGCAAGGTTCGCGGCGCGGCCTTGGCGGCGGCGGGTTCGCTCACGGCCAGCGACAGCAGCGCGCCCGGAATCAGGAAGGCCGCGGTGATCGCGAACACTTCGAACCAAGGGAGATGGTCGGCCAGAAACAGCGACAGCGAACCGGGCACGAGGCCGGCGATCTTGTAGGCGTTGACGAACACCGCATTGCCGAAGCCCAGTTCCGTTTCTGCCAGCAGTTCGCGCCGGTAGGCGTCGATCGCGATGTCCTGCGTGGCGGAGAGGAATGCCACCAGGGCCGCCAGCGCCACCACCGCGCTCAGGTCGACCACCGGATTCAGCGCCCCCAGTGCCACTACTGCGCCGATCAGCGCGAGCTGCGACAGCAGCATCCAGCCCCGTCGCCGGCCCAGACCGGGCACCGCGTAGCGATCGGCGAAGGGCGCCCAGAGGAATTTCCAGGTGTAGGGAAACTGCACCAGCGCAAAGGCGCCGATCGCCTTCAGCGACAGGCCTTCGGTCTTGAGCCACGCGGGCACCAGGTTGAAGAGCAGGAATAGCGGCAGGCCGGAGCTGAAACCCAGCACGATGCAGATCAGCATCTTGCGGGTCAGCAGCGTCTGCCAGAGTGAGGGTTGGGGCGTCGTCGTCATGGCCGAATTAGAGCATGGCATGAGCGACGGCGTGGCTGCTGCGCAGCCGCTGGCGTCATGCCGTGCAATCCCGTTAGGCTGTTGCAAGCCACAGGAGCGCGACCATGACTGAGGATGGCCCCCCGCCCAGTATCGAAGCGATCTGGGCACGCTACGACGCCGACGAGGCGCGCCTGTCCGCGCCCTTGAGCGAGCGCATGCTCGACCTGGCCGAGTTGCGGCCGGGCATGCAGGTGCTGGACATCGCGAGCGGGCGGGGCGAGCCGGCCCTTCGCGCGGCACGACGCGTGGCGCCCAAGGGTCGCGTGGTCGGTACCGATTGCGCCGAGAGCATGTTGCGGATGGCGCAGGCGAGAGCCCAGCGCGAAGGCGTGCGCAATCTCGAATTGCGGCGGTTGGCGGCAGAATCGCTCGCCACGCTGCCCCAAGCATCGTTCGATGCTGCGCTCGCGCGATGGGGCTTGATGTATCTGGAGGACCCGGTTGCCGCGCTCAAGGGCGCCCGCCATGCCTTGCGACCGGGTGGACTTCTGGTTGTGGCCGTGTGGGCCGAGCCCGAGCGTGTGCCGTACTTTTCCTTGCCGCGCGAAGTCCTGGCCCGTCATGCGCCGGTTCCGCCCATCGAAATCGGCGTACAGGGAACGTTTCGCTACGCGGCGGCGGATGCGCTGGCGCGCGATCTCGTCGAATCGGGTTTCGATCTGCTTGCGCAGGAGGAGGTCGAAGTTGATGTCATGGAGGCCCGAACACCCGCCGAGTTGGTGGCGTGGACGCGCGCCTTCGGCATGGGGCGCTTGCTCAACACGCTGCCTCAAACGGTGCAGCGCGCCTGGGCGGCTGACCTCGTCGCGATGGCGCCTTCGCTACGCAAGGGCGGGGTCATGCGCCTGGGTGGCGTGACCCGGATTGTGGTCGCGCGGCGCGCGGCTTGAATCCGGGCGTTGTTCCATCGCCGCATGCGGGCCGGGCCGCTTCCCGGCCCGGGCGGCGTTGACTTGGACCTGCACCACCACCGATGCCAGCCGCCGGACGCAAGCGGTCGTCTTCACATCACAAGCGCGGAAAACACCCCGCTTGACCCCCATCAAGCGCCGTCACGATTCATGGCGATGGCGGCTCCTCATGTTGGTGTGTACGACATATAGTGTTGCGAACCTAAAGTTGCCACTATATGTAGTGTATTGCCATGAGCCTGCCATTGACCGCATCCCAGCCTCTGCTCGGCGCGCTGCCGGCGCAAGTCCTCAAACGCGATGGGCGTACATTGCCCTTCGACGTCGCAAAAATCCGCAAGGCCATCGTGGCCGCCGGTGCGGCGTCCGGTGAATTCGAGGCGGGCGAGGCGGCGCGCCTGACGGCGACGGTGGGCAAGGTGCTGGCACATCGTTTCCACGGCGGGACGCCCGATATCGAGGCGATCCAGGACATCGTCGAGCAGGTGCTCGTCGCGGCGGACTGGTTCGCCACCGCGCGCGCCTACATCGTCTATCGCGAGCAGCGGGCCAAGCTGCGCACCGATCGCCGTGCGGTGGTGGATGCGATCGGTTCGATCAACGAGTACCTCTCGCAGAGCGACTGGCGGGTGCGCGCGAACGCGAACCAGGGCTACTCGCTCGGCGGGCTGATCCTCAATGTCTCGGGCAAGGTGATCGCCAACTACTGGCTCAACCATGTGTATCCGCCCGAAGTGGGCGAGGCGCACAAGCAGGGCGATGTGCACATCCATGACCTGGACATGCTGGCCGGTTACTGCGCCGGCTGGTCGCTGCGCACGCTGCTGCAGGAAGGCCTCAACGGCGTGCCGGGCAAGGTCGAGTCCGGGCCGCCCAGGCACCTGGGCAGCGCGGTGGGGCAGATCGTGAACTTCTTCGGCACGCTGCAGAACGAGTGGGCCGGTGCGCAGGCCTTCAGTTCCTTCGACACCTACCTCGCCGCCTTCGTGCGCAAGGACCGCCTCGGCTACGAAGAGGTGCGCCAGTGCATGCAGGAGCTGGTCTACAACCTCAACGTGCCCTCGCGCTGGGGCACGCAGACGCCCTTCACCAACCTGACCTTCGACTGGGTCTGCCCGGAAGACCTGAAGGAGCAGATCCCCTACATCGCGGGCGAGGAAATGCCCTTCGCCTATGGTGATCTGCAGGCGGAGATGGATCTGATCAACCGCGCCTTCATCGAAGTGATGATGGAGGGCGACGCAAAGGGCCGTGCCTTCACCTTCCCGATCCCGACCTACAACATCACGCCGGAATTCGACTGGGATCACGCCAACTGCACGCCGCTGTTCGAGATGACGGCCAAGTACGGCCTGCCCTACTTCCAGAACTTCGTGAACAGCGAACTGAAGCCGAACATGGTGCGTTCGATGTGCTGCCGGCTGCAGCTCGACCTGCGCGAACTGTTGAAACGCGGCAACGGCCTCTTCGGCTCCGCCGAGCAGACCGGCTCGCTGGGCGTTGTGACGATCAACTGCGCGCGGTTGGGCTATCTGTATCGCGGCGACGAGGCGGCGCTGTTTGCGCGCGTCGACGAACTGGTCGAGCTTGCGCGCACCAGCCTCGAGATCAAGCGCAAGGTGATCCAGCGCCACATGGACGACGGGCTCTTCCCCTACACCCGCCGCTACCTCGGCACGCTGCGCAACCACTTCTCGACCATCGGCATCAACGGCGTGAACGAGATGATCCGCAACTTCACCGACAACGCCGACGACATCACCACCCCGGCCGGCGAAGCGCTCGCCCTGAAGCTGCTCGATCACCTGCGCGCGCGCATTAGCCAGATCCAGGAAGAGACCGGCCACCTCTACAACCTCGAAGCCACACCGGCCGAGGGCACGACCTACCGCTTCGCCAAGGAAGACCGCAAGCGCTGGCCGGAGATCCTGCAGGCCGGCACCGAGGACCACCCGTACTACACCAACTCGACGCAACTGCCGGTCGGCTTTACCGGTGACCCCTTCGAGGCACTGGAGCGCCAGGAGGCGATGCAGTCGAAGTACACCGGCGGCACCGTGCTGCACCTGTATCTGGGCGAGCGCATCGACTCCGCCGAGGCTTGCAAACAACTGGTGCGCCGCTCGCTCGAACGCTTCCGCGTGCCCTACATCACCATCTCGCCGACCTTCTCGATCTGCCCGAAGCACGGCTACATCGCCGGCGAACACAAGTTCTGCCCGAAGTGCGACAACGAACTGCTGGCGAAGAAACGCGCTGCCGCGCCCTTGCACTGAACCCCACACAGGAGCCCGAACATGATTCACGAGACCCGTACCGAACGATTCGCCAGCCACCCCGAACTCGACGACAGCGAGCGCCAGCCCTGCGAGATCTGGACCCGTGTCATGGGCTATCACCGCCCGGTCGCATCCTTCAACCGCGGCAAACAGGGCGAGTTCTACGAACGCCAGTACTTCCGCGAAACCGCGTGCTGCGGCAAGGTCTGATTGCTCGGTGCACGCAGTGGATCACGACTTGCCACGCGCACCCTGGCAACAGCGCATCCAGGTCGGCGGCTTCAACCCGTTCTCGACGATCGATTGGCCCGGCAAGCTTGCGGCCGTGGTCTTCCTGCGCGGCTGCCCGTGGCGCTGCGGCTACTGCCACAACCCGGAGCTGCAGACCCGGCTCGGCCCCGCCCCGATTGCCTGGGAGGAAGTCGAGGCACAGCTGATCCGCCGCCGCGGCTTCATCGACGGCGTGGTCTTCTCGGGTGGCGAACCGACCGCAGATCGTGCGCTACCGGAAGCCATCTCGCGCGTGCGTGAACTGGGTTACGCCGTCGGGCTGCACACCGGGGGGGCTTACCCTGAACGGCTGGAGGCCTTGCTCCCCCAACTCGACTGGGTGGGCTTCGACCTGAAGACCGACCCCGCCCGCTATGAAACCGTGACCGGCGTTGCGGGCAGCGGCGGGCGCGCGTGGGCGTCGGCGCAAAGGATCGCGTCGTCCGGCGTTGCCCATGAATTCCGCATGACCTTCCATCCGCAGCTTGTCGCGCCGGCGGCGGCCCTGCGCGCGGCACACGCTGCGCGCACGCTGGGCGTCGAACACTTCGCCCTGCAGACGTTCCGTGCGCGTGAATGCATCTCACCCGCCTTGTCGCGTGATGCTCGCATTCCGCCTTCGCTGGCGGATGTATTGGGTGTGCTCTTTCCCCGCTTCACTTTGCGCGGGGCATGCTGAGGCCCGGCCTGCCGCGGCGAGGACGCCTCACGACGCCACGTCGGTGCCGCTGATCAGGTAGCGTCGTCCACCGGCCGCCTTGACCTTGTAGAGCGCCGCGTCGGCGGCGGCGCAGATCTCGTCGAGTGCGCATTGCGCGTCGTAGCTGATCGCGACGCCGACGCTGGCGCCAATCTGCAAGGGTCGCCCCAGCGCGGTGATGGGCTCGGCGATCAGTTTGACAATCTTGCCTGCCAGCACCGCCGCCGATTCACGTGTGACGCGGCCGGTCTGCACCACGGCAAACTCGTCACCGCCGAGGCGGGCGACCAGATCGTCCTTGCGCACGGCATGCGCGAGTCGTTGCGCGACGATGCGCAGCACTTCGTCACCGGCGGCGTGTCCGAAGCGATCGTTCACCGGTTTGAAATCGTCCAGATCCACGTAGAGGAAGGCGACGCCGTCGTTGTCGCCGCGACGCCCGAGGCCCTGACTGAACCAGTGATCGAGGTGGCGGCGGTTGGGCAGCCCGGTCAGCGGGTCGTGGTCGGCGCGCTGGCGAAGGTCTTCGACCGCAAGTTCCTCGCTGATGTCCTGCAGGATGCCGATACCGATGACGCCGCGACCGACCTCCCGTGGGCGGAACTCCACCTTCAGCTCCGCGGGAAAGTGCTCGCCGGAGTACCGCAGGCATGTGATGCGGGCGACACGCCGGGCCGTAGCTTCGCCGCCGACGGCGGCGCGAACCTCTTCGTGATCGCCCGGCGCAACCCTTTCGAGAAAGGCCGCGAGATTGCCGGGGCGCTCACTGAAGGCGTCGGCATGGAAGATCGGATCGAACACGGCATCGAAGCTGATCCGGTCTTCATCGACGTCGTACTCGAAGCCGCAGATCAAGGCGAGTTCCTGCACATGGCGGAAACGTCGGGCAAGGTCGATGTACTGCTCGAGCAAGCGGCGCTGTCGCGTCAGCGACCAGATCCGGCGGGCGACCATGTCCAGCAGCGCAACATCGTTTTCGTCGTAGTCGATGGGTTTGTTGCCGACGCCCACCAGCATTCGCACCAGTCCTTCGTCGACCACCGGCAGCCCGAGATGGCGGCGCAGGTGCACGTGCCCATCGGGCAGCCCGCGTTTGCCCTGCGCTGCGGCGTAGTCGTTATCGATGCATGCGCGCCGGGTACGCGCCGACTCGGCCCAGATGCCGGCGGCTGCAATCGGGTAATGCCGGTCGTAGACGGCCTGGCAGCCCGCCAGCGTGTCGTGCGACCACACGCCCAGTTCGATGGAGCTTTGATCGTCGTTGATGAAATGCAGGTAGGCGATACGGCTGCCGGTGGCGGCCTGCGCGATGTCGACGCCGCGCTGGATGATTTCGGATTCGGTCTGAGCCGTGCTCAGCTCATCCAGGTCGCGGACGATGGTGACGTGAAGCGCCTTTGCGGCGTCGGACAGGGGTGTGCCCACATTCCATCCCGGCGCTGAGGTCCGGGCGGCCGAAACGCCGCCAGGACCTCAGCGCGACTCCTTGATGATACGCCCGTTGGGGGGCTGGATCGGCCGCGCGTTGTTGCGGTAGAAGCGGGTGAACACGGCGAGTTGATCCGGCGACAACTGGGCCGGTTGACGCATCACCATCCACAGCACGCCCTCGCTGCAAGGCGGCGTGGTCAGCGAGCCCATGTAGGTGAAATAGCTCTTGTCGGAAGGCAACAGATCGGCCGGGTTGATCGCCACCGCGGGCTGATAGGACTCGTTCTTCTCCAGCGGCAGGTTGTTCCACAGCGTCTGGATCAGCGGATGTGCGCTACCCCGGTCAAGCAGCACCGCTACGACCGCCAGCTTGCCGTCAAGATCCTTGTGCACCAGGTGCACGACCATGTCGAAGGCGCGGCCGTCGATGCGCTCTTCCGAGGGGCGGTGGAAGTGGAACTGCTGCAGCTCGTAAGTGCGGCCCATGACTTCCATGTTCAGGCCCGGCCCGACGGTGACCTGGATCGTGTGGCCGTTATCGATGATGCGGAAGTAGCTCGGCTTGTAGTCGAATTTGATCGGCTCCAGTTCCACCTTGATGCCGTCGCGGATGTCGATTGGCGATTGCCGGCTGCCACTGCCGCAGGTGGCGTATTCGGGCTTCATGCGCGACCAGTTTTGCGGGCCGGTTTCGCCTTCATAGCTCCAATGCGCGTGCGGCGACATGATCATCTCGCCAGCATGCGACGGCGGTGCCTCGTGCGCATCTTTCGGCGCTACGCTCTTGCGCGGAGGCGGGCGGTAGTAACGCGGCGCCGCGGTCGGTGGCGGAGGCGGTGGCGCTTCGGCCTTGGGCGCCTCGGTCACGCGCGGGGCGGGCTTGGGCGGCAGCTGGATCAAGGGCTTGCTGGTGATCGGCTTGTCGCTGGGCGCCTCTGCATGCGGCTCTTCCTTCACCATTTGCAGATCGGCGTGGCGCATCGCCACGTCCGGCTTGTTCAATTTCGGGGCCGGCCCCGACATTTCCAGTGCTTTCTGTTCAGCCGCCGCCGCGACCTTGGCCAACTGCTGCAGCGTGGCCGGTTTGCACACTTCCTTGAAGAAGTGGTCGTCGAGCGTGCCGGGCTGGATCGGAATCGGTTTGGGCGCCTGGGCCGGCTCTTCGCGGATCGTCAGACCCTGCTTGTCGAGATACACCCGCTTGACCGTCAGGAACGTCTGGCTGCGGCAGTCGTAGCGGTTGAGCGCCTTGACCGTCTTGTAGCCGGCGGCGTCCACTTCCTCGTCGGTCAGCACGACGCGCCCCCAGGCGACCTTGGTGCCGGCGTCTGAAGCGAGCACGCTCGCGCGGTCCAGATCGATGCTGCGCCCTTTTTCCCGTGCGACATGGAACCAGTCCGCCGATAGGGCGGGCTGTGCGAGGGCACACAGACCGAGCAGGGAAAGACGAATAGCTGCGCTGCGCATGATGCGGCTCCGACAAGCGTTCCTGTCAGTGTTTTCGGCCGCGCGCGGCAATGCTTGAGGGCGCAGGCGCCGGCGCCTGTCGCGTCAAGGCCTTCAGCAAGGCGCGGCCGGCCCCCGGATCAGGGCCATTGATCGAGAAGAATGCCGGCGCGCCCCTTGTTGAAATCGAACAGTGCCGGTTGCTGCGCGGGGCGCGGGGCCGCCGCCCCCCCGGCGGCGCTCTCACGGTGCACGCGGGCGCCGCGATCCCCCGCAGGGCGCTTGCCGCTGCGGATCTCCTCGGCCAGGGTCGGCACCCGTTGCACGCCGTACTGCAGCCACTCATCCAGCCAGATGCGCTGGTCGGGCGGCGCGAAATCGGCGCGGCGCGACTGTAGCCCGTCGTGCACCAGGCTGTAGGTGAGCAGGCCGTGGCGCAGGCGCTGGTCCTCCAGCGCGAACTCGTCGCTCTGGCTTGCGGCGAGGATCCGCATGCCCTTGTCGAAGGCCAGCTGCCCGAGTCCGCGGCTGCCCATCGGGCCGGGTTTGAAGCCTTCCGACTGCACGCTGGCGGCGGACTGGCAGGCGTCGACGATCATCGTCAGGTCGCCTGCGTCCACGTCCCGCAGCCACATCGACAGCTCGTCACTGCCGATCGCATGGGCTTTGAGCGAGGGGGTGATCCGCCGGCCGTCTTCGTTGCCGCCGGTGTCCTGGGGGATCAGATAGAACTGGCCGCCGCCGTCGGTAAAGCCGTGGCCGGCGAAAGAGAGCAGCAGCAAGTCGTCGGGCCCCGCTTTGCGTAGCGCGTCCGCGCCCGGCAGTTGCGCGAGCGCCAGCACCTGCTCGCGCGGCAGCGATTCACCGGCGAGCCGGGCGATCACGGCCCGCAACGCCGCCTTGCTCGCTTGTCGTGTCGCACCGTCGGAGGTCAGTGTCAGGGGCACCACCTGTGCATAGGTGCCGCGCCGATCCAGCGCGGCCACGATGCTGGCGGCCAGCACACGTGCGTCATTGGCCGCGAAGCCCAGATCCCACGCCGGGTTTTCATGCTGATTGACGCCAACGCTGATGACGTAGGCTTTGCCGCGCTCGGCCGTTGCAGCACGACCGCGCATCGCCGGTGTCTCATAGCTCATGCGTGCGGTGGGGCTTTTCACGCGGTCGTCATTGAAGGCGTAGGCGGAAAAGCGCACCTCGGATCGCGTCTGCGTGGCGGTGCGCGGCAGCCGCACGCTGAAGCGCTGGGTGTAGCGGCCCGCGCCGGGGGTGGCCAGGCGACCGTCGGCATGGCCCACGATCTGGCCGTCGCGGAACAGTCGCAGGTCGTGGGCGGCGGTCGCCGGCTGCGTAGCCTGGGCGCCGTTGCGTGGACGGCTGGTTGCGCCAGCGGCCTCCACCGTCACGCTGACCTGCTGTGCGTCGGACGGGTCGGGTTCGATCGCGGTGATGCGTACCGACACCGGGGTGCGGTTGAGCGACGCGAGCGGGCGCACGGGTGCAAAGTGCTCGCCGGCGAGGATGCGGGCAAGCAGGCGTGGCTCGAAATAGTCCTTCATGAAGGCTTCAAGCGGCACCGCCCGGAACGGGTCGTCCGGCAGAACCCAGTGCAGGTAGGGGATGGATTCGAGGTCGGCCGTGTCAAACCGGCCCTCGGGGTCGGTGACCACCCAGCGCCCATCGCTGAAGGCGACCAGCGTGGCCAGCAACTCGCCGCCGGGGCTGCGCCAAAGCCGGATGGTGCCGTCGGTGCTGGCCGAAAACAGCAGGCGGTCGTGGTCGGCGAAGGCCAGTGCCTGCACCGAGCTTTCGTGCCCTTGCAGGCCGTGCAGACGATGCGGCGTGTCGTCGAGCCGCCACAGCGTCACCAGGTTGTCCTCGCCGGCGCTGGCCAGCAGTTCGCCATCGCTGGAAAAACGCAACGCCTTGACTTCGAGGAGTTCGTCCTCTTCCTGCAGCGGGTACACCGCCTCGCAGGCGCGGTAATCCCATAGTCGCACGCCGCCCGCGTTGTTGCCGGTGGCGAGCAGGCGGTCGCCGCGCAGCAGCGTGGCGGCCGTGATCGACGTGTCCAGTGTGCAGCGGCGTTCGCCGGTGGCGGTGAGCCAGACTTCGGCGACCGCGTCGGAGCCGGCGACCAGCAGCGTCTGCCCGTCGTGACTGAAATTGAGGGTTTGCACGACATAGGAATCGTCGACCCCGCGTGCTGCGGCGGCTTCGAGCACCCTCGTGGTGTCGCCGCTGCGTGCGTCGAGTAGCAGCGCCCGCACATGGCGGCCGCCGACCGCCAGCCAGCGCGCATCGTCAGAGAACACCAGCGGGCCGTTGAAGTCCGGCGGCAGCGGTGTGCGTCGCGGCGTCCCGGTCGTGCCAGTGGGCCACCATTGCAGTGCGCCGTCGGTCAGCGCGACGATCCAGGCACCGTCCGGCGAGAGCGCGAGGCCGCCTGCGGGTGCACCGGCCAGCGCCAGACCATCGGTCTCGAGCTGCCGCACCAGGCGCCCCTCGGTGAGCGACCAGACGCCGAAGCGGCCGCGCTGCTGGTTGCCGGCGACCAGGCTGCGGCCGTCCGGCGCCAGCGCCATCGAGAGCACGCCGTCCACCCCGGCCGAGAGGTCGGCCTGCACCTGGCCATCGGCGGCGGTGCGGATCACCAGCGAGGACCAGTCGCTCGTCGCCATGCGGCGTCCATCGTGGCTGAGCGCCAGCTGTTGATGCCCGGACTGGCCAATTGCGAGCGCGGGCAGCAGTTCGCGGCCGTCGGCCGGATCAAACCTGCGCAGTTGCGCCGCTTCGTCGACCGCCGCCAGCCAGCGTCCGTCCGGCGCCGCCTGCAACTGGCGCAGGCGACCGAGCGGGGTCGGGATCGTGCGCAGGCGGCGGCCGCTCGCCGGCGCGACGATTTCGATACGCCCCGCCTGGCTGTCGCGTGTCCAGATGGCAGCGGCCAGCCACCGTCCGCCGGGATCCGGCGCAAGCGCCATTACCGTGCCGCCCAGTGCCTGCCATTCACGTCGAAGCGCACCGGTGGTGGCATCGAAAATTCGCAGCGAACCGTCCTCGTCACCGACGAAGATTTCGCGTCCGTCCGTCGACCAGGCGAGCGACGACACCTGACGATGCTGCAACGCGATGCGCAGCCGCGGCTGCGCTCTGGCCGGATCGAGGAGCACGAGCCAGTTCTCGGACTTGGCGCGATCTTCGGCCTTGTCGTACAGGCGTATGCGGTCACCGCAGGCGACCGCCACCGCGGCGCCGCGTTCGGTGACGGCCAGATCCGCGACGCGCAGGAACGAGCTCTGCTCGCCACTGCAATGCCAAGACCGCAGCATCGCCCCGGCGGCCGCATTCCAGATGCGAACCTCGCCCCCTTCGTCGCCCGATACCAGTGCGGTGCCGCCTGGCAGCCAGGCGAGTGCGGTCAGGCGATCTGCGCCGGCGGTGATCGTGCGCAACTCGCGAGCGTCGTCGACTGACCAGAGTTTGATGCGTTTGTCGTTGCCACCGGTGGCCAGCAACTGGTCATCGGGCGAGAACTGCATGGCGTCGATGTTGCCTGAGTGGCCGGACTGCACGACCAGGCGCGGCATGGTCGCCGTCACTTCGGCGGGGGCCGCGCCCAGATCTGGCGCTGCGAGCAAGGGAAATGGCAAAAGCAGGCGCAGGACGAGCCGGAGCGAGCGTTGGATCATGGCGGGTTGCGGCGGCCGGTGGCTGGGTGACCGATCATGCCATCAGGTCGCGGGTGCGCGCAGCGCTGAAGCGGTGATCCTTGGGGCAGCGGGCTGACGCCTGCGGTGCCCGGTCGGCATCTCAGCGCCCCACCACCAGGAATCCGGCCAGCAGGATCAGCGCGCCGCCTGCGAGGGTGCCGGGGCCCAGCGGCTGCCCGAGAAAGGCCGCGCCGGCCAGCGCGGTGACCACCGGTTCGAAGGTCGATAGCGTCGCGGTGCGGGTGGGCCCGAGCCGCCGCAGCCCGGCGAGGAAGCAGCTGACCCCCAGCACGGTGGACACCACGGCGAGCGCGACCACCCCCGCCCAGGCCTGGGCGCTCTGCGGCAGATGGGGGCCGGTGGGCAGGGTCAGCAGCGAGATCGCGAGACAGCCACTGCTGCACACCACCGCCGCCTGCGAGAACGCCGGGGTGCCGGCGGGCAGCCGCCGGCCGGCCAGCGTGTAGAGCGCATAGATCAGGCCCGACGCAACACCCAGCGCGATGCCCAGCGGCTGCGCGCCGCTTGCATAGCCGATCGTCAGCGCGCAGCCGCCCAGTGCGCAGCCGAGCGCGATCAGGCGCCTGCGATCGGCGCGCTCGCCATGCAGCAACCAGGCCAATGCGGTGACGAATGCGGGGTAGAGGTAGAGCAGCAGCGCAACGACGACCGCCGGTGCCACCGTCAGCGCCGTGAAGTAGCACATCGCGAGGCCGGCGTAGCCCAGCGTGCCCATGCCGATCAGCAGGAACAGGCTGTGGCCGCGCGGCAGCGGCTGGCGTCGGGTGAAGACGATCAGCCACAGGATCGCCGCGGCAATCGCGAAGCGCAGGCTCAGCAGATCGGCCGGCCGCAGGCCGTCGCGCCAGGCCGGCGCGCTGAATATCGGCATCAGCCCGAAGCAGGCTGCGGCAACAAGGACGAGCAGGGCGCCGATCAGGCGGCCGCGTTCGGAGTGAGGCATCGACGGCATTTCGGCGTAGGGGCGATCCGGTGAGTTGCACCGTTGCGGTGCGCTACTATTCTGCCTACTTTTGTACCGGAAACCTCATCACATGGAACAGCGTCGCAAGGCCGACATCAACGGGTTGCTGTCCCGCCTGCCCTTGTTTGCACAGGTCGAAGCGGAAACCGTCGCGACCCTCGCGGCAAGCACCCAGGAGGTGCGGCTGGAGAAAGGCAAGCTGCTGTTCCAGCAGGGTGATACGGCGGACGGCTTCTATGTCGTGGTGTATGGGCAGGTGAAGCTGGGCTTTTCCGCGCAGTCGGGCCACGAAAAGGTCGTCGAGATCATCGGCCCGGCGCACAGCTTTGGCGAGGCGGTGATGTTCATGGGCCGCCCCTATCCGGTGTTCGCGCAGGCTTTGTCCGATGCGATGGTGCTGCAGATTCCGGCGCAGCCGATTTTCACGCTGATCGAGCGCAACGGCAGCTTTGCACGTCGCATGCTGGCCGGCATGTCGATGCGGCTGCACTCGCTGGTGCAGGACGTCGAATCGTATTCGCTGCGTTCTTCCACCCAGCGGCTGATTGGCTACCTGCTGCGCAACGCGGACGAAATCGAATCCAACACCGCCGAGATCGATCTGGAGACCAGCAAGCAGGTGCTCGCGTCGCGCTTGAACCTGACGCCAGAAACCTTCTCGCGGGTTCTGCATGCGCTCACCGAAGCCAAGCTGATTTCGGTGAATGGCAAGCACATCACGATCCACGACATCGCGCGACTCAAGGCCTACGACAACTGAGGCCGCACCGGCCGGATCGCTCAATTGGCGGCGGAACGTCGCGGCTCTGACGCGAGGGCGCGGTCGGACTTCACTACCGCGAGGAAGGCCGCGAAGACCTCCGGGTCCCAGCGGATGCCGACTTCGCCGGTCATGACTTCGATGATCCGCTGGTGGCTCTTTGCGTCGCGATAGGGCCGCCGCTCCGCCATCGCGTCGTACGCGTCGGCGACGGCGATGATGCGCGAGACAAGCGGTATCTGTTCGCCGACGAGACCATCCGGGTAACCGTTGCCGCTCACGCATTCGTGGTGGTGCCGCACATACGGCGCAATGGCGATCAGCGCCGGGTCGCCTGAATCCGCCAGGATGCGTTCGCCGAGAACGGTGTGCGATTTCATCGTCTCCCAGGCATCGCGATCAAGGGTCTGCGGCGATGCGAGCACGTCGGGCGGGATATCGACCTTGCCGAGGTCGTGCAACTCGGCCGCAAGGCGCACCTGTGCGATGTCGCGTTCGGGCAGCCCGAGACGCTGTGCGATGCGCTCTGCGAGCGACACCACCCGGTCTGCATGTTCGTAGCAGTCCGCCACGCGTTCGCTGAGCCCCGCCAGGAGTGTGCGGGCGTGTTCGAGAGGCATCGCTTTGTTCAGCCGGACCATGGCGCCCTCCGCTGCGTCGTGCCGAGTTCCGCTGCACGTTCGGGCACGCGCAGCGGCTTCGGGGCCTTCCGCGTCAGCGGGATTGAAGAGATGAGCCGGGCGCGGCGGCCTATGGTTTCAGTCTAGCAAGGGCCCCGAAAACTGGCTGACACCAAGGCGGTCGTGCGCAGGCGGCGCCAATCCAAATGCGCCTTGTTTGATCGGGTGCAAGAACCGGCGATCGGCGTGGCGGCGCACCCCCGCGGCCCGCATCGCCGCCGGGCCAGGGCCTCACTGCGCCGTGCGGGCCTCTGCGGAGCCGAGTTGCGCCATGCGGGACGCGGTTTGCCTGAGCTGCGCCGGGTAGTCATCCGGCGCATCGAGGAAAGTCGTGAACAGGTTCAGGCCGATCTCTGCGCGGTCTGGCGCGGTGGCCAGATCGTAGTTGAAGGCCCACGCGCGGTTGCGCAGGATCTCGGCGCGGATGGCCTGCTTCAGCGGCGAGTAATGGCGGTCGAGCACCAGGATGTTCGGCGCGATCGAACCCATTGCCCGGCTGATGCGGGCCTCGGATCCGGCGTTGGCGAAGAAGCGCATCGCCGCTTTCGCGCCTGCGGGGTTCTTCGCATCGCGCGGGAGCACCAGCCCGTCTATCGGGCCAAGCGCCACCGGCGGAATCCCCGGCTCGATGACGGGAAACGGAAAGAACCCGAAGTCCGTGCCCTCGTGCCAGCCAACTTCGGGCGATTCCAGGTAGCCGATCAGCCAGGTGCCCATGAGCGTCATGGCGGCTTCGCCCCGACGCACCAGCATGCCGGCGCCGGTATTGAAATCGAGCGCGTTCGGCTGTGGGTTGAACATGCCGGCCTTGACCAGATCGCGCCACATGCCAAAAACGCGCTGCACCTCGCGATCCTCGAACGAGGCTTCGCCGGCCATCAGCTTCTGGCGGTATGCCAGTGGCGCGGTGCGCAGCAGCAGGTAGTCGAACCAGAACTGGGCGGGCCAGCGCGCCTTCGAGCCGAGCGCGAACGGCGTGGTGCCGTGGGCCTTGAGTTTGTGCGCCACATCCAGCAGCTCGCGCCAAGTCTTCGGGGGCTGCAGGCCGAGCGCGGCAAAGAGCTTCTTGTTGTAGATGAAGCCGACATAGTGCTGGGCGATCGGCACGAAATACACGCGGCCGTTGTAGCTGCAGGCCGATTGCACGACGGCGGTGCCGAAAAGCTTGTTCATCTCGGCCACCGGCAGGGCGTCGTCGATCGGTTGCAGGGATTCGACGATCGACTGCACCCTCGCGCCGGCCCAATAGGTGTAGAGGTCGGCGGTACGGTGACGCTGCAGATCGTCGCGGATGCTGTGCTTGAACAATTCGTGGTCGATCGACGTGGGTTGCAGGTGGTAGCGCGTTTCGGCGGCATTGAAGTCTTGCGCGATCGCGTCCATCGCGTTCGCGTAACCGCCCGAGAACGAGAAGTAATGCTGCAAGGCGACCGGCGTGCGTTCCGCGACCAGTTGCTCACGTGTGCGCTGGCAGGCGGCCAGCGTTACGAGAAGGCTCAGGAGCAACAGCCATGCATGTCGTGTTCTTGTTCCCATCGATTCACGGTGAGGCGCGGCGGTCAAATCGGGGTGGGTGTCCAGGTCGACGTGCCGTGCGGACATGTCGTCGCGAAAAGTGCCTGTGCGGGCAGCTGACCTGCCGGCACACTGTACTCCGCGCGTTTGGCCGGTGTAATGAAGTTGCTGTCACAAATCTGAGCATCATCAAGAGTCGGCGGCGCCTTCGCCTGCGGAACATGCGTTGCGGTGCGCTCGGGTGTGCCTGAGTTGAAGGGCGGCGCGTGGCATGGCGAGCGCACGCTGCGCCGCGCCCGTTGCTGGCATCGACTTGCGACGGAAGGCGCCCGGGACCAGGCCTCGCGGCGCGCCCCCGCAGTCATGCAAAAGCGCAGCGACGGTGCAGCAACGGTGCAGGGCACCAACCCTCAGTAGAGCGTCGCCTCAATTCGCGCCGGCTGGACCCGGTCGAACGCCTCGGCGTCGATCGCGCCGTCGGTCATCAGCGCGTTGATCTGTCCGGCGCTCGGGACGCCCGTCGCCGCTGGCGCGGTCCACAGCTGCGCACGCACGACGGCGCGGGAACACTGGTAGTAAGCGGACTCGACGTCGATCACCAGCACACATTTCGGCGCCTGCCCGCGGACGACGAAGCGGGCGAGCAGATCGGGGGCGACCGAGATCCGTGCGCGACCGTTCACCCGCAGGGTTTCGCCGACGCCGGGGATCAGGAAGAGCAGGGCCATGCGCGGGTCTCCGATGAGGTTGCGCAGGCTGTCGGCGCGGTTGTTGCCGCGGCGCTCGGGCAGCAGCAGCGTCTTCTCGTCCTCGACCACCACGAAACCCGGCGCGTCGCCGCGTGGCGATGCGTCGAGCCCGTCCGGCCCGCTGGTGGCGAGGATCGCAAAGGGCGAGGCTTCGATCATCGCCCGATACGGCGCCGCGATGTAGGGCACCTCCTTGCGTGTCGAGACCTCGCTGACCGGGCCGAGCAGGGCGCCCAACTGCTGCAGCGAATGGACCGTGTGCGAATCGGGGGGCATCGGCTTGCTCCGGATCGGTGTGGGAAGCGGGATTATCCGCGAAGCCGTGCTGTCACATCCGAACACGGTAAGCTGCAGCGCTACCCTCGCCAGGAGATTCCCATGTCTGAACTGCTCGAAGCCCTCGAAGTCGAAACCGCGCCGAATCCGGATTTCTCGGTAATCTGGCTGCATGGACTGGGGGCCGACGGCAGCGATTTCGTGCCAGTGGTGCCGGAGCTCGGGCTGCCCGCCGGTGCGCGGGTGCGCTTCGTCTTTCCGCATGCGCCGATGATTCCGGTGACCTGCAACGGCGGCTACATCATGCGGGCCTGGTATGACATCAAGTACCTCGACGGGAGCAGTCGTGACGTGGATGAGGCGGGCGTTCGCGCGTCGTGTGCAGCGGTGCGGGCGCTGGTCGCACGCGAGAACGCACGTGGCGTGCCCACCTCGCACATCGTGCTGGCGGGCTTCTCGCAAGGCGGCGCGATCGCCTACACGGCGGCGCTGTCGCATCCGGAGCGGCTGGCCGGCGTGATTGCGTTGTCCACCTACATACCGGCGCGCGCCATGCTGCTCGGGTCGCTGTCCGACGCCAACCGCTCCACGCCGATCTTCGCGGCGCACGGTACTTACGACGATGTGGTCGGCTTACCGCTGGGCCTGGCGGCGCGCGACGCCTTGCGCGCCGAGGGCTACGCGCTCGACTGGCACACCTACCCGATGCCGCATTCGGTATGTCTCGAAGAAATCGCGGCGATCGGGCAGTGGCTGCAGCAGCGCATGCTTGCGGGGCAAGGCGCGTGACAACGCTGTTTTGAATCTGTCAGAAATATCTTTTTCGCATTTATTTACAGGCGTTCTGACTTCGATCCGTTTGTCTTTGGCGCCGGGCGTGCGGCTTGACGGCGCGGCACCGAGGCGCCGTGACATGCGTCACGCAAATCCGGTATGGCCGTGAATTTGTGCCTGTCGCATAAATTAACAAAAACAATTCTTCAAACGTCCCAAATGACGGATTTGCAGAAATGGCACGGAACCTGCTGATGCAGCAGTGTCCCTGTTCTGGTTCCCTGCTGCCATGTCGCTCCGTCTCCTTGGTCTGTGCTGTTTCGCGCTTCTGTCCCAATCCGCTGCCGCGTATGTGATCGACGGCAATCTTCAGCCCGACTGGTCGATCAACAAGACCACGATGGCGCCCGGTAGCGCGGTCAAGGGTTACACCGTCGAGGACTGGACGCGCAACGGCAGCGGTTTCCTGAGCCCTGGCTACGGTGGCCAGGCCTACGATGCCGAGGCGCTGTACGTCGACTTCGACGCCACGACGCTCTATCTGGGTCTGATCACCGGCATGAACCCCGCCATGCGCATGGGTAACGGCAACTACGCGCCGGGCGACTTCCTGATCGACTTTGGTCGCGACGGCAAGTTCGAGTACGGCTTCACCACCACGGACATCAAGAACACCAACGGCAGCGCATACCGCCCGACGATCAAGGTCGGCTCGCTCTACCGCATCGGTGACGCCACCAACGGCTGGTACTTCGGATTGTGGAACGGTCAGAACAAGAACTATGCGAACGGGCGCGATCCGGTCGCGGTAAAAGCGGGCACGCTGATCGGCGATGGCAAGGTCGCAACCAGCGGCCCGGTCAGCGGCTATGGTCAGTACGCGACTGACACCCACTACATGTACGAGGCCGCGATTCCGCTGGCGCTGTTCGGTGGTGATTGGGGCAAGCCCTTCGACGTGCAGTGGTCGATGCTGTGCGGCAATGACGTGATTTCAGCGGACCCGGTGGCCAGCGTGCCCGAGCCGATGAGCCTTGCTCTGGTCGGTAGTGCGCTGGGTGCGCTGGCGCTGAGCCGCCGCAAGCGTCGCGCCTGATCCCGGCGTGCCCTGCTGCCGCCGTAGCGCACATCCGGCGCACGGGCGGATGACGGCGGGCAAACGATCGCCACGGCGAGCTTGTCCACGCAGGTCCCCGCTTCCAGAATGAAAGCGGCTATTCCGCCGTCGGCAGAGGAGGCAACGCCGTGTGGCGCGCTGCTTGGGGGGCGCTGTTCGTGTGCTTGGCCGGGTGCGCATCGGTCGATATCCGGCCGGGGGGCGACGGCGGTACGCTGTTCGAGACCCATGCCCGCATCCCTGCCGAGTTGAGTGCGGCGCTGGCGAAGGCCCCTGATTGTTGCGCATCTCTCGCCGCGCTTCCTTATGCGACGCTGGCAGAGGCCGGCACACGATCGCTGACGATCAGCCCCTCTTCTCCCGCCTATGCCTTCGACAGCGGCAAGAGCTTCTTCGCCGCGTATCGCATCGCCGAGCTCAAGCGCCCGGCCGAGATCGTGGTCGCGAGCCAACGCAGCGCGGAGCCGGGCTCAACGCTGCAGCTTTGGCCAGACTTTCGCATGCTCGCGTTCGAACCCACGCTGCTGGTGCTCGACGCGCAATTCCGCATCCGCCGCCGTATCACCGCCGACCCACCCGACAGCGCCTGCGCCACGCAAGCCCGGGCCGATGTGTTCGCGGCGCGGGTGGACCTTGTTGAGCCACCCGACGCCGCCGCCTATCTGATCGTGCTGACCACCGCCGACGCGCTGGCGCGCGACGGGCAGCAAGTGTGCGGCGTGGTGCGGCACGGTCTGAGCCCGGTCGGCGCGCTGCGCGTTGACGTGAGCCGCATCGAGATCGACGAACGCCAACTGCATTTCCGCGTGCCGGTGAGCTGGCACCCGGGCTTGCGTGACGCCGGCGGGCTCGGCTTGTTGGGCAGCCTGGTCGACGAGAGCGGCTGGCTGTGGCTGGGCGAGAAACACCTTTACTTCCTGACCCGTCACGGCGACGTGCTACGCCCGCAACTGAGCCTGCCCTACACCGCATTGCGGCTGGCACGCAGCGACGCGACGCAGCATCCGGCGATGCTGGTCGTCGCCACCGAAGAGGCCGGCAAGCTGCGCTTCGAAGGCTTCAGCGCAGCACCGGCGGCACGCGATGCGCTGACAACGGCTGCGGCCTGGTTGGGCGATCAGGTGCCGCTTGGGCGCATTGACGAAGCGGTCGAAATCAGCATCGCAGATACGTTGCCGGTGATTTCGGTGGAGCCGGGTTCGAGCGGATTCCTCTCGCGGCTGAGCGATGCGGCACTGGTCGGCGGAAGTCTGGTCGCCTTGCCGTGTGCGCTGTGCCAGACCGGCGTCTGCACGCCGGAGATGCTGCTGTCCTGCGCCGCGTTGTTCTCGACCGGCGCGGTTGCCGGCGGCGTAGTCGCGAGCGGCCAGGAATTGCTCGCGCGTGCGCAGGGCCGCAGCCAGGGGCCGGCTGAAGTGCCGACGCACGCTGCGATCACGTTGCACAAGACGCCGGCGCTCGACGCCACGTCCTTGCGCGCCTGTCTGCAAGCCGCACTGTCTCAGGGCGGGGCGGAGCCCTGGCGCGACCAGGGCATCACTGGGCACCCGCATTTGAAGGCCTCGGCCGCGCCGGCAACGCCCTCGATGCAACTCGCGCTCGAAGGCATCGCCTTCGTGCCGGAAGGGGCGACGCCGGCCGACGTGAATGAGCTGCCGGTGCGCCTGCACCTGCGCGGCCACTGGGCCTGGGTCCGCGCCGGCGACGCGACGCCACGGCACCTGCCGCTCACCTGGCAGAGTGACGTTCACCCACTGCGCGCCTGGCTTGGCGATAGCCCGCCGGTGTTGCGCGACACGCTCGACACCGCCTGCCGCGACATCGCCACGCAGACCATCGCCACCGCAGCGGCGCAGTGGCGGCGGCACTGAGTCGGGCGGTGGGTATTTCGATTTCGAACATGACTGCCGTCGTGCTCACCGGGTGAGGCGCCGGCGGCGTTCTGTGTTCTCACACGGGATGACGGCGAGCGCGCTCGCCAGAAGCCTCGCCGATCGTGTCGGTGACTGCTGGCGTGCCCTGAATGCAGGCCGTGCCGACCAACCAATGCCATGCGATCCAGTCCGCCAATCAGGTGATATGGAGCGAGGCGGCGCGGGTTGTGCCCCTCGCGGTGCTGGTTGAGGATCCGGAATGAATGCTGGCGGGGGATTACGTGCTCCGCGGCGGTCATCTTGCCTGCCGTGTGGCGCGTTGTTAGGACGATGCCTCGTTCTGACAGGCAGTTGTATCCCCACACCAATCACTGAAAGGAAGGGCTGCGGCCCTCCATATGCCCACCTCCTCAAAACGTCTATGCGCTGCCGCGCGGACCCTCTCCTGCCTGCTTCCGCTACTGATCGCAGACGCGGCTGGCGCGGGCGTTTATCGCTGCGCCGATGCGCAGGGGCACATTACCTATTCGGACCTGCCGTGTGCCACCGGAGCCAATGCAAAGCAGCAGACCATCAATGCGTCGCCCGCAGCGCGCGGGATCGCCGGCACCGCCGCCCAGCCCGCCAACGAGGTTGCCGGGGCGCAGCGTGGGGCGTCGCACGCGGGCAGCGAGAAGGTCTGCCCCACCGAGCGGGATATCGCCAACCTGGAAACCCGCGCCACCAGTATCACGCTGGATGAACGTGCGCGGACCTTTATGCGCGACGAGGTGCGCCGCGCCCGCGCGTGTGCGCGCGAGGATTCGCATTACACGCAGGAAGACTGGGCCCGCGTCGAGCAGGGCATCCGCGACCAGGACCGCACCCTCGAGCGCGACCGTGCGGACGCCAGAAGCCGCGTGGTTGATACGCACAGCATCGGCGCCTCCGAGCAGGAACAGCAGCGCATCGAGAACGACAAGAACCGCGATGCCTTGAGGGCGGTCGCACGCTGCGACCGCAATGCATGCTGGGACGCGGGTGGCACGCGCTATGCGCGGAGCGACTCGGGCTATGTCGGGCCGGGCGGTCAGAGCTGCCAGCTTAGTGACGGCAAGCTGGACTGCCGCTGACACACTCGGGATTTGGTGGGGGCGCCGACGCGGAGCGCTGCAATCAGTGCTGTGACAGTCATGTTGTCGTCACGTTGGTTTCGTAGGCTCCCGGCTCCGATTCATCTCTGGAGCTTCGCGCAATGCGCACCACGACTCTCGCGCTCTCGTTGCTTGCCGCCGCCACCCTGGCAGCTTGCGGCGGCAAGGACAGCACGCCACCGGAACCGCCGGTGGTCGTAAAACCCGCCCCGACCAACGTCATCTTCTTCCTCGGCGACGGCATGGGCATCGCCACGACCACCGCCGCGCGCATCTATTCGGTGGGCGAAGACGGCGAACTGACGATGGACACGCTGCCGGAGACCGGCTTCGTGAAGACCTTCTCGAACGATGCGCAAGTCACCGACTCCGCGCCGTCGATGTCGGCCTACATGACCGGCGTCAAGATGAACAACGAAGTCATCTCGATGTCGACCGACACGCTCGCGAAAACCCCGAACGCGGACTTCACCAGCAACTGCGGCACCGCCAACGGCACGCCGGTCACCACGCTGCTTGAGCTCGCCAAGGCGGCTGGCCGCGGCACCGGTGTCGTGACCACCACCCGCGTTACGCATGCCACGCCGGCTGCGACCTACGCGCACGTGTGCCACCGCGACGCGGAAGCGGATATCGCCGCCGCGATGGTGCCGGCTGGCAAGGGCTACAACACCAAGCTGGCGGACGGCATCGACGTGGTGCTGGGCGGCGGCAAGCAGTTCTTCGTCACCAAGGATGCTGGCGGCAAGCGCGCCGATGGCCGTGACCTGACGGCGGAACTGAAGACGGCCGGTTATACGGTTGCCACCGACCGCGCCGGCTTCGACGCGATCGACGCGACCAAGGCCGTCAAGTTCGTCGGCCTGTTCACGTCCAGCCATATGAGCTACGACCTTGACCGCGATCCGGCCAAGGAACCGAGCCTCGCGGAGATGACGGTCAAGGCGATCCAGCGCCTGAAGCAGAACGAGAAGGGCTTCTTCCTGATGGTGGAAGGCGGCCGTATCGACCATGCGCTGCACGAGACCACCGCGAAGAAGGCCCTGCAGGACACGGTTGCCTTCGACAACGCGATCAAGGCCGCGCTGGACGAAATGAAGAAGACCGACCCGACGCTGAAGAACACGCTGGTCGTCGTCACCGCCGACCATGACCACACCCTGGTGCTCAACGGCTACGCCAAGCGCACCGGCAAGACCAGCGCCACCAACCCGGGCGTGCTGGGGCTGCTGCGCAACTATGCCGACGGCAGCATCGCCAAGGATGCCGACGGCAAGCCCTTCACGATCATCGGCTTCGGCAATGGCGAGAACCGCCCGGCGGGCAATCGCTCGACCTTCACCGACCTGACCGACGACGTCGTGTTCGCCAGCACCTACCACCAGGAAGCAGCGGTGCGCATGGGTGCGGGCTCTGAAACCCACGGCGGCACCGATGTGTTCATCGGCGCGACCGGCAAGAGCGCAGAAACCTTCGGCGGCTTCGTCGAAAACACCGCCGTGTTCGGCCTCGTCAAAGCGGCGGCCGGCCTGTGACCGCCCCAGCATCACCGCAAGGACTCAACATGATCAAGAAAACCCTGATCGCCGCGCTGCTGTGTGCAGCCGGCACCGTGCATGCGGCCGGCGAGGCGAAGAACGTGATCTTCTTCCTCGGCGACGGCATGGGCCCGACCACCGTCACCGCAGCCCGCATCTACAAGTACGGCGAGACCGGCGCGCTGAACATGGAAAGCCTGCGTCGCACCGCGCGCATCAAGACCTTCTCCAACGACGCGCAGACGACCGACTCGGCGCCCTCGATGTCGGCCTACATGACCGGCGTGAAGATGAACAACGAAGTGCTGTCGATGAGCAGCGACACCGTCGCCAAGGCACCGGCCGCCGACGGCAGCAGCACCTGCCCCGCAACCGGCAACGGCACGCCGGCCACGACGCTGCTGGAACTGTCCAAGGCTGCCGGCAAGGCTGTTGGTGCCGTGACGACGACCCGCGTGACGCACGCCACGCCGGCCGCCACGTACGCCCACATCTGTCACCGCGACGCCGAGAACGACATCGCGGCGCAAGCGGTGCCGGGCGGCGTCGGCTACAACGCGGCGCTGAAGGATGGCCTCGACGTGCTGATGGGCGGCGGTCGTCGCCATTTTGTCCCGAAGGCCAACGGTGGCAAGCGCATCGATGGTCGCGACCTCGTCACCGAGTTCAAGGCCGCCGGCTACGCCTACGCCGATACCGGCACCGCGCTTGCCGCGATCGACGCCAGCAAGACCAGCAAGCTCGTCGGCCTCTTCCACATGGACCACGTCGATTACGAACTGGACCGTGTGAAGAACAGCCTCGACCAGCCGAGCCTCGCGACGATGACGACCAAGGCCATCGACGTGCTCGCCAAGAACCCGAAGGGCTTCTTCCTGATGGTGGAAGGCGGCCGTATCGACCACGCCCTGCATGGCACCAATGCCAAGCGCGCGCTGGAAGATGCGATTGCCTTCGACACCGCGATCAAGGTGGCGCTCGACGCAATGCAGGCGAAGGATCCGGGCCTCAAGAACACGCTGATCGTCGTGACGGCCGACCACGACCACACCATGACGATCAACGGCTACTCGAAGCGCGGCAACCCGATCCTCGACATCTCGCGTTCGTACAAGGACAACTCGCCCAACCTCGACGCCGACGGCAACACCTACACCACGCTGGTGTTCGGTAACGGCCCGACGCGCAAGGATGTGCGCACCAGCATCGTGTCCGGCAACGCTGACAAGACGCAGGCCCTGCACGATGACTACCTGCAGGAAACCGGTGTGCGCATGGGCTCGGAAACCCACGGTGGTGGCGACGTGATGCTGATGAGTACCGGCGCCGGCAACAGCGGGTTCAAGGGCACCATGGACAACACCAGGGTGTTTGGCCTGGTGCGTAGCGCGCTGGGGCTCTGAGCGTGTAGCGCCGTCGCCCACGGCGCTGCGCCTGCCAGCGTAGCGGCAGCGGGTCCCTCTCCCCGCTGTCGTTCCGCGAGCCGGCGTAGCACGTGGGATCGGCATGATGGAATTCCGCCGGCGGTGCCATGGGTGCCGTCGGCGCCTTTGTTTTGACTGGAAGCCTATGAAAAACGCAATGCTTTGCGCCCTTTTCGGAGCGCTGCCGCTGTGGGCCATCGCTGCGCCGGCGGCACCCCTTGTGGCCACGGTTCAGGTCGAGTCGCGCTGGGTGACGGCTGACGGGGTCGAGAAGACCACCCGCTTCGTCGAACGCCTGGTGCGCAGCGACAACCATGTCTGGACCGAACGCATCAAGCCGGCCGGCACACCGTCCGCCACGCCGGATGAACACGGGCAGCCGGGCGAAACGCATCTGCACCCCTCCGACCTGGCCGGTGCCGCGAAGCTCGTCGCACGGGACAAGCAGGGGCAGGTGACGCTGAGTTTCGTCCGTGCCGATCTGAAGACCCGCGTCGATCTGAGTCCGCGTGACTTCGATGCGGTCGGCTTCGACGGCAAGTGGGACAGCGCATGGTCGCTGATCGATCCTGCCTTGATTTCTCGCCTCGCACCGAGCGCTCGCGCATCGGATGTGGCCGGTGCGCGCTGGTACGAACGGCACGCCCGCGGCGAGTACATGCGCGTGCTGTGGTCGGCGGATCTGGCGCTTGCGCTGCGGGTCGAGTCCGGGCGGGACGATGGCAGCCAGCGTACCCGCACGGTGGTGACGATCGCGCCCGCCGGGCAAACAGCGCAGCCGTGGAATGCCCTCGCTTCCTATTCCCGCAAGGATTACACCGACCTGCTCGACTGATCGGCGCTGCGCGTCGCAATGAAAAAGGCAGCCAACTGGCTGCCTTTTGTCATCTTGCGTCGCGCTTATCCCTGACGTACATGGAAGTGCTGTTCCGGCACCGGGTAGCCGGCGGCGCCGCAGGTGTCGCGGATCGCCTTGTTGGTGTCGAAGTACACCTGCCAGTAATGGTTGGTGTGGCAGAAGGGACGCACCGCCAGCACCGGCCCCATCGGCGTGAAGTCCAGCACCTCGACGGTCGGTGTCGGTTCTGCTACGACGTTGGGTATCTGTACCAGCGCTGCCTTCAAGCGCGAGATCGCGTCATTCACATCGACCGCGTGGTTCAGTTGCGCGGTGCGCTCGACACGGCGGTACGGGTTGGTCGAGTAGTTCTGGATCGTGTCGCCGAAGATCTTGTTGTTGCCGACGATGGTGAGCACGTTGTCAGGCGTGTTGATCGCCGAAGCGAAGAGGCCGACCTCCATCACGGTGCCTTCGATGCCGCCCACCTTCACATAGTCGCCTACCTTGAACGGCCGCAGCACGACGAGGAAGGCGCCCGCCGCGAAGTTGGCCAGCAGCCCGGCCCAGGCCGCGCCGATCGCGATGCCCATGGCGGCAACCAGGGCGGCGAACGAAGTGGTCTCGAGCCCGAAGTAGCCAAGGATCGCAACCACCAGCACGATGTTCAGCGCGACGCTGACGATGTTGCCGATGTAGCGCAGCAGGGTCGGGTCGACATGCTGCCGGGTCATTGCGGCGGATATGCCACGCACCGCCAGGCCGATCAGCCAGCGGCCGACGATCCAGACTGCAATCGCGCCGAGGATCTTGAGTCCGAAGGTGGCCAGTTGGGTGCTGACGACGTCGATGATGTTCTGGAAGTTCATGCCGGGGCTCCTGGGGTGATGTGGGGCTGTCGGACGGCGGGCGCTATCGGGTTGCGCCGACGGACGACGCGTTCCCGATGCTCGGGACTTCAGTTTGCGGCGTGATGACGCGCGGGTGCAATACCCGTGGCTGGCAACAACGCCACCGCGCGGTGCTTGACTCAGCCGACGAGCACGACGTGCACCGCGCGCGGGCCGTGGGCGCCGATCTGTATCGTTTGCTCGACGTCGCCGGTGCGCGACGGTCCGGCGACCAGGTTCAGTGCGCGCGGCAAGGTGCCCAGCGCGCGCAGGCGCGCCCAGACCGCCTCCTGGTTCGCGACGAGGTCCGCGAGGTGCAGCGTGATCACATGGAACTCCGGTACGAAGTTGTGCGTGATCGGTGAGTCGGGGCCCGATGCCATGACCAGCGTGCCGCTCTCGGCGATGCCGGCGAAAGCAAGTGATACGGCTGCGACCGTGTCCTTGCGGGCGGCGTCGCATCTGCGTGTGAGGGTGTCGGGCCAGGGGAGCCTGGCAAGCGGTGCCGCCATCCACAGCGTTGCGATGGGCGCCCGGGATTCCAGCCACGCCAGCGCGCGAGACGGCAACTCGTCCAGCGTGGCAATGCGTTCATGCGTGCAGGCGTGAAGCGTGGCGCGCTCGATGAAGCGCGCGAGGGATGCGGTTTGGGTGGTGGGCTGTGCAGGCGCAAGCATCGGCGTGCCGCCCGTCGGCACCGTGTTCAGCGCGGCGCGGATGCCCGCGAATACCGCCTCGCGGCTCATGACCCACCCCGCTGTTTGCGCCACTGCTCAAGAAAGGTTTCGCCGCTCGGTGCCGGCAAGTCGCGGCTCTGTGTCCATGCATGTGCGCCCGGCAAGGCGCTGATGTGACCCGCGTGTCCCGCACGGGCCCGCAGCAGGCGAATGCCGAAGCGTTCGAGGGCGTGATACAGCCCCGGCTGCCGCGCGACCCAGCCCCAGGCGGCCAGCAGCGTGCGCTGCCGTGCCGGCATCAGGCCCGCCTTCACCTGTTCGCTGCGCAGCGTGCGGATCAGCTCGGTGAGCGGAATCTTCACCGGGCACACGCTCTGGCAGCGGCCGTTGAGCGTGCAGGCGTTGGGCAGGTCGTAGTGCTCGGCCATGCCGTTGAACAGCGGCGTCAGGATCGCCCCCATCGGCCCCGGATAAACCCAACCGTAGGCGTGCCCCCCGATGGCGCTGTACACCGGGCAATGGTTCATGCAGGCGCCGCAGCGGATACAGCGCAGCATGTCGCGGAACTTGCCGCCCAGCATCTTCGAGCGGCCGTTGTCGACCAGCACGACGTGGTATTCCTGCGGCCCGTCCGGGTCGCCGGTGCGGCGCGGGCCGGTCGAGATCGTGGTGTAGCACTCGGTGTCCTGCCCGGTCGCGCTGCGCGCGAGGATGCGCAGGAACACCGAGAGGTCGTCCAGCGTCGGCAGCACGCGCTCGATGCCGGAGGTCACGATATGCACCCGCGCCAGCGTCTGCGACAGGTCGCCATTGCCCTCGTTGGTGACGATGACGCTGCTGCCGGTTTCGGCGATCAGGAAGTTGCCGCCGGTGATGCCGACGTCGGCCCGGAAGAACTTCTCGCGCAGCACATGGCGCGCTTCATTCACCAGCCCGGCGACGGATTCTTCGCGCGGCCGACCGGGGTGGTGCGCCTCGAACAGATCCGCCACCTGCTCGCGGGTCTTGTGGATCGCCGGCGCGATGATGTGCGAGGGCGGTTCCTGCGCGAGCTGAATGATGTACTCGCCCAGATCAGTCTCGACGACCTTGTAGCCCGCCGCTTCCAGCGCCGGGTTCAGCGCAATCTCCTCGCTGACCATCGACTTGCCCTTGCAGATCGTCTTCGCGTTGGCGTCGCGGCAGATGCCGAGGATGATCTCGCGCGCCTCGGCCGCATCGGTGGCGAAATGGACCTTGCCGCCGGCGGCCCCTACAGCGGCAGCGTAGCGTTCCAGCCAGACGTCCAGTTCGCCGAGCACCGCATTCTTGATCTGCGCCGCACGGTCGCGCAGCGCTTCGAAGTCCGCCAGCTCGGCCACCGCGCTGGCACGTTTGGCGACGAACAGTGGCTTGAAGTTGCCGAGCGCTTTCTGCAGCGAGGCGTCTTTCAGCGCGAGCGCGGCGCGTGATTCAAAGTTTCCGGAGGCGGTACTCATCGCGGCTCCTCATCGCCGATCGCAGGGCCGTGTCTGCTTCCGGCACCTCATGCGGATAGCCGCCTGTCCAAGCAGTGCAATGGCCGAAGTACCGAATTCCGGCCGGTATGCGTTCTTGAGGCAAGCGACCCCTGCTTGCGGTGTTCGATACAGCATCGTCCGACTCCCCCGTCGTGTGCGCATGCCACGATAGGCGCGAGCTGCGATTCACTCAAGTACAAATCGCCCCGCCTTGGACGTAGACGGGGCGAGCTGCCTCAGAACACCGAAGCGAGGGCCTGACGCGTCACGACGCGGGTCGTGTCGACTGTGCCATTGCCATCCGCGTCCAGCGCCAGCGTGGCGGTGTCGTCTACGAACGTGATGTCGAGCGTTGCTGGTTTTCCTTCAAGCGAGATTCGCATACTCCCGGACACGATCTTCCCGTCTGCCGAATACCGGATTGGGCTTGTGGTGCGAGTCACGATCAAACCGGCTAGTGGCGTATTGCTGCCGCCGTCACCGAGACGGGTGCGCGACGAGAAGTCCACCGCGTATGCGTTTGCGTCGAGCTCGGTCAGGGTCGCCGTGTAGCTGTTGTCCACGTTGCCTATCGGAAGCTGGCGATCGGCCTCGATGTGCATGATGAAGGGTGTGCCCTGCATCGTCGTTTCAGCATGTCCCGCGACGCTACGCAATTTGAAACTCAGCGTGCCGCCGAGTTGATTGCTTCGGTTCCCTTCGCTTGTCGCGAACGAAACAAAGTTGACGGAATAGTCGGCAGACGCCACGACGCCACTCGCTCGCGTCAGCGACGTGATCATGATCTCGAAGTACCCACTGGTCGTCTCGGTGCCATCTTTGCAAGCGTTCGCCGTTACGCGGTAGGGCTCATTCTGGTCGGCCTGTTTGTTGAGGTTGCTGTCCACAACCGAGATGTTCAGATTTCCGCCGTCAGGACACGGCACGGTGGCGACAGGCAACAGCAGGTCAGGCGGAGGGGGCGGTGACAGCGCCAACGCGGGGGCGGCTGACTGAGACAGGCTGACGTTTGCGCTCACAGGGACGGCCGCCAGTGCTGCATCGACATTGCGCAGCACTGCAGATGACGCGCCTGCACCAGAAAAGCTACCTAGCCCCGGGTCGAAGCTTGCAACGTCGGCGACCAACATGCCCGACGCGGCGATCAGGTTCATGTTGTCGCCGGTGATCTCGGTCGGCGTGGTGCTGGAGGGGGGCGGCGGTGGCGGCGGTGGCGGCGTATCGCCGCTGCCACCACCACCGCAGGCGGCAAGAGTCAAACTGAATGCTGTCGTACTGAGCAGCCCGCGAATCGTGGAACGCTGAAGCTTCATGACAAACTCCTGGGGTATGGATCATGCGCAATTACGCTGGCATGGTCGCAGAGCACACACCCTGCCGGTGTGATTAACGTCACCTGAATTGTTCGATCACACGCCGGATCCGGTACACGCAGCGGCGACGGTGGGCGAGCGACGACGTCGAGGGCACGCTTTTCGACTCACCGCAGATGGTGCGGACATCGTTTCGGCGGCGTCTGGTCAAGATGCGTCGGTGCGCGTGAGTCGCCGCGGCGTAACGCGTGATACTTGATTCCTCGTGGTGTACGGCGAGCCGGCGATGGCCTTTTCGATATGCGTCGCGCGGTACCGGGAATCGGCAATCTGGCTGCGGCCATCATCACAACGTCAGTGTGGGGGGCGATTCTCCACCGCCCTGGCTGATGCTCAACGTGGATCCTCGTCGCCGATCGCCGGGCCGTCTGCGCGACCGGCGAGCACTTCGGCCGTGTGCAAGACCCGGATGCGCGAACCCTTGCGCTTGAGCCTTCCGGCGATGTTCAGCAGGCAGCCGAGGTCGCCGCCCAGCAGGGTGTCTGCGCCGGTCGCTTCCAGCGAGCGGATCTTGTCGTCCACCATCTTTTCCGAAATCGCCGGGTACTTCATGCAGAAGCTGCCGCCGAAGCCGCAGCACACCTCCGCGTCGTCCATTTCGAGCAGCGACAGGCCCTTGACCTGTGCAAGCAGCGACCGGGGCTGCTGCTTCACGCCCAGCTCGCGCAGGCCGCTGCACGAATCGTGGTAGCTCGCACGGCCGGCATAGGTGCTGCGAATGTCGACCTTCAGCACGTCAGAGAGGAATGACAGCAGCTCGTGGGACTTGTCGGCCAGCGCTTGCGCCCGTGCAGCCCATTCGGTGTCGTCGGCCAGCATCTGCGGATACTTGTGCAAGGTGCCGATGCACGAGCCGGAGGACGCGACGACGTAGTCGAAGGCTTCGAACTGCGCGATCAACTGGCGCGCGAGCGCGCGCGCGGTGTCATCGGTGCCGGCCGACCAGGCGGGTTGTCCGCAACACGTCTGGGTCACCGGCACTTCGACCCGGCAGCCCGCTTGTTCGAGCAACGCAACGGCCGAAAAACCGATATTCGGCCGCATGGCATTCATCAGGCAGGTGGCAAACAGGCCAACCCGCGGTGTGTGGTGCTGCGGCATCCGACTCCCCCGTCGTGGCAGACCAACACGATAGGCCGGACGCGCCGTGTGCTCAAGTCGAGCACCGTCTCGATCTGAGACGGTGCTCGCAGCAGGTCAGAGCTTTTCGAGATCGCTCAGTTTGACGGTGCGCGTGGTTTCGCTGACGCCGTCACCATCGCTGTCGAGATCGAGGCGCGCAGAGTCGCCGCCAAGGTAGGTGATCTTCAGCACCGATTTGCCCGAGACGACCTTGAGTCGGCCGCTGTCAGGATAGCCGTCGGTGGCGGCGTGGCGGGTCAGCACGGCTTGTTCGGTCGTAACCGCGAGTGCGCCGGTGTAGGCCGTGCTGGTGACCCTGACTTGCTGGTTGAGCGTGAGCGTGGTTTGGGAACCGTCATCTGCCAGCGAAAGCGTGGCCGTGGGCAGTGTCGTCGAATGCCGCAACTGGCCGCCGGTGCTGTATTCCGACGTCGACAGGTTGGTCGCCGTCAGCGTCAATGTGCTGGCGGTGAGCGAGGTTTGCTGCAGATCGAGGCTGAGCGTGCCGGCCGCGGTGTAACGCCCATCGGCCGCTGCGACGTTCAGGTTCTGCAGCGAAACCGAGAAGGTGGCGTGGCCGGTGCCGCTCTGGAAGCTGCCAGTGGCCGAGCCGAGCGTGGCGCTGATGCTGCCGTTGATGGTGTCGGTGCCTTCGGCGCAGGCATTGAAGCTGGCGGTGAAGGAGTCGCCGCCATCGAGGGTCTGTGAATTGTTCGCGTCGTTCACGGTGATGCCGACGTTCCCGCCATTGGTGCAGTTCTGCGTGATGCTCTGTTGCGCCGCGGCGGTCGGCGGCGTGCCGGCGCTGCGGGCGGCAGTCTTGACGGTTGCAACCGGCCCGGCCCCGAACGTCAGCGTCGACACCATCGAGCCCAGTGATGCGCTGCTGCTTGCCGCGCTGACCGTCGCAGCGGCGACGGTGTCTGCATTGCTGCTCGTGATCGCGGTGTTGCTGACCGGCGGATCGATGACGGTATTCGAGCCGCCGCCGCCGCCTCCGCAGGCGCTCAGAAGCAGGCCGAGTGCTGCTGCGCTGACGAGTGAGGTGGAGCGTTCTAGCGTGGTCATGTGTGTCTCCTCTGGTTCAAGCCAATTAGTTTAATTCTGTCGGTGCGTTGGAAAACTTGCGAGGAACTTCAACTCGCTTTGCGCGCACCTGCGGGCAGTACACGACCGCCCCGGCGGCGCCCGGCGGTCGGCGCGACGATGCCGAAGCCGTGTCCCGCATGGGCATGGCAGATCGCGCAGGCGAGCGCATCGGCGGCATCCGATTGCGGCACGCCGCCGAGTTGAAGCAGGCGCACCACCATGTGCGAAACCTGATCTTTGGTCGCGCGCCCTTGTCCGACGACGGCCTTCTTGATCTGCATCGTGCCGTATTCGGCGACCGGCAGGCCCGCGGTGGTGAGCGCCGCAATGGCGGCGCCCCGCGCCTGGCCGAGCAGCAGCGTCGACCACGGGTTCTTGTTGAGAAAGACCTCTTCGATGGCCGCCTGTTGCGGTGTGTATTTGAGGATCACCTCGCGGAGGCTGTCGAACACCACGCCAAGCCGATGCGGTAACGATTCGCGCTCGTTGGTCTTGATGCAGCCGCTGGCCACATAGACCAGCTTCGGGCCGTATTTGTCGATGACGCCGAAGCCGCTGCTCTGCAGGCCGGGGTCGATGCCAAGGATGCGGATCGGTTGCATCGGATGCCTTTCAGCGTGGGCGTGCGAGCCACACACCGGTAACGGCCGCGAGCATACCCGGCAAGGCCAGGCCGGTGAGGGTTTCACCGAAAACCGCCCAGGCGAGCAACGCGGTGGTCGGTGGCGTGAGGTAGAACAGGCGCGCGACATTGACGGCACTGCCCCGGCGGATCAGCAGATTGAGCAGGCTGATCGCGCCGATCGAGAGCACCAGCACCAGCCAGCCAAGCGCAAACACGAAATGCGGCGTCCAGTCGATATGCATGGTCTCGGTGGCGCAGGCGACGGGCAGCGTCAGCAGCGCGCTGGCTGCGAACTGCACGACCGACCCGGCACGCAGGTCAAAGCGTGGACAGAATCGCTTCTGGTAGAGCGTGCCAAGCGTGATCCCCAGCAGCGCGACGAGCGCCGGAGCGAGCATGCTCACGACCTCGGTGCTCGGTACGGCGCCGGTTTTGTGTGCGACCACCATGGCGACGCCCGCAAAGCCCAGCAGCAGCCCGATCCACTGGCGCGTGACAACGCGCTCACCCAGCAAGGCGCCGGCGCCGAGCGCCGTCAGCAGGGGCTGGATGCCGACGATCAGCGCGGTAATGCCGGCCGGGAGACCGCGGTGGATGGCGGTGAACACGCCACCAAGATAGAGCGCGTGGAGCAAGGTGCCGCTGATGGCGATGTGCATGATCTGCCGGCCATCGCTCGGCCAGCGTGCGTGGGCCGCCAGCGCCAGGCCGCTCATCAGGACGATCACCACGACATAGCGCAGGAGCAGGAAGGTGAGGGGCTCCGCGTTCGGCAGGCCCAGCTTTGCGCCGATGAAGCCGCTGCTCCACAGCAGCACGAAAAGCAGCGGTGTGAACTGGGTCACCCGACGCTCAGGAGGCGCGACGCTGGTTGGCGATACGGCGCGCGACGCCGACGATCAAATGCGCCTCGGCAGCATCGAGATTCGGCATGTGGTCGCGCAAGGTGCGGTAGGCGAGCATGTCCGGTGGGTGCCCGGCCCACTGGTTGGCGGGCTCGAAGAAGGGCGCGATCAGTAGGAAGGCCGCATCGACCTTGGCGCGCATGGCGTCGTCGCGTCGGCGATCGGGTGTCGGTGCTGCGGTCATGCGGCCTCCACGTGCGGCTGGCGCCCTGTGGGCGCCAGCCTGCAGGGCTTACTCGTCGATTGCGGCGGAGGTGTAGACCTCCTGCACGTCGTCCAGCGAATCGAGGGCGTCGAGCAGCTTCTGCATGCGCTCGCCTTCGTCGCCGGCGAGCACGGTTTCGTTGAGCGCCTTCATCGTCACTTCGCCGAATTCCGGCTTGAAACCGGCGGCTTCGAGGGCTTCCTTCACCGCGGAGAATTCCCACGGGCCGGTGACCACTTCAATCGAGCCATCATCATTCGTGACGACGTCTTCGGCGCCGGCTTCAAGCGCGGCATCCATCAACGCGTCTTCGCTGGTGCCCGGCGCGAACAGCAGGGTGCCGCAGTGCTTGAACTGGAACGCCACGCAGCCGTCGGTGCCCATGTTGCCGCCGTACTTCGAGAAGGCATGGCGCACGTCCGCCACGGTGCGAACCTTGTTGTCGGTGAGGCAATCGACCATCACCGCCGCACCGCCGATGCCGTAGCCCTCGTAGCGGCATTCCTCGTAGGTCACGCCTTCAAGCTGGCCGGTGCCGCGCTTGATCGCGTTCTCGATGTTGTCCTTGGGCATCGACTCGGCTTTGGCCTTGTCGACCGCCAGCCGCAAGCGCGGGTTGGCCGTCATGTCGCCGCCGCCCATCTTGGCCGCGACGGTGATTTCCTTGATGAGTTTGGTGAACACCTTGCCCCGCTTGGCGTCCTGACGACCCTTGCGGTGCTGGATGTTGGCCCATTTCGAATGACCCGCCATGTTCCGGATTCCGAGTAATTGGAAAACCGTGAATTCTACACCGCGCCTCGCGGGCGGGCGTTCGCGGCCCTTGCGCCATGTCAGCAAGACTGCCGGGGCTGCTGCCCGCTCGTGCTACGCTGCCGTCCGATTTCACCGCCGCTTCCGGAGTGCAACCATGACCGAACCTCTCGTCATCGCCCGCGTCGACCAGCAGGACATCGCACTGCTCCCGCAGCTCGCCAACCGCCACGGCCTGATCACCGGCGCGACGGGCACCGGCAAGACCGTCACCCTCCAGAAAATGGCGGAGTCGCTGTCGCATATCGGGGTGCCGGTATTCATGGCCGACGTGAAGGGCGATCTTTCCGGTCTTGGGGCTGCCGGCAGCGAAACGGCAAAGCTCAAGGCGCGGGCGGAGCAGCTCGGTGTCGATCTGCCGGCCTTCGAAGCGTGCCCCACGGTGTTCTGGGATGTGTTCGGCGCAGCGGGGCACCCGGTGCGCGCAACGATTTCGGACATGGGGCCCTTGCTGCTTGCGCGCCTGCTCAACCTGAACGACACGCAGGCCGGCGTGCTGCAACTGGTCTTCAAGATCGCTGACGACAACGGCCTGCTGCTGCTGGACCTGAAAGACCTGCGCGCCATGGTTCAGCATGTTGGCGACAACGCCAAACAGTTCACTACCGAGTACGGCAATGTCTCGGCTGCGTCGATCGGGGCGATCCAGCGCGGGCTGCTGGCGATCGAGCAGGAGGGCGCGGACAAGTTCTTCGGCGAGCCGATGCTCGACATCGCCGACCTGATGCAGACCGATCAAAAGGGGCATGGTGTCATCAACATCCTCGCCGCCGACAAGCTTTATGGCTCGCCGCGGCTGTATTCCACTTTCCTGCTGTGGATGCTGGCCGAGCTGTTCGAGCATCTGCCCGAAGTTGGCGACCTCGACAAACCGAAGCTGGTGTTCTTCTTCGACGAAGCGCATCTGTTGTTCAACGAGGCGCCACCTGCGCTGCTGGAGAAGATCGAACAGGTCGTTCGCCTGATCCGTTCCAAGGGCGTCGGCGTGTACTTCGTGACGCAGAACCCGCTCGATATTCCGGACACCGTCCTTGGCCAGCTTGGCAACCGGGTCCAGCACGCGCTGCGCGCCTTTACGCCGCGCGACCAGAAGGCGGTGCAGACGGCCGCGCAAACCCTGCGCGCCAATCCCAAATTCGATGCGGCGACGGCAATCACCGAACTGGGGGTGGGGGAAGCGCTGGTGTCCTTCCTCGACGACAAGGGGCGACCGGCGATGGTCGAGCGCGCCTTCATCACCCCGCCCGGCACCCGCATCGGGCCGCTGACCGCGGACGAGCGTGCGGCAGTGATCAAGGATTCTGTGCTCTACGGCCACTACGAAGAAGTGCTCGATCGCGAGTCCGCTTACGAGCGACTGCGGGGCGCCGCGACGGCGAAGGATGCCGGCGTAGCGGCCGGGTCGGCGCCGGCTGCCTCCGGATCGGGCGCGGCGATTCCGCAGGGCGCGCCGTCCGGCGGCATCCTCGGTGGCGCGTTGGGCGACATCCTGTTCGGCACGACCGGCCCGCGCGGGGCCAAGCACGACGGCCTCGTCCAGACTGCCGCCAAGAGCATCGCGCGCACAGTGGGCAGCGAAGTCGGGCGCGAGATCATTCGTGGCGTGCTCGGATCGATTCTCGGCGGTGGCAGCAAGCGCCGTCGTTGACCCGTTCGACCGACTCCGGGGCTTCGGGGTTTGCGCAGAAAGTCCTGAAGTCGGCGCAAGAAATGCCGTAGCTTCATCCTGAAGCGGGTTGCTGCAGGCAATCACGCACGCTTGGGGAGCGACGAATGACCGACAGCAACGAGCACGGCGCCTACAGGGGGACGCGCGCGCATCGTCCCGACCTGGACTGGAGTCAGGTCCGGGAAACGGTGTTGATGCTGGAACTGGCTGCGGGCCAGATCATGGCGGCGCTGCGTGACAGCGACAATTCGGTCGATTCGCTGGCGGAAACCTTCACCGGCATGGCGGGCTACGTTCGCAGCCTGGCGGACATCGCGGGGCAATTGCCTGACTCTCAGGAGCTGGCTGGCGCCAAGCAGATGCTCGGATATGTGTCCGAACAGGTTGGCACCATGGTCAATCAGGCGGTGGTCGCGTTCCAGTTCTACGACAAGCTGACGCAGCGCCTCTCGCATGTGGTGAATGGCCTGAGCGAGGTCAGCGGCATCATCGACGACAAGCGGCGACTCTACGTGCCCGACGAATGGGCGGCCCTGCAGGAACGTATCCGCAGCAAGTTCTCGACCGCGGAAGAGCGTTCGCTGTGCGAGGCAGTGCTGGCCGGGATGCCGGTTGAAGAGGCGCTGGAGAATTACCTGGCGTCGCTCAAGCGGGCCAGCAACGAGATCGAACTCTTCTGAGTGCAGGCCATGGATAGCGGATCGCTGTCGCCTGCCCGGTTGGCGGGGATCATTGCTGTGACCGATCCAGCGGTGCTTTGTCTGGAAGACACCGGGGACTGCCGCGCATCGCCCGGCCTGATGCACGCGCTTGGCCATCCCCGAGAGTGGCGGGTCTTTGATGCCGCCCGCCTGTCGGATCTTGTTCATTCCGATGACGTGTTCGATCTGCACACGGCGCTGGGCGCTGCGCGTGCGGTCTCCGATCACCCGCCAAGGCTGACGCTGAGGCTCAATCATCGAAACGGCGACTGGCGTCGCTTCGAAGCGCGCATGCATGCTGCGGACGACATGGTGATCGTCGCGCTGGAGGACCTGACGACCTTGCGTCAGGTGGAAGCCGCCCTGCTCGACAGTCAGATGCGCTTGCACGGGCTCTACGATGCGGCGCCGGTCGCGATCATCCAGTGGACCCGCGAAGGGCGCATCGCAGAACTCAACCGCGCGGCCGAACTCATGCTGGCCGCGTCGCGTGGCGATCTGGCACGGCTCAAGCTGGTGCCGACGCTGATCCACGCCGAAGCCCATGCACGCTTTGCCGAGGCGATTACACAGGCGCTCAGTGAAAATCGGACGACGCAATTGACCTGCCGCACGCTCCGAGCCGACGGCCAGGAATTGATTTGCGACTGGTACTCCATGCCGGTACGCACGCCCAAGGGGGGCTTGAGTGGGGTGATGTCGGTGGTGATCGACGCGACCGACCGTATCCGTTCGGTGGAATCGCTTCGTGCTGCGCAATCATTGTCCGAGCAGATGAGCCAGGCCAAAACGGTCCTGATGGCCATGCTGAGCCACGAGTTGCGCACGCCGCTCAACGCAATCCTCGGTTTGTCCGAGTTGCTCATCGAGGTGCCGCTCGATGAGGACACGCGCCGCGAACATCTGGGGGATATTGCGGCGGGCGGGCGGCGCCTGCTGGCCATTACCAACGCGATCCTTGCCTATACCGAGGCTGACAGCGCGCCGCGCGATGCGGCGATCGAACACTTCTGCGCGGCCGATGCACTCGAACTCTTATTGGAGACGTTCGCCGTGAATGCCCGTCGAAAGGGCCTTGATCTGGACGTCCGCCTTGAGGGGTGCGGCGCAGTCGAGGTGTGCGCGGATCGACGAAGCATTGAACGGATTCTCGCTGCGGTACTCGACAATGCGATCAAATTCACCGAGCACGGTCGGATCGAATTCAGTGCGCGCATCGTTGGCGATGCCGCAGGCCAATTGACGTTGATCTGCGAAGTGAGTGATACCGGCTGCGGAATCCCGCAAGCTTTCCTCGTACGCGACCTCTTCGTCCCCTTTCGCCAGGCGGAGAGTGTCAAGGTGCGCGCACACGAAGGCGTGGGCCTGGGGCTGGCGCTCGCGAAGAAGCTGGCGGACCGCCTGGGTGCTGAACTCGCGGTATCCAGCACCGAGGGTGAGGGAACGCGGGTCAGTCTGGTGTGCCCGGTCCAGAAGCCGGCGCCAGCCTGAGGGAGGACTTCATTCTCCGCGCTTGCGGCACCTTCGCCGCCCGCCCCGTCGAGACGGATGGCTGTGCACGCGGAAAAACAAAAGCCCGGAGCAAGTCCGGGCTTTTGTTTCGAATTTGGTAGGGGCAGTAGGGATCGAACCTACGACAAACGGATTAAGAGTCCGCTGCTCTACCAGCTGAGCTATACCCCCAATTTCATCTGATCCGCCGACCCATCCGCTGGTGGGTCGGGCGAGACTCGAACTCGCGACCAACGGATTAAAAGTCCGCTGCTCTACCGACTGAGCTACCGACCCGGCGAAACAGAGCTAAGCATTATAGTATCGGGACGGCGCCCCGTCAACGTCATTAGACTTGGTAGCGCGTCGGGTCGGTGACCGCAGCGGCCGCAAAGCCCTCCCGCCGCAGCCGGCAGGCGTCGCAGCGCCCGCATGCACGGCCGCAGTCGTCGGCCTGGTAGCAGGACACCGTCAGGCCGTAATCGACGCCCAGCGCGATCCCGCGCTGAATGATCTGCCCCTTGCTCAGATCGATCAGCGGAGCGTGAATCTTCATCTGGGCGCCTTCGACTGCAGCCTTGGTCGCGAGATTGGCAACGGCCTCGAAGGCGGCGATGAATGCGGGACGGCAGTCCGGGTAGCCGGAGTAGTCGACCGCATTCACGCCGACGTAGATGTCGCGTGCGCCGAGCACTTCGGCCCAGCCGAGTGCGAGCGATAACATCACCGTGTTGCGCGCCGGCACGTAGGTCACCGGTATGCCGGGCTCGATGCCGCCGGTGGGTACCGCAATCGCCGCATCGGTCAGCGCAGAGCCGCCAAACTGACCAAGGTCGACGACCGCGGTGCGATGTTCTCTGGCGCCGAGCGCTTGCGCGACGCGCGTTGCGGCGTCGAGCTCGGCAGCGTGCCGTTGTCCGTACGAGACCGAGAGCGCGTAAGGGGTGAATCCTTCCGAGCGTGCGATTGCCAGGCAGGTGGCGGAGTCCAGACCGCCGGAGAGCAGGACGACGGCGCGTCGTTCAGACATGGGTGTTCCTTTTCGTAAACCGGGATTCAGCGGCCGGGCTGATTGCCCCAGATGACCTTGTGCAGCTGGACTTGCATGCGTACCGGCAACTGGTCACGCAGGATCCACTCGGCGAGGCGGTCCGGCGACAGCGTGCCCTGGACCGGGGACATCAGGACGGTGCAGCGGTCGGCGAGCGCGTGCTGCGCGATCTGGTCGCGCGCCCACAGGTAATCGGCTTCGTCGGCCAGTACGAGTTTTACCTCGTCATGGGCGCTCAGGTGCGCGAGGTTGGTCCACAGATTCTTGGCGAGCTCGCCGGAGCCTGGCGCCTTCAAATCCATGATCTTCGATACGCGTGGATCGACCTGGCTCACATCCAGCGCGCCGGATGTCTCCAGCGACACTGAATAGCCGGCGTCGCACAGCGCGGTCAGCAGTGTCAGGCAGGCCTTCTGCGCGAGCGGTTCGCCGCCGGTGACGCAGACGGTCTTCGTTCCGTGTCGGGCCACTTCGCTCAGGACCGCCTCGAGCGTGTGCCACTCCCCGCCCGTGAACGAATAGGTCGTGTCGCACCAACTGCAGCGGAGCGGGCAGCCTGTCAGGCGGATGAAAACGGTGGGCAGGCCGACGCGGGTCGACTCGCCCTGCAGGGAATGAAAAATCTCGGTCAGGCGCAAACGGATTGCGCCGACCGGTGCCTCAGCGACGCTCACTTCTTGCTCAGTCGCTGTTTGGCAGTCTGCGCCGCAGGGCTCGACGGATAGCGAGAGACGATCTTTTCAAGCGAAGCGCGTGCTGCTTTCTTGTCGCCCAGTTCGGTCTGGCAGTTCGACAGGCCGAGCAGTGCATCGGGCGCGCGCGCGTCATCCGGCCAGCCCTCCGCCGTCTTCGCGTAGTACTTGGCGGCGTCGGCCACCTCACGCTGCTGGTACAGCGCGGAGGCCGCCCAGAAGTTGGCGCTCGGCAGGAAGCTGCTCTTCGGATACGCCTTGGTGAAGGCGATGAACCCGGCTGCGGCTTCCTTGTTCTTGCCGGCCTTGACGAGGTTCAGCGCGGCCTCGTAATCGTGCGTTTCGTTTGCAGGGTCTGCCGCCGGGGCTGCCGGGGCGCTGGCCGCTGCGTCAGGTGCGACGGCTGCGGTCTCGAACTTGCGCAGGCGCGTGTCCAGATCGACATAGAAGTCGCGCTGGCGTTTCTGCGCCTGGTCAAGATCGTTGGTCAGCACCTCGATCTGGCCCCGCAGCTTGGCAATGTCCTGCTTGAGGGCTTCGATCTGGTTGGCGAGTTCGATCTGGCCGCGCGCTGAGGCCTCCAGCTTCTGCAGGCGGTTTTCGTGATCGGTGCGCAAGGTTTCGATCTGCTTGCGCGCGACGTCATCATCAAACAGCCCTGCGCGGGCCGGAAGCACCGCGCAGGACAGCAGCAGCAAGGCAACTGCGCGCCGCATCGTTATTCGCCCGGGTACTTGATGTCAGCGCGGCGGTTCTCGGCCCACGCTTCTTCGTTGTGGCCCTGAGCGCGCGGGTTTTCCTTACCGATCGACACGGCCTCGAGCTGGCTTTCCTTCGCGCCGAGCAGGCTCATCGCCTTCTTCACCGCTTCCGAACGCTTCTGGCCGAGAGCCAGGTTGTACTCACGCGAGCCGCGTTCGTCGGTGTTGCCCTGGATCATGACCTTCAGTTCCGGGTGCGACACGAGGAACTTGGCGTGCGCTTCAACCAGCGGCTGATAGATCACGCGGATGTCGTACTTGTCGTAGTCGAAGTAGACGCTGCGGTGCGACAGGATGTTGTTCGGGTCCTTGAGCGCGGCCAGCGGGTCAACGACCGGCGGCTGAGCCGGCGCGGTCTGCGCGGCCGGCGGGGTCGGCTTGGCGGGTTCAACGACCGGCGCGGTCTGGGTCGGTGCGGTGCTGCAAGCGCCGAGGGCAACTGCGATCAGGGAGGGGAGAAGCAGTTTACGCATGTTAGGAAGCTCCTGTGTCATTCAAAAAATAGTGCCCATGCCACTCATTTTGGCAGCGGGCCCCAGGCGGGTTCGCGGACATCGCCCGAGAATCCCGAGAGACGCTGCTTGACGCGCCCGTCGGCGGAAACCGCCGACAGTACGCCGCGCCCGCCGACCTCGGTGGCATAGAGGATCAGACGGCCATTTGGCGCGAAACTTGGCGACTCGTCCTTGTCCGAGTCGGTAATGATCTGGACCTGTTGCGACGCGAGGTCCATCAGTGCGATGCGGAAACGCCCTTCGGTGCGGGTCAGGAAGGCCAGCGTCTTGCCGTCGGGCGACACACGCGGCGTGACGTTGTAGTTGCCTTCGAAGGTGACCCGCTGCGCTTCGCCGCCATTGGCGGGGATGCGATAGACCTGCGGCGAACCGCCTCGATCCGACGTGAAATACAGGAACTGGCCGTCCGGCGAATAGAACGGCTCGGTATCGATGCCCGACGACTGGGTCAGCCGGCGCAGCCCGCTGCCGTCCGAGCGCAGTTCGTAGATCTGCGACTGCCCGTCCTTGGTCAGCACCACGGCGAGCCTGCTGCCGTCCGGCGCCCAGGCCGGCGCTGAGTTGGACCCCTTGAAGTTGGCGAGCACCGTACGCTGGCGCGTTGCCAGCGTGTGGATGTAGATCACCGGCTTCTTGGTCTGGAAGGACACATAGGCGAGGCGCGCGCCGTCCGGCGACCAGGCTGGCGAGATGATCGGCTCGTCGGACACCAGCGCCGCGCTGGCGTTCTGGCCATCGGCGTCCGCGATCTGCAATTGGTACTGGCGACCATTCTTCACCACATACGCGATGCGCGTTGAAAAAACGCCCGGCTCGCCCAGCAGCTTTTCATACACCCAGTCGGCGATGCGGTGCGCCGCGTAGCGGTACTGCTCGGTAAGGATGGTCAGTTCGAGTCCGCCGAGGTCGGTGGACTTGTTGGTATCAAAGAGGCGGAAGCGCACTGCGAAGCGGCCGTCGGCGAGGCGCGTGGCACTGCCTGCCACGAACGCATCGGCACCGCGGTATTTCCAGTTGGCGAAATCGATCTTGGCGTTCTCGGCGACGGGTTGCGGGCCGGTTTCGACGATGCGGAACAGGCCGCAGCGCTCCAGATCGGCCCGAATTACATCGGAGATCGGGCGTGGCAGCAGGTTTTCGCCATCGAAGGCCGCAATCGCGATCGGAAACTGCCGCGCGCCGGCGCCGGTGATCTCGATCCGTAACTGGGCTTGGGCCGGAACGGCCGCCAGGCCAGCGCAAAGGACGCTGGTGTGCAGGAAGTCGCGTCGGGTGAGCATCGCGGGATTATAAGTCATTGTTGGCGCTAAGGTTCTCTACTGCTGCAAGGGGCGGACAGCCAGTTCCAGTCGGCGTTCGAACAAATCGCCTTTTTCCGGCAGCGGCAGCGGGCTGGATTTGCGAATTGCACGCTCGATGGCGGCGTCCAGCGTGCTGCTGCCGGAACTGGCCTTGAGTCGCACATCCATCACTTCACCCGTCGGAAGTTGCTCGACGATGAATACGCCTTCCGGGTTGCCGCTCAGTCCGGGTGGCACCACGATGTTGCCGCGTACCTTGACGCGGATCTTGTTGATCCAGTCGTCGCGCGCACGGTCGGACTTCGCGCCGGCCAACCGTGCCATCTCTTCCTTCAGCGCCCGATCGTTGGCGGCCTTCGCCGCGTCGCGCGCGGCTTTGGCCTGCACCGCCTTGGTCTCCGCTTCAGCCGCTGCACGCAGATCGGGTTGCGGCGGGCGGGTGTCGGGCTTCTTCTCGGGCTTGGGCTCGGGTTTCGGTTCCGGCTTGGGCTCGGGTTTCTTTGGCGGTTTCTTCTCGGGCTTCGGGGTCGGCAATGCGATGTCCGGTTTTGCGACGGGCGCAGGCGGCTCGGGTTCGACCTTGGGAATGGGTTTCGGTTCGGGCTTTGGCTCGACCCTCGGCGGCGGGGGCGGCGGCGGCGGCGCCTCGGCCGCCACGCTCGGCGTCTGCGCGCGCACCAGCGCAACGTCGAACGATTCCGGCGCCTTGCGTTGCCAGTTCACGCTCGATACGAGTATCAACGCCAGTACGCCATGCACCAGCGCGGCGAGCACGGCCGAGAGCCATTTGCCGGGCTCTTCTGGTGTCTGCAGCGCGGGGTTGAATTCCATCGAAGCGGAGCCTCAGCGCTTGCCTTGCTGTACCAGCAGGCCAACCTTCTGCACATGGTTCTTCTGCAGCAGGTCCATCAGGTTGATCACCGCTTCGTACTTCACCCGCTTGTCGGCGGCGATCAGCACCGGCTGCTCCAGGTTCCGCGCCTGGGCCTCCTGCAGCAGGTCGACCAGTTCGTTCTCGCTGACTTCCTTGGCCTGGGCGCCCTTGCGTGCGCGATCGAGCACCGATAGCTGCAGATTCTCGTCGAGATGCACTTCGATCGGCTGTGCCGGCGGTTGCGGGGCCTTGCCGACCGAGGGCAGGTTCACGTTGCCGGTGGTCATCATCGGCGTCGCGACCATGAAGATGATGAGCAGCACCAGCATCACGTCGATGTAGGGCACGACGTTGATCTGGTTCATCAGGCGGCGCGGGCGGCGGCTCATGTGGCGGCTCCCGGCCGGGCCGTCGCGGGCGCGGTGCGCGCGCCGCGGGACGACTGCGGGTGAATGCGGGCGTGAGGGGCCATCATTTCAACTGACGTTGCAGGATGTTCGAGAACTCTTCCTGAAAGCTCTCGAAACGCGTGGCGAGGCGGTCGATGTCGTAGGCAAAGCGGTTGTAGGCCACTACCGCCGGGATCGCCGCGAACAGGCCGATCGCGGTGGCGACCAGTGCTTCGGCGATGCCGGGTGCGACTTGCGAGAGCGTGGCCGAGCCGACGTCGCCGAGGCCCTTGAAGGCGTGCATGATGCCCCACACGGTTCCGAAGAGGCCGACGTAGGGACTTACCGAACCTGCCGAGGCGAGAAAGGCGGTGTGTGCTTCGAGGTCGTCGAGCTCGCGCTGGTAGGTGGCGCGCATCGCACGGCGTGCGCCGTCGATGATGTCCGACGCATCGAGATTGTTCTGGCCGCGCAGCTTGGCGAATTCGCGGTAGCCGGCTTCGAAGATACGGCCCAGCGGCCCGACGCCGTCGCGGTCTGCGGCGACGTTGCGGTACATCGCGCCAAGGTCGCCGCCGCTCCAGAACTCGCGCTCGAAGTCGATGGTGCGCGCGCGTGCGGCTCGGATCGCGAGGCCCTTGCGGAAGATCCAGTACCACGAAGCGAGCGAGACCACGACCAGCAACAGCAGCACCAGCTGGACGACGACGCTGGCGTGCGCGATCAGCGAGAGGATGGAGAGATCGTCATTTCCGGTCATCGATGGGATTCCGAATGGGTTTCATGGTGGGACGTCATCAGCGCGCGGATGTCAGGCGGCACCGATGCTGGCTTGCGCTTGTTCCAGTCGACGCAAACGACGCCGACACGGCAGTCGAACAGGCGTTCGCTGCCGCGCATCACCGACTGCGCGAAGACGAGCCTTGATCGCCCGATCTCCGCGACCGAGGTTTCAACCGTGAGCGCATCGTCGAGCACGCCGCTTTTCAGGTATTCCGCTTCCACCGTACGGACAACGAACACCAGGCTGCGTTCCTCGCGCAGCGTCTGCTGCTCGAAGCCGAGCGCGCGCAGCCATTCGGTGCGGGCGCGTTCGCAGAACTTCAGGTAGTTGGCGTAGTAAACGACCCCGGCCGCATCCGTGTCTTCGTAATACACACGAACCGGGAAGCGATGTGACGGTGGCTGATGTCGATGCATCGCACAATTTTACACCGTCCCTGCTGGACGCCCTGTAACAGCGCGTTACCTCAGGCTTGTCCGTTCAGGCCAATTCAAAGAAGAACAGCTGAACCAGGCGCCCGTCCTGCGGGGTCGTGCCGAATACATTCGACAGCGAATGGAAGAAATGGCCACGGTAGAGCACGATACGGTTGTTCCGCATCGGCAGTTCGATCGTCGGTTCCCAGTCTTCACGCGCGGCGGCAAGCTCGTTGAAAGCACGCTCGGTCTGATTGGGGAGCCAGCGTTCCTGGAAGGCCTTGAACGAGGGAAAGCCAGCCGCGCGCACCGCTTCGTCGGGCATGCGGCGATCCCAGCCGGTGGTGCGATGGCGCCAGAATATCGTGCCGCCCTGTTCCTGGCCGGGCGGGTTGAGGTAGAGCACCGCGGCAAAGCGGTCCCAATTCTCGCCGTCCTCGTTGTCGACATGGATATCGGTACGTGCGGTCGACCCCTCGTAAGACAGCCTGTAGGCGCCGCAATCGGGCGAAATCCATTTGATGCGTCGTCCGAGCGCCGAGGCGATCACGGACATCACTTCCTGCGGATCGTTGCCGCGCGTCTGCTCACCCGGGAAGTTCTGGCCGGCGTAGGCGAGCGGACGGAACGCCTGCTCCAGCGCATGCACCCGGTAGCCGAGCGGATGCCGCAGCACGTCGTCGATGATCGTGAGGCCTGTCGCCGCGACGAAGGCGTCGCGCGCCTCGCGCGTCTGCATCCCTGCATGCCGCGCAGCGCTGGCCGGCAGCGGAACGACGCAGGGCGTGCACGCCGGGTCGGGGTCGGCAAAGCCGATCCGCCGCTGCTCGAGCACCGACGGAGCCAGGGCAATCGCGCGATTGTGCGCATCCACCGCTTCTTCCAGCCGGTTTTCAAAGTAGTAATGGCGCGAGAGTTCGTCCCAGCCTTCAGCGGACTGTGGGACGGCCGCTACGACCGCACGCCAGTGCGTGATGGCTGAAGTGCGATCGCCACACCGTTCCGCCAGCAGTGCCGCACGGCGGTTTGCGTCGACGTTTTCGGGTTCCAGCGTGGCGGCATGCGAGAGCGCCACGTAGCCGTCGCGCTCGCGTCCGATGTCGCAGAGCGCCTGGCCGAGGTTGAAGTGAGCCGATGGATCGTCGGGCAGCAATTCCGCAGCGCGCCGCATCATCGCCAGACCCGGCTCGCGCAGGCCCATCTGGAAGAGGGCAAGGCCCTGATACTTGCTCGCCGCATGCAGATCCGGCGCGCCGCGTAATGCCGTCTGATACGCCTGCACGGCTTCGGGCAGGCGACCGACGCGATGCAGTGCCATGCCCTGTGCCAGCCATTGTCTGGGGTCGTGATTGGGGGAGCGCATCGCGGCATTTTAGTCGCGCGGCCCCTGCCGGTCAGAGCCGACCTTCGGCTTTTATGGCGAGATAGCGGTTGACTGTTGTAATTGCGAGAGTGTCCGGCGCGCTGTCGAGTACCAGCACCCCGGCCTGGCGCAGGCGCTGGAAGCAGGCTTCGCGACGCGCACGGTAGTCCAGCGCCGCGCCCCGCAAGGCCGTGCTGTCGAGGTCGACGGCTGGCGCAACCACGGCTTCATCGAGCGCGCGCTCGCGCAGGCTTGCCACCAGCACAAGGTGACGGCTCCCGAGCAGGCGTGCCGCGGCAAGCAGGTTGTCGTCATCCTCGTCGCGCAGGTTGGTCAGGATCACCACCAGCGCACGCTTCTTCTCGCGCGCCAGGAGTTGTTGCGCCGCGCTTTCGAAGTCGGACGCCTCGAGTGTCGGTTGCAGGTCATACACCGCGTCGAGAATCCGCGTCAGCGTCGAGCGGGCCTTGTGTGGCGCCAGCGCGCGGTGATGGCCGCCGAGGGTCTGCAGCCCCACTGCATCGCCGTGCCGCAGCCCGACCCAGGCCAGCAACAGCAGGGTGTCGAGCGCGTGGTCGAAGTGCGACAGCGCGCCGTCTCGGGCGCCCATACGGCGCCCGGCATCGACCATCAGCACGATGCGCTGGTCGCGTTCGTCCTGGTACTCGCGTGAAATCAGCCGGCCGATCCGCGAGGTCGCACGCCAGTCGATCTGGCGTGGCGAATCGCCTTCGCGATACTCGCGCAGCTGTTCGAAGTCGAGGCCCTGGCCACGGCGCCGGCGTTTGAGGACACCGCTCGCGTTGCTGCGTGCGTCGGCGGCCAGCAGCGCGTGGCGGCTGTAAACGGCGAAGTTCGGATACACGCGGACGCGGCTTTCCGCGGGCACACGGTGCTGGCACTGCCACAGCCCCAGCGGAGAACGCACGCGCAGTGCGATCGGGCCGAATGCGTGGTCGCCCCGTGCCGTCGGGCGCAACCGGTAAGTGATGTGCGTGACCTGAGCCGCGCTTAGTCGGGTGGTCACCGGCAGACCTTCGATCTCGCAGGCTGCGGGTGCGTGATCGCACACCTCGACGGCGCGCGGGCGCGCGGCCCAACCGAGTTTGAGCGTGACGCGCGAGGTTTCGCCCAGCGGCAATGCGCGCTCGACGGTGCGGCTTGCGGTCGGTGCGTGCTCCCACCATGCCATTGCTGCGTCCGTGATTGCGACGAGCAGCAGCAGTGCTGCGGCGGCCGCCCAGCCAATAAAGGTGGCTGGAAACACGGCGGGCGCGAGCGCGCCCAGCGCGAGGGCGGTGACCCACAGCAACAGCGCACGGGCGGGCAGCAGCATGCGACGGGCTTCCTCAGCTGCGCGGGGCGTCGGTGCGGGTCAGCAGATCGGTGAGCAGATCGCCGACCTGGATCCCCTCGATCTCCGCTTCGGCCGAACGCAGCACCCGGTGGCGCAGCGCTGACGGGGCCACCGCCTTGATGTCGTCCGGCAGCACATAGTCATGGCCGGCGAGCAGCGCGCGGCCGCGCGCGGCGCGCACCAACGCGATCGCACCGCGCGGCCCGCTGCCGATCGCGATGCCGGGCCAGTCACGGGTTGCGCGGGTCAGCCGCACCGCATAGTCGAGCACGGCGTCATCCACCGGTAAGTTGGCGGCGAGGCGCTGGATCTCGCTCAGCTGCGCGGTGGTGGCGATGGTTTGCACGGCGCTCACCTCCAGCCGGTCACCGACGCGGCCGCCGGTCGCCCACGCCACCAAAGCGCGCTCGTCGGCATGGGCGGGGTAGTCGATCAGCACCTTGAGCAGGAAGCGGTCAAGCTGCGCTTCGGGCAGCGCGTAGGTGCCTTCCTGCTCGATCGGGTTCTGCGTCGCCAGCACGATGAAGGGCGGCGGCATCGCTTCTGCCTTGCCATCAATCGTCACCTGCCCTTCCTGCATCACTTCCAGCAACGCGGCTTGCGTCTTGGCGGGGGCACGGTTGATTTCATCGGCCAGCAGCAGGTTGGCGAAGACCGGCCCGCGGCGCGTCAGGAACTGCCCGGTGCGGCCGTCGTAGAGCGTGTGTCCGGTCACGTCTGCCGGCATCAGATCCGGTGTGAACTGGATGCGCGAGAAGCTGCCGTCGAAAGTCTTGGCGAGCGCCTTGACCAGCAGCGTCTTGCCGAGCCCCGGCACGCCTTCGAGCAGGACGTGGCCACCGGCGAACAGCGCGCACAGCGTTTCTTCAACCACCTGCGGCTGGCCGATGAAGACGCGCGCGACCTCGTTGCGCAGGGCCTGCGCAAGGGTATGGGCGTCGCTGAGGGAGAGCGGTGTGGTCATCGTGATTTCCTTCGTGCGGTACTGCGGCGTGAGGTGCGCAGCCGGTCGGCGAGGCGCGCAAGGACGCTGGCCTTGCGCTGATAGTCGTGGGTGTCGCGGGCCTCGCTGTCGAGTGCGTCGCGCAGCGTGGCAAGCGGCACGCCGCTGCGTTGGGCCGCCTCGGCAAGGCGCGCGTCGGCATCGCCCGGAAGTCGCGCCAGCAGGCGGCGAAGCTCGTCGCGCGGGCCGCCCAGCAGCGCGCCGAACTGGCGCTGACGCAGCAGGAAAGCGGCCATGCCGCGCAGGTGCAGCTGCAAGCCGGGGCGCGAGGCCTCGGGGCTGGGCCGCTCTGCGCCGAAGCGGGTGCCCGCGCGCCACAGGATCAGCGCCACCAGCACGGCCAGCGTGAGCAGGGCGGCGCTCGCGTGCTGCCACAGCCAGCGCGGCAGTGAGGGGTATTCAGACTGCGTGGCGAAGATGACTTCGTCGCGCGACGGGTCCAGTAGTACGGTGGCCGCAAAGCGTGCGTTATCGTCCTTGCCGATCGCGCCATTGAGCATCGGACGGTCGTCGCACAGCACGGTGAGCAGGCCGGCCCCGACGCGGTAACGGGCCACCGCGGTGGCAAGGGTGTCGGCATGTGGGTTGGATTGCTTGCCGGCCGGCTTGTGGCTCTGTCCATCGGAAGCACTTTCGCCGTTGTCCTGTGCGTCTTCATCTGCACGGGGGCGGTAGCCACGCACCGAGCCTGACCAGATCACCGGGTGCGGCGCGGTGAATACGTCGCACTGGCGTATGCCGATCTGCAGCGTGCGGCCGTCCAGGGCCATCACGACGCCATTCTTCGCGGTGTGCTGCCCGAGTGTGCGGACGCCGAGCGCTTCCGACAGCCGCTTGGGTTGCCACGGCGCCGGCACCGCGATCACCGCGTGGCCACCGGCGCGCACCCAGGCGGCGATCTGCTCACTGGCGCGCCCGGCGGCGGCATCCGGGAGCGTCTGGTTGACCCACAGCGTGGCCTGGGTCGGCAAGGCGGCGAGCTGTGTGGCGTCGTTGATCGTACGGGTGCGATAGCCCAGCGCCGCGACCATGCGCCGCGCCGCGAGCGCGCTGTCGCGCAGCGCTTCGCCGCTGAGGCGTCCGGGCACGTCTTCTTCGACCCATTCGAGGCGCGGCAACAGCCAGGCGCTGCCGATCAGCAGCAAACCGACGACAAGCAGGATCATCAGGTGGCGGTCGCGGCTCATGCGCGGCCCCCGAAGCTGCGGCGCCAGCCTGCGCAGAGTTGCTCGGCGTCGGCGGCGGATGGCACAAGATGCGCGTAGGCGACCGCCTGCCACTGCCGGGTGAGCTGCGCGAAGTAGGCGCGCGAGGCGCTGCCGGCGCGGGTGACGCGCATCAGGCAGTCGCCCTCGGTGTCGCCGCGATCGAAGGGGATGCGCTCGCCGTGTGCCAGTTGCGAAAGGGCCGCGCGGTAGAGCAGCCCAAGTGCCTCGCGGTGGCGACCGGCCGCCAGCAGCGCGCGAGCGGCGCTCGCAACATCATCGGGCAGCGACTCTGGCCGGATATCGAGCCCGGCAATCTCCGCCGGCGGTGGTGGCGGTTGCCGCCGTGCGCGCCAGAGGCCGAGCTGGCGCGCCAGTTGCCACAGCAGCGCGGCGACGGCGAGCGCGATGCCGATCCAGCCGGCTACGCGTAGCGCCTCGGCCATCCAGCGGCCGGTGCCACGCCAGAATTCCACCCAGCGACGGAACCAGGGCGCATCCGCATCGCGTTTGTCCTCTTCCTCTTTGCGCAAGCGCAGGGCGCTGCGCTTGTGCGGCTGCCCAAACTCCGCCGACTTGAGCACGTCCTTGATCGCGGCCGGCGCCTTTGCGATGGCTTCGTTGCGACGCACGTCGCCGCTCGGCGGGGCTTCCGCCCTTGCGTCGCCACTGACGCCCGCAAACACGCAGCAGGCCACGGCCATCAGTACGGCGAGCACCTTGTGCGCGCCCTCGGCGGCGAGGCGACGGAACAGCAGTTCGAGGTCCCAGGCCTCAAGGTCGGTGCGCCGTTTCAGGTAGAGCGAGAAACCGCCGGCAACGTAGAAAGGCTCGACCACCGCGATCATGCTGGCGTAGCCGAGCGTCATCGCGGCCTGAAGCCAGGGGTTCGGTTCGATGCGCCCGATGCTGTCGGTGTTCAGCCAGGGCAGCACATGTTCGAGGAGCGACACGCCTTCCGGCAGCACGCTTTCGATCAGTGCAATGAGCCCGAACAGCAGGACGTACTCGAAGTGCACACAGCAGAACATCAGCCCGAAGCCGGCGCCGCCGATGCGCGCCGAGATCACTTGCCGCCGCAGCTTCGCTTGTGCGGTATCGAGCCCTTCGAGCTGATCGATCGGCAGTCGCACACTGCGCTGCGGATCGAAGCGTCGCCACAGCAGCGCGGGCACCAGGCGGCTGCGGCGCAGCAGGCGCGGCAAGGCGCGCAAAGTGTCTCGCAAGCTGGGGCGTTCGTCGAAGACTGCGTGCGACAAGCGATGCAGGATGACCCGGTCGTAAAGCGGTTTGAGCCACCAGATCAACAGGTTGGCGTAGTCCGGAGCGCCAAGGGCGAAACCGACTATGGCAATGACGAGCAGTGCGACGGGCAGGACGACGCCGAAGCTGCTGGCGAAGACCCCGCGCGCGTTGGCCTGCACCAGGCGCACGCCGAGGTCGATCGCCTCCCAGCCGCTGCGCGGCCGCAGCGTCAGCGCCAGCTGTTCAGGCCGCATCGCGTCGCCCCGCCAGCAACAGATAGGCAATCACCAGCACCCAGTTGATCAGCCCCACACCGAGCTTGATCGCCAGCGGCAGCGTGCGGGGCGACCAGAAGCCTTCGATCGCGGCCGCGATCACCAGCATCGCTGCCGCGCCGGCGACGATGCCGATCACGCTGCGCGCAGCGCGCCGCAGCGATTCGCCGCGCGACCAGTCGCCCGGCGCCAGCATCGAGGCGCCGAGCTTGAGACCCGCCGCGCCGCACAGTACGATCGCGGTGAGCTCGAAACTGCTGTGGCCGGCGACGAAGGAATAGAAACGCTGCGCGTGGCCCAGGTTCACCACATGCGCATCCACCGTGCCCATGAAGACGCCGTTGTAGAGCAGCGCCAGCACCGTGCCGACGCCGGCGAACAGGCCGCTGGCAAAGGTTTTGAAGCCGATACCGATGTTGTTGTAGATGTAGAAGCCGAACATCGTCAGGTCGTCGCGGGCGCCGCGCTGGGTGCCGAGTTCTGCGGCGTCCGGGCCGTACATCACGTCGAACTGACCGAGCTGTTCCGCCGGCAGCACGATGTAGGCGAAATCCGGAAACACCCGCACCACGATCATCAGTGCAAGGTAGGGTCCGGCAAAGGCCAGCAGCGCTGCGAGCACGACGCGCCACTCGCGCCGTACCTCACGCGCGAATCCCCCCGAGAGGTAGGCAAGGAAGCGGCGCAGGCTGCCGCCCGGCGTGCCATACAGGCAATCGTGCCCTTCCAGGGCGAGGCGATGCAGGCGTTCTGCCACTGCCGGGCCGTAATCGCGCGCGCGTGCCAACGCGAGGTGCTGACAGATCTCGCGGTAGCGCGGCGCCATCTCTTCGTCACCGAACGGGGCGGGCTTCTTGGCGCGTTGGCGGCGTGGCAGCCGTGCGTGCGTGAGCCAGCGGTCGAATTCATCCCAACGCGACGCGAAGCGCGCTTCGAATTGCTCCTGCCTCACTGGTCGCGTCCCGCCAGATGGTGGGAAAGGCCGTAAAGCCTTTCGACTGCCTGCCTTCCATGGGCGTTGTCGGTGAGCATCGGGGCGAGTTCGGCGAGCTCTTCCGCGCGTTCCGGCGACAAGCGCGGGGCGCGTTCGGCGAAGGTCAGCACCGCACGCTGCGCGATGCGCGACAGCGGCGCGCGCGTGCGCCAGCGTGGCGCTTCCGGGGCGACCGGCAGGCTTGGCGTGCTGCGCCGGTAGGTGACCACGGTGTCGGCGACGATGTCACCAAGGCGCCGGAACTCGCGGGTGAAGAGCATCGACACCAGTCCCAGTGCGTACAGGAAGGGCAGGAAGTCGACCACGCGCAGCAGGTTGCGCGTCAGCGAGGCGCCCCAGCCGATCGGGCTGCCATCGGCGTTGAGCACGACCAGGCCCAGCGCGCGCTTGCCCGGCGTTGCGCCGCCCCCGAGCACCTCGAACAGCACCGGGTAGAGCCACTCGATCAGGAACATGCCGACCAGCAGGATGCCGGTGCCGGCTTTGCCGAGAATGCCCGCGGGGATCGCAATCGCGATGTAGATACCGACGCGGATCGCAGCGTCCACAAGCCAGGCGAGCGCCCGGGCAACCGGCCCTGCGCAGTGCAGGCGCAGGGCGATCAGTTCGGGCGTCGAAACCTCGCGAACCGTGTCGAGCATGCGCCGGATCAGGACTCCAGGAAGAGGTCGCGGTAGGCGGTGTAGAACGACACCAGCAGCGCTGGTCCGGCGACGAGCAGGCCCAGGCCGAAGGGGATCGCCGCGATGATGACCACCACCGTGGCAACCAGGCCATACACCAGCACCGCCGGCCAGTTGCGCAGCGTGACGTGGAAGCTGGCCTTCATTGCATCGACGGGCTGGAAGTCGTGCCGCAGGATCAGCGCCGGTGCAAACCAGATCAGCGAGTAGATCGCGAGGAGCACCACCAGGATCAGCGGGAATGCGAGCAGGATGATTCCGATGTTACGAGCGACCGCGCTCGCGCCGCCGGCCATCACCGAGCCGAGTACCGTCAGGCCAAGAATCAGCGCAATTCCGCCGCCGATGACTACGGCTGCGACGAGGAACAGCAGGCCGGCCAGCGCGAGGGGGCCGAATTTTTCGCGGAAACCCGCGAACAGGTCGCCGACTTCCACCCGCTCACCGGCGTCCTGGCGCGCGGCGGCGAAGATCACGCCTGCGGTGAACACCGGCATCAGCACATTGCTGACCACGCCCAGCAAGGGAATGACGCCAAGGATGAACATGATCACGAACATCACCAGCCACAGCAGCACCCAGGTGCCCAGCTGTGCGAACACCATCGAGAAGGCTTCGGTGATCCAGGCCACGCCGCGCCCGGCGTCGACCTTGCGCCCCTGCGGCAGGAATCCGCGCGAATCCGGCGTGGCCGGTGCGTCCTGAACCGTTGCGCTGGGCGGGGAGTACGGATTTTCAGCAGACATGGCGAGCCTTCCGTTCGGGGGTGAAAGATGCGGCGATCATACCCGCGCAGGCATGCGGGTGACCACTGTCATGCAAGGGGGGAGGCTCACCTGTCCTCGCATGCAGGCAAATTGAGTGACCGCGCAGCAGACTGGACGAAATTAATCGAAGGAATCTAGACCTTGCAGTCCATGTCGAGAATTTGCTGGATCAGGGCTCGATGAACAAGTCGCGGTAAGCGGTGTACAAGGATACGAGCAGCACCGGGAATGCGATCAGCAGACCAAGCCCGAAGGGGATCAGCGCAATGAGCATCACGATGGCGCCAACGACAACGTAATGGATCACGGCTCGCGAGTTGCGCAAGGTGATGCGGAAGCTGTTCTTCATTGCCTCTACCGGCGACAAGTCATGACGCAGCACCAATGCTGGCGCTAGCCACATGAGGGCGTAAAACGAAGGCGCGAGGAGGAGGAGGAAAAGAAAGGCGAGCAGAATCAATCCGAGTCCGACACCGGGTCCCCACGCCATGAATGACTTGATACCCGTAAGCTCCAATAAAACTTGAGACGCGACAATCCCTATGAAGCTCCACAGCAGACCGACTAGCGCTAGCGGAGCGAATTTCTCGCGGAAACCCGCGAAGAGATCGCCGACTCTAACCCGCTCGCCACCCTCTTGGCGTGCCGCAGCGTAGATCACTCCGGCCAGGAACACTGGCATCAACACGGTTCTCAGCATGCCAAGCAATTGAACGTTGCCTAGCGTGAATAGAACAAACATCATCACAAACATCACCAGCCCAATCAGCATCCAGGTGCCCAGTTGCGCGAACACCATAGAGAAGGCTTCAGTGATCCATTTCACTCCCCGGATGGGATCGACTTTACGTCCTTGCGGGTGAAAACCATGTGAATCCCGCCCGGTCGGCTCATCCTGAACCTTTGAGCTGGGTGGGGCGTACGGATTTACAGCGGACACGGCGAGCCTTCCGATGTGGGCATGAATGATGCCGCGATCTTACCTGCGTGGGTATGCGGGTGACCACGGTCATACATGGCCTGCGGTGCGCGCGAATACGGCGAGTAACCGCTGTCTAGCTCGGCGATCAGTCCTTCCACAACTCCGGTGTGGCGCTGCTGGGCGGCAGCAGGCCGAGGTGGCGATACACCGCGGCGGTGGCGACGCGGCCGCGTGGGGTGCGCTGCAGGTAGCCCTGCTGGATCAGGTAGGGCTCCAGCACGTCCTCGATCGTGTCGCGCGATTCACCGATCGCGGCAGCGAGGTTGTCGACGCCGACCGGGCCGCCGGAGAACTTCTCGATCACCGCGTCGAGCAGCTTGCGGTCCATGATGTCGAGGCCGACCGGGTCGACGTCGAGCATGGTCAGCGCGGCATCCGCAACCGGGCGGGTGATTTCGCCATTCGCCTTTACTTCGGCGAAGTCGCGCACGCGGCGCAGCAGGCGGTTGGCGATACGCGGGGTGCCGCGCGCGCGGCGGGCGATTTCAAGCGCGCCCTCGTCCTCGATGCCGACTTTCAGCAACTGCGCCGAGCGCCCGACGATCTGGCGCAACTCTTCGGCGTTGTAGAACTCGAGCCGGGCGACGATGCCGAAGCGGTCGCGCAGCGGGTTGGTCAGCATGCCGGCTCGGGTGGTGGCGCCGACCAGTGTGAAGGGCGGCAGGTCGAGCTTGACCGAGCGGGCGGCAGGGCCTTCACCGATCATGATGTCGATCTGGTAGTCCTCCAGCGCCGGGTACAGCACCTCCTCGACCACCGGCGAGAGGCGGTGGATCTCGTCGATGAACAGCACGTCGTGCGGCTCAAGGTTGGTCAGCAGCGCGGCCAGGTCGCCGGCGCGTTCCAGCACCGGGCCTGAGGTTTGGCGCAGATTCACACCCATTTCGGCGGCGATGATGTGGGCCAGCGTGGTCTTGCCCAGGCCGGGCGGGCCGAACAGCAGCACATGGTCGAGCGCTTCCTTGCGGTTGCGCGCGGCGCCGATGAAGATTTCCAGCTGCTCGCGGATCTTCACCTGCCCGGTGTAGTCGACCAGGCGCTTGGGGCGCAGCGCGCGCTCAAGGGCCTCTTCCTGTGCCGAAGCGGGGTTGGCGGCGACGATGCGTTCCGGTGGCGGGACGGGGGCGAGACGGTCGGTTTCGATCATGCACAAGAGTGTAGCGCGCCGCACGACTTCGGTTTGCCCGCCCATGTTTTCGCGCCATGCGGCCCGCCGCGGGCCTGGCACGGCTGGGGGGCGTGCAAGAAGGCGCAGCCCGGAAATAAATAGGTTCCCCTTGCCCTAAAGAAAGACGTCAGGGTGACGTTATGCGAGCACGACCTTCTGCACTGCATCGCGAACCATCTGGACTTCCTCCCTTCGGAGACGGTTATGGGCAAAGCGGCATCCTTCTGGCGGCATCCGGTGTTCATTGCGCTTCTGGTCATCAACCTGCCGGCCAGCGCCTGGCTGGCGGGCACCTGGTGGTGGGGCGTGGCTTGGGCGGTGTTGCTGGGGCTTGCGCTGCTCATCGTGGCGCGGCGATCCGAAGCGCCGGCGGAGAAGCTGGTCGCGGTGGAACCCGGTGCCGTGGTGCACAACGTCGTTGTCGAGACCAAGTTGCCGCATCTGGTTGCCGACGTGGTGCCGCTATGGAACAAGCATGTGTCGCTGGCCCAGGAGCAGATCAAGACGGCGATCGACGCCCTGGCGCAGGGCTTCGCCTCCCTGTCGAAGCGTCTTTCGGCCGACAGCGGCGCGGTACTCGACGAGGCCGGGGTGCTCAAGACGATCCAGGCGGCCGAGAACGGGCTGCGCGAGATCATCGCAGTGCTCGACCAGACGCAGGCCTTCCGCGCCCAGCTCATCACCCAGATCGGCGGGGTCGCCGCGCATGCCGACCAGCTCCAGCGCATGGCCGAAGACGTTGCCAACATCGCCAAGCAGACCAACCTGCTCGCGCTCAACGCGGCGATCGAGGCGGCGCGTGCCGGCGAGAGCGGGCGCGGTTTCGCGGTGGTGGCGGACGAGGTGCGCAAGCTCTCGACCCAGTCCGGCGATACCGGCCAGCGCATCCGCGAAATGGTGTCCACCGTGGCGGAGTCGATCCGCCAGACGCTGGCGATGTCGGAAGACTTCGCGCATCGGGAACGTGAAATCGTCGCTAGGTCCAGTTCGACGGCCGAACAAATCCTTGGTGACTTCAACACCACCGCGCAGTCGCTGCAGGCTTCGGTGGGGGCGCTGCAGGCCGAGCGGCGTGAGGTCGAGGCCGACGTCGAAGCGGTGCTGGTGAATCTGCAGTTCGAGGACCGGGTGCACCAGATCCTCGATCACATCCTGCAGGACATGGCGCGCCTCGCCGAAACCTCGCGCGCGATGGTCGAAACCCCAGAGCAAGTCGCCACGCTCGATGTGGCGGACTGGCTGGCCCACCTCTCCAGCAGCTATACCACCCAAGAGCAGCGCATCGTTCATCACGGCAAGGCCGCCAAGGCGGCGGCGCCGGCGGCGAGCGGCATCACCTTCTTCTGATCGGCAGGACTCTCCCCATGAGCAAAACCATACTCATCGTCGATGATTCCTTCAGTCTGCGGCGCACCCTCGCGATCGCCCTCACCGGGGCCGGTTACGAGGTGGTCGAAGGCAGCGACGGCCGCGACGCACTGGCCAAACTCGACGGCCGCAAGTTCAACCTGATCATCTCTGACGTGAACATGCCGAACATGGACGGCATCAGCTTCGTCAAAGCGGCGAAACAGTTGCCGAACTACCGCTTCACGCCGGTGATCATGCTCACCACCGAGACCGACCAGGCCAAGATCGCCGAAGGCAAGGCCGCCGGCGTGCGCGCCTGGGTGGTCAAACCCTTCCAGCCGCCCGCCCTGCTCGACGCGGTGGCGAAACTCATCGCACCCTGAAGGAGGCCGTCATGCCGGTAAGCGAGAAAACGCGGGACGGCGGCAAGGTGCTGTGCATCAACGGCGGCATGACGATCTTCGAAGCGGTCGAACTGCGCGAGCAGCTCAGCGCCGCGCTGACTGCGGCGCCGGAACGCCTGGCGGTGGATCTGTCCGGCGTCGAGGAAATCGACACCGCCGGCACGCAGCTGCTGATCGCGCTCAAGCGGCAGGCGGCGAAGGAAGGCAAGGCCCTCGAATACTGCCTGCACAGCGCTGCGGTGCTGGGCGTGATCGATCTGCTGAATCTGGCCGGGGCGCTGGGCGACCCGGTACTCGTAGCCAGCGCGGGGTGAACGATGGAAATGGACATGGCGCGCGAAGCGCTGGTGCAGGAAGCCCGCGAACTGCTGGTCGCAATGGAAAACGCGCTGCTCGAAATCGAATCGGACGGCGCCAACCCCGAGGCGATCAACGCGATCTTTCGAGCCGCCCACACGATCAAGGGCTCGGCCGGCCTCTTCGCTTTCAACAACATCGTCAGCTTCACCCACATCGTCGAAAGCCTGCTCGACCGCATCCGCAAGCGGGAGGTCGCGATCGACGACGCGATGCTGTCGCTGCTGCTCAAATGCGGTGACTACATCGGCGTGCTGGTCGATGCGATCGCCGAGCGCAAGGAAGACGAAGAGCCGGATGCCAGCCGTCGCGCTACGCTCGAAGCGGCGCTGCAGGCGCATCTCGAACCGCCGCCGGCAGTCGCCGAGGCCGCCAGCACCGCGGTAACCGCGGCTGCTGAAGCCGAGCCGGAGCAGATGGCCGGGAGCGCCGGCGTCGCCAGCGACAGCTGGCACCTTTCGCTGCGCTTCTCGCCCGATGTGCTGCGCAACGGGCTCGACCCGATCGCCTTTCTGCACTACCTGCGCACGCTGGGCCGCATCGTCTACATGCAGACCGTTGCAGACACGCTGCCGGAAGCCGATGCGATGGACCCGGAGGCCTGCTATCTCGGCTTCGAGATCGGCCTGCATACCGACGCCGACCGCCAGGCGATCGAGAATGTCTTCGAATTCGTGCGCGACGACGCCCAGATCAAGATCCTGCCGCCGAACGGCAAGATCGAGGAATACGTCGAACTGATCAACTCGATGGCCGACCCCGGCCGCCTTGGCGAAATCCTGGTGCAGGGCGGCGCGCTGACGCCGGCCGAACTTGAACGCGTGCTCGACTGGCAGGCGCATCAGCACATCCGCAAACCGATCGGCGGGCTGCTGGTCGAGCGCGAAATCGTGCCGGAAGCCGTGGTCACCGCGGCGCTGACGCGCCAGAAGCAGAGTGAAGAGCGCAAGGCGCAGGAACAGAAATTCATCAAGGTCGAGGTGTCAAAACTCGATGCATTGATCGATCTTGTGGGCGAACTGGTCATCGCCGGCGCCGCCACCCGCATGATCGCCCGTCAGCGCAAGGACCCGGCCTTCGACGAAGCCTCGCAGTCGCTGTCCACACTCGTCGAGCAGATCCGCGACGCCTCGCTGACGCTGCGCATGGTGCCGATCGGCGAAGTCTTCCAGCGCTTCCCGCGGGTGGTGCGCGACATCTCGCGCGACCTGGGCAAGAGCATCGAACTGGTGATCACCGGCGCCGATACCGAACTCGACAAATCGATGGTCGAAAAGCTCGGCGACCCGCTGATGCACATCGTGCGCAACGCCATGGACCACGGCATCGAAGCCACCGAGGCGCGCGCCACCGCCGGCAAGTCGTTGAGCGGTACGCTGCGCCTCAACGCGTACCACGATTCCGGCTGCATCGTCATCGAAGTCTCGGACGACGGCCGCGGCCTCAACCGCGAGCGCATCTTCGCCAAGGCGGTCGAACGCGGCCTGGTGGCGGCCGACGCGGTGCTCAGCGACAGCGAGATCTTCCGGCTGATCTTCGAACCCGGTTTTTCCACCGCCGAGCAGATCACGAATCTTTCCGGCCGCGGCGTCGGCATGGACGTGGTGCGCAAGAACGTCGAAGCCTTGCGCGGCGAGGTCGACGTGCTGAGCGTCGCGGGCGAAGGCACCACCGTACGTATCCGCCTGCCGCTCACGCTCGCGATCATCGATGGCTTCCAGGTCATGGTCGGCGAATCGATCTTCGTGCTGCCGCTCGACCTGGTCGTCGAGTGCATCGACCTCACCGAGCATCACGCCCAGCATGCCATCGTGCAGTTGCGCGGCGAGCCGCTGCCCTTCGTGCGGCTGCGCGAGCTGTTCGACATGCCGGCGGTGGCGGGGCTGCGCGAAAGTCTGGTGGTGGTGCAGTTCGGTAGCAGCCGCGCCGGTGTGGTGGTCGACCGCCTGCTCGGCGAGTTCCAGGCGGTGATCAAGCCGCTCGGCGAACTCTTCATCCACTTCAAGACGGTCAGCGGTTCGACCATCCTCGGTGACGGCCGGGTGGCGCTGATCCTCGATGTGCCGCGCCTGATCGAGATGGCGTCGAGCCGTGATCACGATCTCGCTCGGCGCCCCCGAACGATTGCCGGGCAACTGCCGCTCGCCCGCGAATGATTGTTTCCAGCGAGACCCAGTACAAAACCCTGCTGAAGTGCCCTCGAAAGTCAGGAGTCAAAAATGAAGCTGGTCCACAAAATGCTCGGTCTGGTGCTCGCCGCCCTGGTGGGCATCGTGATTCTGGTGGGTGTGAACTACCAGAAGGCCAACGATCTGTTCGAGGCCGCGAACTTCGCCACCGTGAACGTCGTGCCAAGCCTGGTGGCCATTGCGGCCATCAACAACGCGACGGGAGACAACGTTACGGCGGTCTGGCGGATGGCTCAGGCGAAGACGCCCGCGGAAATCGCCGAAATCGAACAGTACATCTCGGCCAACTCGAAGAAGGCCAATGAGGCCTTCGCGACCTACGAGAAGGATCTGATTGCCGACGACAAGGATCGCGCCTTGCTCAAGGAGGAGATGGGCATTCGAGACGCCATTCGCAGTGGGCGCGGCAAATTCGTCGATCTGCTCAAGCAGGGCAAGCGCCCCGAGGCGATGGCGGTCCTGTCCGACGAACTGGTCCCGCTGTTCGACAAGTACGACAAGGCGCTGGATGCGCACATGCAGTACAACGTCGAGATCGGCAAGGGCGCCGAGAAGAGCGCGCTCGAGGTCAAGGCGCGCGCGACGACCGTGGCGCTCGCGACCGCGGCGCTCACGCTGCTCGCGGTGGGCGCAATCGGCTTTTTCGTGACGCGTTCCATCACGCGTTCGCTCGGCGGCGAACCCGACTATGCGTCTGATGTCGTGCAACGCGTCGCCGAGGGTGATCTCACGGTCAGCATCGAGACCGCCAAGGGCGATGAAACCAGCCTGCTCGCGGCGATGAAGCGGATGGTCGAACGCCTGACCGGCACGATCACGGAGATCAGCGACAACGCCACGGCGCTGGCCTCGGTGTCGGAAGAGATTTCGGCTTCGGCGCAGACCCTGTCGCAGAACGCGTCCGAGCAGGCCGCCAGCGTCGAGGAGACCAGTTCGGCGGTGGAGGAGATCAGCTCGACCGTCGCGCAGAACACCGAGAACGCACGCGTCACCGACACGATGGCCACAACTTCCGCGAGCGAGGCGGGCGAGGGTGGCGCGGCAGTGAAGGAAACCGTTGCCGCGATGCGCCAGATTGCGAGCAAGATCGGCATCATCGACGACATCGCCTACCAGACCAACCTGCTCGCGCTCAACGCGGCCATCGAGGCGGCTCGCGCCGGCGAGCATGGCAAGGGCTTCGCGGTGGTCGCCGCCGAAGTGCGCAAGCTGGCCGAGCGCAGCCAGGTCGCCGCGCAAGAGATCAGCGGGCTGGCCGGCAACAGTGTGGCGATGGCCGAGCGTGCCGGCGGCCTGCTCGACCAGATGGTGCCGGCGATCCGCAAGACCGCCGACCTGGTGCAGGAAATTTCCGCCGCCTCGCGCGAGCAGGCCCACGGCCTCGGCCAGATCAGCTCGGCAATGAGTCAGCTGGCAGAGACCACGCAGGCCAACGCCTCGGCCTCGGAACAGCTCTCATCGTCGTCGGAAGAAATGAGCGCACAGGCGGTGCAACTGCAGGAGCTGGTCGGCTTCTTCAAGGTGGCCAACGCCGCACCCGCGCGTGGGCACGGTGCGTCGCGTAGCGTGCGCAAGGGGGCGGCGAGGCCTGCGGCGGGCGGCGTCCGGCGTTCGGCGCTGGACCGCGGTGACGACCCGGTCGACGAGTCGTCCTTCACCCGCTTCTGAACGGAGGCGCGGCCATGAGCACCCTGCCCGCCACCACGGCGGCCAACCGCATCGCCCGCCAGCAGGACACGCCGGGCGGGCGGCAGTTCCTGACCTTCACGCTGGGCGGCGAGATGTTCGCGATCCCGCTCGAACACATCCGCGAGATCATCGAATTCGGCGGCCTGACCGAGATCCCGATGATGCCGGACTTCCTGCGCGGGGTGATCAACCTGCGCGGCGCGGTGGTGCCGGTGATCGACCTGGCGGCACGCTTTGGCCGCGCGCCGACGACGATCGCGCGCCGCACCTGCATCGTGATTCTTGAAGTGCTGCAGGAAGAGCAACTGATGCCGCTGGGCGTGATCGTCGATGCGGTGAGCGAGGTGCTCGCGGTCGAGCACAGCCAGATCGAGCCGCGCCCGAGCTTCGGCGCGAAGATCCGCGCCGAGTTCATCGAAGGCATGATCAACCACCACGACAAGTTCGTTGTCGCGCTCGACATCCAGCATGTGCTGTCGGTCGACGAGATGGCTTCGCTGATCGGGATGGGGGGGTCGGAAATGGCTTTTGCCAATCAGGGGGCGTGACATGAACGGATTTCATCGACTGACGGTGCGGGTGCGGCTGCTGTTGTCCTTCGGCTTGCTGCTGGCGCTGCTGGCCGTCACCGGCGGCGTGGGTTACTACTCGACGCACACCATCAACCAGCTGGTGCAGGACATGTATGAGAACCAGCTCACGCCGATCAAGGATGTCGCCAACGCCAACATGCAGGCGATCTATCACAACCGTTCGCTTTATCGCTACATCTCCGAGACCGAGCCGAAATACATGGATGACGCCGCAGCACGTATGGCGCTGGCCGAGCAAGAGATGAACAAACTGATGGACAAGTACCGCAAGACGGACCTGTCACCCGGCGAGGTCGACCTGCTCAAGCGATTCGACAGCGAATGGCCGGCCTACAAGGCTGCTTGCGTCGAACCGATGAAGCTGTCCTACACCGACACCGACGGCAGCAACAACAAGAAAGCCTCGGATCTGATGCGTTCGCAGTGCCGCCCGGCCTTCAACAAGGTCGACGACACGATGACCGAGATCGTGGAGCTCAACTACAAGCTCGCCACCGAGGCGCTGAAGACCTCGCAGGAAACCTACGCCAGTACCGTGCGGAACATCGTGATGTTCTGCCTGCTGGCGCTGGGCGTCGGGGTGGGGCTGACCTTGTTGATGAGCGTGAGCCTGCTGGGGCAGCTTGGCGGCGAGCCGAGCTACGCGGCGGAGATGGTGGCGAAGGTTGCCGACGGCGACCTGACGCTGCAGATTGCGACCCGCGGCGGCGACGAGACCAGCCTGCTCGCGGCGATGAAGCGGATGGTCGAACGCCTGACCGGCACGATCACGGAAATCAGCGACAACGCCACGGCGCTGGCCTCGGTGTCGGAAGAGATTTCGGCTTCGGCGCAGACCCTGTCGCAGAACGCATCCGAGCAGGCCGCCAGCGTCGAGCAGACCAGCTCGGCGGTGGAAGAGATCAGCTCCACCGTTTCGCAGAACACCGAGAACGCACGCGTCACCGACACGATGGCGAGCACCTCGGCGAACGAGGCCGGCGAGGGCGGCGCGGCGGTGAAGGAAACCGTTGCCGCGATGCGCCAGATTGCGAGCAAGATCGGCATCATCGACGACATCGCCTACCAGACCAACCTGCTCGCGCTCAACGCGGCCATCGAGGCGGCACGGGCCGGCGAGCACGGCAAGGGCTTCGCGGTGGTCGCCGCCGAAGTGCGCAAACTTGCCGAGCGCAGCCAGGTCGCCGCACAAGAGATCAGCGGGCTGGCCGGCAACAGCGTGGCGATGGCCGAGCGCGCGGGCGGCCTGCTCGACCAGATGGTGCCGGCGATCCGCAAGACCGCCGACCTGGTGCAGGAAATTTCCGCCGCCTCGCGCGAGCAGACCCACGGCCTCGGCCAGATCAGCGCGGCAATGAGTCAGCTTGCCGAGACCACGCAGGCCAACGCCTCGGCCTCGGAACAACTCTCTTCGTCGTCTGAAGAAATGAGCGCGCAGGCGGTGCAATTGCAGGAACTCGTGAGCTTCTTCCGCGTCGCCAACAGCAGCGGCGCACGCGGCACGATCGCTTCGCGGGCCCCGCGCAAGGCGGCCCGACCGGCGGCCGGTGGCGCGCGCCGCTCGGCGCTGGACCGCGGGGAGGACCCGGTCGACGAATCCTCCTTCACCCGCTTCTGAATGGACAAGCGACCATGAGCACCCTGCCCGCCACCACGGCGGCCAACCGCATCGCCCGCCAGCAGGACACGCCCGGCGGGCGGCAGTTCCTGACCTTCTCGCTGGGCGGCGAGATGTTCGCGATCCCGCTCGAACACATCCGCGAGATCATCGAATTCGGCGGCCTGACCGAGATCCCGATGATGCCGGACTTCCTGCGCGGGGTGATCAACTTGCGCGGCGCGGTGGTGCCGGTGATCGACCTGGCGGCACGCTTTGGCCGCGCGCCGACCGCGATCGCGCGCCGCACCTGCATCGTGATTCTTGAAGTGCTGCAGGAAGAGCAACTGATGCCGCTGGGCGTGATCGTTGATGCGGTGAGCGAGGTGCTCGCGGTCGAGCACAGCCAGATCGAGCCGCGCCCGAGCTTCGGCGCGAAGATCCGCGCCGAGTTCATCGAAGGCATGATCAACCACCACGACAAGTTCGTTGTCGCGCTCGACATCCAGCATGTGCTGTCGGTCGACGAGATGGCTTCGCTGATCGGCTTCGGTGCTGTGGCGGCACCGGACTGAGGTGGCACATGGGGCTTGCATGGGAGAGGCCCGCCGAGGTCAGCGATCAGGAGATGCGGCTGTTCCAGCAGCTCTTCTATCGGCATGCCGGTATCCACCTGAGCGACACCAAGAAACCCCTGTTGAGTGGCCGTCTCAGCGGCCGCCTCGCCGAATTGGGCATCGCTCGTTTTCGCGACTATCACGAGCTGATCGCGGCGCCGGACGCGGTCGAAGAACGCCAGCGTGCGATTGACCTGATCACCACCAACGAGACGTATTTCTTCCGCGAGCCCCATCACTTCGAATTCATGAAGCAGGAGGTGTTGCCTGCGGTGCCGCCCTTCGGATTCGATGTCTGGAGCGCGGCCTGTTCGACCGGCGAGGAGCCCTACACGATCGCCATGCTGCTGCATGAACTGCGGCCCGAATTGCCGTGGCGCATCGTCGCCACCGACATCAGCTCGCGGGTGCTGAGCTACGCACAGCGCGCGCTGTATCCGATGTCGCGTGGCCAGAAGATCCCGCCTCATTACCTGAAACGGCATTGCCTCAAGGGCGTCGGCGAGTACCAGGGCCACTTTCTGGTCGAACGCAGCCTGCGTGAACGGGTCGAATTCATGCAGATCAACCTCACAGAGAAGCCGCGCCATGGCCCGCGATTCGATGTGGTGTTCCTGCGCAACGTGCTGATCTATTTCGATCGCCCGACCAAGCAGAAAGTGCTGGCGAATGTGGTGTCGCAACTGCGGCCGGGCGGCTGGCTTTTCGTCGGGCATTCTGAATCCATGAACGGTCTGCTGGAGGGATTCGAGACGTGGGCGCCTTCGATCCATCGCAAGCCCTTGCCATGAGCCGCCGCATTTTCATCAACCCCGGCGGGGTGTACTTCGGCGAAGGGGACGAACGCATCGAGACCCTGCTCGGTTCCTGCGTTGCGGTCACGATCTGGCATCCGGCGTACCGCATCGGCGGCATGTGCCACTTCCTGCTGCCGCGGCGCCCGGTCGATGTGAGGCTGCGCCTGGCCGCGCCGGACGGCCGTTACGGTACCGATGCGATCCAGGCCTTGCTCGACCACGCGCGGCGGCGCGGCACGCCGATCGGCGATTACACGGTCAAGATCTTCGGCGGTGGCCGGGTGCTCGACCTGGAACCGCACCACGGCAGCGTGGGGGACCAGAACGCGCGTTTCGTCATGCACCAGATCGAGTCGCTCGGGCTGATCGCATCGGCGGTGGATCTGACCGGTGACGGCTACCGTTACCTGCGTTTCGAGCTGAGCAGCGGGGATGTGTGGGTCAAGCGCGGGCAGGGCGTGATGGGCGGGCGGCGCTCGGCGGCGCGGCCCGAAACCGGGAGAGTGGGCTGATGCCTATCAACGTGATGATCGTCGATGACTCCGCGGTGGTGCGGCAGGTCATGGAAGACGTACTCAAGCGCCACCACGACATCAAGGTGATCGCGACCGCGGCCGACCCGATCTTCGCCATGACGAAGATGCAGCAGCAGTGGCCCGACGTGATCGTGCTCGACATCGAGATGCCACGCATGGACGGCATCACCTTCCTGAAGAAGATCATGAGCACCCGGCCGACGCCGGTGGTGATCTGCTCCACGCTGACCGAGAAGGGCGCCGACATCACGATGGAGGCGCTCGCTGCCGGTGCGCTGAGCGCAATCACCAAACCGACCCTGGGGCTCAGGAACTTCCTGCAGGACAGTTCATCCGACCTGGTGTCGGCGATCCGCGCGGCGGCTTGCGCGCGGGTCGGACGTCTGCGCACCGCGCCGATGGTGGCGGACCCGAGTCGCGTCAAGCTGCCGGGCGCGCCGGCGCCGAAACTGACGGCCGATGCGGTGCTCGATGCGCCGGTCGCCAACAGCCATCTGCCGACCACCGAGAAGATCGTTGCCGTGGGCACCTCGACCGGTGGCACCCAGGCGCTGGAAGTGGTGCTCTCGGCGTTGCCGCGCAACAGTCCGGGCATCGTGGTGGTGCAGCACATGCCGGAAAAGTTCACGCAGAGCTTCGCCAGGCGCCTCGATTCGCTGAGCCAGATCGACGTCAAGGAGGCCGAGCACAACGACCGCATCGTGCCCGGCCGTGCGTTGATCGCGCCGGGCGGCAAGCACATGGTGGTCAAGCGCAGCGGCGCGCAGTACTTCGTCGAAGTGATCGACGGCCCGCTGGTGAGTCGTCACCGCCCCTCGGTGGACGTGCTGTTCCGCTCGGTCGCCAAAGCGGCCGGGCGCAACGCGGTCGGCGTGATCATGACCGGTATGGGCGACGACGGCGCGCGTGGCATGAAGGAAATGTTCGACACCGGCGCCAAGACCTTCGCGCAGGACGAAGCGAGCTGCGTGGTGTTCGGCATGCCGAAGGAGGCGATCGAACACGGCGGCGTGTCGGAAGTCGTGTCCTTGTCGCAGGTGGCCGGAGTGATTGAACGCCATGGACGATAAACAAGCATTACGGATTGATTCGGTCCTCGTTGTCGACGACAGCGCGGTGCAGCGCCAGCATGCGGTAACGCTGGCGAAGGGGTTGGGCATCGAACTGGTGTACGAAGCGGGCAATGGCGTCGAGGCGCTCGAATTGCTGGCCCTGCTCACCGTGCCGCCGGCGCTGCTGGTGATCGATCTCGAAATGCCGGGCATGGATGGTGTCGAGTTGATCCAGCAACTGCGCGAACGAGACATCCAGATCCCGATCATGGTCGCATCGAGCCGCGATCTGACGCTGATCGACTCGGTTGAGGCGATGACCGCGGCGCTCGGGCTGGAAATCGTCGCGGCGCTGCAGAAGCCGCTTGCGGCCGAACAACTGGCCGATGCGCTCAAGCGGATTGGTCGCGGTGGCAAGGCGGTTGCCGAAGGCAGCGCGGCGATCTTCGTGCCGCTCGGCGAGTCGGAGCTGGCCGAGGCGATCCGCGGCGGGCAGATCGTGCCCTACTTCCAGCCCAAGGTGGATGTGCGCACCGCGATGATCAAGGGGGTCGAGGCGCTGGCGCGCTGGCGGCACCCGGAGCGCGGCATGATCGCGCCGGACACCTTCATTCCCCTCGCGGAAAAGTCGGGCCTGATCCGCGAACTGACGATGAAGATGACCGAACGGGCGCTGGCGCAGGCGGCGCAGTGGAACGCGCGCGAGCTGCGCCTGACCATGGCGATCAACCTGTCGCCCTTGTCGCTCGATACCCCCGGCTTCCCGCAGGAAGTATGGGCGCTGCAGGAAGCCAGCGGCGTGCCGGCGGACCAGATCGTATGGGAGATCACCGAGAGTTCGGTGGTCGCCAATCTCGGGGCGGCGCTGGGCACGCTGGCGCGCTTGCGACTCAAGGGGTTCGGGCTGTCGATCGACGACTATGGCACCGGCTTTTCGTCGATGCAGCAACTCGCCCGCATCCCTTTCACCGAGTTGAAGATCGACCGCAGCTTCGTGCACGGCGCCAGCCGCAAGCCGCACCTGAAGGTGATCCTGCAATCGGCGCTCGACATGTCGAACCGGCTCGGGCTGGTGTCGGTCGCCGAAGGCGTCGAAACGATGGAAGACTGGCGCTTGCTGCAGGAATCCGGTTGCTCGGTCGCGCAGGGCTTCCTGATCGCCAAGCCGATGCCCGGCGATGAACTCGCGGGCTGGCTCAAGGGGCACCTCGGGCGGGTGCGTGAACTGCGGCAGGACAAAGGCGCACACTGAAGCGAGCATGCGCATGCGTGGCACCGGATCATGACGTCGAACACAACGCGAGGCTGCGACACGGCATGACGGCGACCGGGGGCTGGAGGACCACGCTGCTGGGCCGGCCGGGAAGCCTGGGGCGCCGCATCACCTTGCTGACCATGGCGGTCGGCACCGCGCTGACGCTGCTCGCTTCCTCGATCCAGCTCACGCTGGACTACCTGGAGTTGCGTCGCGGGCTCGATCGGCAGCTCGACCAGATCGAACTGTACCTGCCCAATATCGCGCTGAGCATATGGAATCTCGACGAGGATCAGGTCCGGCTCGCGCTCGCCGGCCTCACCCGCCAACCCAACGTGCGTTACGTTCAGGTGGCAACGCTTGGCATGAAATACCAGTGGGCGCAGGGCGAACGACCGTCGCGCAACGCGGTGGTCCGCACCTTCAGCATCAAGCCCCCTTCATCGCGCAGCGGTGAGGCGATCGGCGAGCTGACGGTGGTCGCGAGCCTGGACGGGCTCTTCTGGCAGATCGGGCAGCGCGCGCTGGTGATCCTGCTCAGCTTCGGCCTTATCGCGATTCTGCTGGCGGCCTTCATGCTGATGCTGACCCGGCGCCTGATCACCGGCCGGCTCGATGCGATTGGCGACAAGGTCGCCTCGCTCGGCGAAGTGCTGAGCGCCGGCGAGCAGCCGGTGGATTTGCCATCACACAAAACGCTTGAGACGGTCGATGAACTCGGCATGCTCGAACGCACGCTGGATCGCACGACGATGCGGCTGACGCGCGCATCGGAGGAAATCACTGCCGCGCAGGCGGCACTCGCAGAAAGCGAGTCGCGCTTCCGCACACTGGTGGAACAGGCGCCGGAAGCGATCTGCGTGTTTCGGGCGGATGGCCAATGGCGATTCCTGGACGTCAATCCGAGCGCGGTACGTCTGTTTGGCTGCGCGTCACGAGAGGCTTTGCTCGCCACGGATGTGAGATCGTTTTTTGATGTGCAACAGCCCGACGGGCGTTCGTTCGAGGAAACCGCCCGTTCGCGCAACGCCCGCACGCTGGCCGGGGAATCGAGCGAGCTCGAGCGCGCGATGCGCACGGCCGACGGGCGACTGATCTACTGCAACGTGCATCTGTCGCCAATGCCCGAGACTGATCCGCCGCTGATCCGTGTCACCTGCATCGATGTTACCGAGCGAAGGCAGGCAGAAGCGGCAGCGGTGGAATTGAGTACGCGCTTGCAGGCGGTGCTCGACGCGGCGCACGAGGTGTCGATCATCTCGACCGACGCGCAGGGCGCGATCCGTGTTTTCAATCGCGGCGCCGAGGCAATGCTGGGCTATTCGGCTGCGGAGATGATCGGCCAGACGCCGGCGGTTTTTCACCGCGAGAGCGAAGTGCGGATGCGCGCGCGCGAGCTGACGGCAGAGCTCGGGCAGGAAATTGACGGCTTCGAGACCTTCGTCGCGCTGGCGCGGCGCGGGCAGTCTGAAACCCGCAACTGGACTTACGTGCGCAAGGACGGGCAGCCCCTGCGCGTATCGCTGACCGTGAGCGCGGTCTGCGATGCGCAGGGCGCGATCGTCGGCTTCCTTGGCGTCGCGCGCGACATTACCCAGCAACTTGCTGCCGAAGGCGACCTGATCCGCTTGAACCTGCAACTCGATGGGCGTGTGCGCGAACGCACCAAGGCCCTGCAGGAGTCCACCGAACGCCTGCAAGCGGCGCTGGACGACCTGCAGCACACCCAGGTCAAGCTGGTGCAGGCCGAAAAGCTCGCCGCGCTCGGCAGCCTGGTGGCGGCGATCGCGCACCAGCTCAACACGCCGATCGGCAACTGCCTGATCACCGCGACCGCACTCAGCGAAGAAACCGCGGCAATGCGCCGTCAGCTTGCGGAAGGTGCGCCACTCAAGCGCTCGAGTTTTACCCAGTATGTCGACACCGCCGGCGACACCACCGAGCTCATCGTCCGTTCGCTGCAGCGCGCCGCGGCGCTGGTGGCACACTTCAAGCAGATTGCAGTCGATCAGCGGCATGAGCGCAGCGAGTTTGACCTGGCGGAAGCGGTGACGCAGGCCATCGCGATCGCGCGCGCCTCATGCAATGGCGCCCGCTTCGATACGCAGATCGAGGTGCCGCCGGGGCTGCGCATGGAAGCTTATCCGACCGCAGTCGAGCAGGTGATTTCCGATCTGGTCAGCAATGCGGTGTTGCACGCCTTTAGCGGGCGCGATCACGGCACCATGCGGGTCGCTGCGCGGCAGGACGGCGAGAACGTCGTGCTCAGCTTCAGCGACGATGGCTGCGGCATGGGCGAGGACATCCGGCGTCGTGTCTTCGACCCCTTTTTCACGACCGGCCTCGCGCGCGGCCACACCGGGCTCGGCCTGAGCATCTGCTACAACCTGGTGACCGGCCCGCTGGGTGGCCAGATGGAGGTGAGCAGTACGCCGGGCGTCGGCACCGTGTTCACGCTGACGCTGCCGCGCAAGGCGCCGGAGCCGGTGTCCGTTCCGGTGCTACCCGGCCAGTGAGGCCAGCAGTGCGAACAGCGCGTCCTGCTTGATCGGTTTCTGCAGCGCGCCGACGAAGGGCAGGCCGAGCGCACGGACAAGCGATACCACTGAGTCGATCAATACCGGGTCGCGTGCCGAAGCGATCACGATCGGCAGGCAGAAGTCGCGCTGGTGCATCTGCTGCAAGAGTTCGACGCCGTCCATGCCCGGCATTTCCAGATCGATGATCGCCACCGTCGGCAAACGGCTGCTTTCCGCCAGGCGTTCAAGCGCCTGTGCGCCGTCGGCCGCTTCGAGCACCTGTGTGATGCCGAACTCGCGGCACAGGGCGGCGGCGAAGCTGCGCTGCACGACGCTGTCGTCGACGACCAGGGCAGAGGAAACGGAGGGCGTAGCAGTCATCGCAGGGGCAACTTTCCGGAATGAGGGTGTCGGCCGTGAATGCCGAGCAATCTACACCTTTCGCCCGATCTGGCGGGGGGCTTCGACTGCACCTTGAGTTTCATCATCGCCCCGCGCTCTTGCGACCGGCGCCGGCGGCCGGCACGCTCACCAGCAGCACCCCGGCGACCGCACAGCCGAGCGCGATGCCGTGCGGCAATCCGAAATGCTCGCCAAGGAAGAGCACGCCGATGGTGGTCGAAGCCAGCGGCAGGGCAATCGTGAACACGCCGGCGTGGTTGGCAGGCACGCCGCGCAGGCCGCTCATCCACAACCACACCGAGAATACGCTGGCGCCGAGGGCGTAGAAGACCAGCAGGGTCCACATGCCCGGGGGCACGCTGGCGAAGCGGAAGTCGAGCGCCTGCCAGATGCCGAAGGGCGTCATCAGCAGGAAGCCGACCAGATTGATCAGCGCCGACACCCGCAGCGGTGGCAGGTGGGCGGAGACCTGCTTGCCGATCACCACATACGCCGCTTCGCAGGCGACTGCCCCGATCAGCAGCAGGTTGCCAGCGAGTGAGTTGACGCCGGTTGGGGCCTTCGACAGGCCCAGCGTTGCGATGCCGGCTACCGCGAGCAGCACCGCGAGCAGGTTGCGCGGGGCGAGGCGTTCGCCGAGGATCAGCCGCGATTGCAGCGCGACCATCGCCGGCAGGGTCGCGAGGATCACGCCAGCCGCGGTGGCCGAAGTCATCGACACGCCGTAGAGCATGCAGATCGAGAACAGGAAGTTGCCGAACAAACTTTGCAGGAACAACGCGCGCCAGGTCGAAGCGCGGATTTGTTCGCCCGGCTGCGGCAGCGTCTGCCGCAGCATCGCCAGCCCGCCGATGCCAAATCGCATCCAGGCGAGCAGAAAGACAGGGATCGTCGCGACCAGCGGTTTGGACAGGGCGACATAGCTGCCGACCACCGTCATCGAAAGGAAGAGCAGGGCGTAGCTGCGGAGCGGTTGTGCAGACATCGTGGCGGATCAGCGGGCCGGCGGTCGTTGCCGGCGTGCGCACGCGCAGCCCGGCAGCGCGGCTGCGCGTGAATCGGTTCGTCGGTGGTCAGTGCAGCTTTTCGGGCGAGCCGCAGCACTTCTTGAATTTCTTGCCGCTGCCGCAGGGGCAGAGGTCATTGCGGCCCGGCAGTTCAGGCGCGCGAATCGGCACGCGCGGCGCGGTGACGACGCGCATGTAGCGGCGCCAGAATCCGTACAGATACTGCAGGCCGGCGACCAGCGGGCTGAGCACCTCGTCGCGCTCGTCTTCGGTGAGCGGGTGTCCGGGCGACTTCTCGCCGCTGTCCATCGCGGCGATCAGGTTGAGCAGGGTGACGCACTCTTCGTCTTCTTCGAGCGCATCCCAGTGTTCCTCTTCCATCCATTCGAGCCCGTCGCGGAAGCCGCGCGCCCAGCCCTCGGCCAGCGGGTGGCCGCTCTCGTCCGGGTCGTCGAGCAGCGGGAAGTACATCGACTCCGAGCCCTCTTCCGCGCTGACACCCGACCAGTCTTCGCGAAAGCCGGTCGCCACCGTGTTCCAGTGCCGCATCAGCAACTCGATGGTTTCGCGCGCCTGCGCTTCCGATTCCCACTCCGGTTCCTCGACGCCGAGGACCGCCGGCACCCATTCGGAAGGCGGCACCATCTCCGGCCCGACCACCAGCGCGCAGAACAGGCCGTCCATCTCTTCGAGCGAGAGCGAATCGGGAAAGCGCGCCAGCAGGTCGTCGAGCGCGTCGAATTCGTCGTCGCTGAGGGGTTGGTGGATCTCGATTTCAGTGTTCATGGTGCATCCTGCAAAGAAGGGGCGCGCAATACGGCCGCCCCGGGGTCAGACCTTGGAGAGCAGCTTGAGCGCTGCGCGGATGCCATCGGAGACGCCGATGTCGGCGGGCAGCTGCTTGAGCGCCGCCTGCGCTTCCTTGTCGTTGTAGCCCAGCGCCAGCAGCGCGTTGGCGATGTCGCCCTGCGCACCCGCCGCGGCGCTGGCGGCATGTGCGTGCGCGGCAGGCAGCGCCTTGGGCAACTTGTCGCGCAGTTCGAGCAGCAAGCGTTCGGCCGTCTTCTTGCCGATGCCCGGCACCTTGGTCAGGCGCCCCGGCTCCTGCGATGCGACGACCTGCGCCAGTTCGTTCACCGACAGGCCCGACAGCACTGCCAGGGCGGTGCGCGCGCCGATGCCGGAGATCTTCAGCAACTGGCGGAAGGCGACGCGCTCTTCCTCGGCACCGAAGCCGTACAGGAAGTGGCCGTCTTCGCGCACTGCGAGGTGGGTGTGCAGCGTCACGGGCTGCCCGGTTGCGGGCAGGTTGTAGAAGGTGCTCATCGGCACCTCCAGCTCGTAGCCGACACCCCCGACATCCAGCAGGATCTGGGGTGGGTTCTTTTCGGCGAGGGTGCCGCGCAAGCGTCCGATCATGGATTCGACCAAGCATCAAAGCGGGAATTGTACGGCCTGCCGCGTATCACGCGATGGCAGGACCCCAACCGGTCGTCTAGGCTTAATGCGGGGCCCGAAAGAACAACGTAGCACGGGCCGGTTCGCAGACACTTACCAAGGGGGTTGGAGATGAAACGGATATCGATGGCTGTCGTGACCGCTGTTGCGCTGTCGCTCGGTCTGGCCGCATGTGGGGGCAGCCAGTACATCCTCAGTACCAAGGAAGGCCGGATGCTGGTTTCCGACGGTAAACCGCAGCTCGACGAGAAGACCGGCATGTACAAGCTGAAGGACGCCGACGGCAAGGCGACGATGGTGCCGAAGGCAGACATCGTTCAGATCATGGAACGCTGACCGTATCCCGTCCGCACGATCCGAAGGGCCGCTTGCGCGGCCCTTGTCAATTCCGGTGGCAGCCCCGGCTTCCCTCTGCTTGATCCTGCGCTAGTTCCCATCACACACCGGCCGGTATCCTTTTGCGCGCGTCGCTCGGAGCCGGCGCGCCACCGGATGGCTGGAAGCTGAAATGCGTGTGTTGTGGTGTCTTGTATTGCTGTTGCTGGGTGGCAGCGTGGGCGCGAGCCAGATCGAGGTGCGTTTTTCCCCCGGGCAGAGCCACGACGACAAGCGCTACACCTACTACTGGGAGTTGCTTGAAGCGGCGTTGTCTGCCACCCGTGCGAGCGACGGTGACTTCCGCATGACGCCGGTCGGCGAAACCATGAGCCCGGCGCGCGCCACGGCTGAAGTGGCCAGCGACGGCCTGATCAACGTCATCGTGCGCACCGCCGATGCCCGACTCGACAAGACCCTGCGACCGCTGCGGATTCCGCTCGACAAGGGGCTGACCGGTTACCGGCTGTTCCTCGTCAATCACGACGATCAGCCCGACATGGACCGGGTCGACAGCCTTGCCGATCTGCGCCGCCATGAGTTGGGGCAGGGGCGCGGTTGGGTGGACGTGGAGATCCTGCGATCGGCCGGGTTCAACGTGGTCGAGGGCGAGGGCTACGACTCGCTCTTCATGATGCTGGTTGCGCGGCGATTCAAGCTCTTTCCGCGGGGCATCAACGAGATCCAGGGGGAACTCGAGGCGCAGCGGGAGCGCTGCCCCTCCCTGGCAATCGAAAGACACCTGATCCTGTATTACCCGCTGCCGCGCTACTTCTACTTTGCGCGCACCGAAGCGGGCGAGCGCCTCGCACGGCGGGTGGAGGACGGCTTGCAGCGCTTGATCCGTTCCGGGGATTTTGAACGGCGTTATCGCGCCTACAAGAAACGGGTGCTGGGGAACCTGCCTTTGTCCGGCCGGCGCGTGTTCAGGATTGCCAATCCCGATTTGCCACCGGAAACACCGCTGAATCACGCGGCCTACTGGGACGATCTCGCGACCGAACTCCGTTGAGGCCGGCTCAGCGCAACGATGTCATGCCGCCGCTGCGGCTGGCGCACCGCACCGGCGGGGCTGCCGGGGGCGCGAGCGGCTCGCCTGACAGACGCCCTGCCGCGCCGCAAGCCGGCCAGCGGCTATTCGATGGGGTAGGCGACGAATTCAGGCAGCGTTTCTGCGCGCGCGGCGTGCGCCGCAAGCTTCGGGAGCGCCGCGCCGCTGAGCTGTCCGGGCAGGACAAACTGGACGAAGCGCCAGGCCACCGCGCAGGCCACATCGGCGGCGTCGGGTGTGCTGCCACCGAACCAGCCCTCGGCCGGCAGTTCGGTCTCGAGTAGTCCGAACGCGCGCTGCAACTGGCCGCTGATGCGCGCGATCCAGTCGTCCCAGCGCTTGTCCTCCGGCCGCAGCGCGATCTCGTAGTACCACTGCACGGCTTTTTCCATCGCGACCAGCGCAACGCCGACGCGGTAAAGCGCGCGTTGCCGGGCCGGATTGTCGGCCGGCATCAGGCGACGCTCCGCACTGGCCTGCGCCTCGATGTGGTCGAGGATCAGCGTGCTGTCCATCAGGATGCCGCCGTCGTCGCAGACCAGCGTGGGCGCCTTGATCAGCGGATTGATCGCGGCAAAGCGATCCATGTGGCGGAACACCGATACCGATTCGTGTTCGAGCGGAACGCCCATCAGCCGTGCCGAAATCGCGACGCGCCGCACATAGGGTGAATCGAGCATGCCGATCAGTTTCATCGCGCTTCCTCTTTCGTGGCATTGCCGGGCCGCGCGGCGCGCCGGGTGCAGTCCTCGGCAGTCTGGCGCAGGCGCGTCAGCACGGCGCGCGCTTCGTCGGGCGACTTGACCGGAATCTTCGCGTCGTAGCCGCTGCCGAAATTGCCGCCGCCGAAAGTGATCTGCACTGAATCAGCACGGGTTTCGACGTATTGGACGATGCCGAGGTTGATCCAGCGCTGGACGCCGTTTTCTGCCGGCAGCGCGAACAGGCAGAAGGCGGTGGAACCGTTCGGGCCGCTGCTTGCCGCAGTGGCGGGCCCTGCTGGCGTCGCATTCGTGCCGCTCGGCGCGCTCTGCGTCTGCGCGACAGCCTGCCCTGCGACCAGCAGTGTGAAGGCGACCAGCAACGGGACGACAGGCTTCATGAGAGTTCCTCGACAATGGCGAACAGCGACGGAATCACCTGCGCGCCCGACGCGAGTACATCAGCGTCGGGGGGCAGCAAATCGGGCACCACACGCACCTGCATGCCGGCGGCCAGTGCGGCACGCGCACCGGCGTTGGAGTCTTCCAGCGCGAGACAGTTCGCCGGCGCGACGCCGAGGCGCTCGGCCGCGGCGAGGAAGATGTCGGGCGCGGGCTTGCCGTGCGCCACCTGGTCGCCGCCCACCACCGCGTGCATGCGATGGGCAATGCCGCAGCATTCCAGTTTGAAGAGGGCGCGCCCGTGACTGGTCGAGGTCGCCACCGCGCGCGGCAGCGCGAGCGCGTCGAGCCGGTCGAGCAGTTCGGTGACGCCGGGCTTCAAGGGGATCTCGCCCGCCGCGATGACGGCTTCGTAGCGCCGTGCGAACTCGGCGCTGTGGGCCTCGACATGATCGGCGTGGCCGAAGAGCGCTTCCAGCAGCTGCGCGTTGTCACGCGCGTTGCGGCCGATCATCGCGAGCGCGGTTTCTTCCCGCCACGGCAGGCCCAGTGCGGTGCAAGCATCGCGACCGATGCCGAAGGCAATGCGTTCGCTGTCGAGCAGCAGGCCATCCATATCGAAGATCACGGCAAGGATGGTCATGGACGCTTCAGCTCACAGCAGCACGATGTCGAACTGCTCGGGGTTGTAACTGGTCTCGGCTTGCAGCGAGATCGGCTTGCCGATGAAGTCCGACAGCATCGCCAGCGACTGCGATTCCTCGTCGAGGAAGAGGTCGATTACCGACGGCGCCGCCAGCACGCGGTATTCCTTGGCGTTGAACTGACGCGCCTCGCGCACCAGCTCGCGCAGGATTTCGTAGGCCACCGTGCGCGAGGTCTTGATTTCGCCGCGGCCGCTGCAGGTGGGGCAGGGTTCGCACAGGATGTGGGCGAGCGATTCGCGTGTGCGCTTGCGGGTCATCTCGACCAGGCCGAGCGAAGTGAAACCACCGACCGATACTTTGGTGTGGTCGCGCGCCAGCGCCTTGTTCAGCTCGGCCAGCACGGTGCTGCGGTGCTCGTCGCTTTCCATGTCGATGAAATCGAGCAGGATGATGCCGCCGAGGTTGCGCAGGCGCAGCTGGCGTGCGATCGCCAGCGCCGCTTCGAGGTTGGTCTTGAATACCGTGTCGTCGAAGGTGCGTGCGCCGACGAAGCCGCCGGTGTTCACGTCGATCGTGGTGAGCGCTTCGGTCTGGTCGATGATCAGGTAGCCGCCGCTTTTCAGGTCGACCCGCCGCGACAGCGCCTTCTGGATCTCGTCTTCGACGCCGTGCAGGTCGAACAGGGTGCGTTCGCCGCTGTAGTGGTCGAGCAGCGATGCCACTTGCGGCATGTATTCCGTCGCGAAGGCATTTAGCTTCTGGTAGTTCTCGCGCGAGTCGATGACGATCTTCTCGGTCTCGGGCGACACCAGGTCACGCAGCACCCGCTGCGCCAGGTTCAGATCGTGGTACAGCGCCAGCGGCGGATGGGCGCCGACCGAGCGTGACTGGATCTCGCGCCAGATCTTGCGCAGATAGGCGATGTCGGCACCGAGCTCCGCATCGCTGGCGCGTTCGGCCATGGTGCGCACGATGAAGCCGCCGTTCTCGTCCGCCGGCACCAGCTGGTGCAGACGCTCGCGCAGCGCGAGGCGGCCTTCCTCGCTCTCGATCCGCTGCGAGATGCCGATGTGCTTTTCCTGCGGCAGGTAAACCAGCAGACGGCCGGCGATGCTGATCTGCGTCGAGAGCCGTGCCCCCTTGGTGCCGATCGGGTCCTTGAGCACCTGGACGACGAGGTTCTGACCCTCGTGCAGGATTTTCTCGATCGGACGCTGCACCTCGCCGGCATGGCGGTCGAACCAGATGTCGGCGACATGCAGGAAGGCGGTGCGCTCCAGCCCGATGTCGATGAAGGCCGACTGCATGCCCGGCAGCACGCGCACCACGCGCCCGAGGTACACATTGCCGACAAAGCCGCGCGAATGTTCGCGCTCGATATGCAGTTCCTGTACGACCCCGTTCTGCAACATTGCAACCCGGGTTTCCTGCGGCGTGAAATTGATGAGGAAGGATTCGCTCATGATGAAGCTCGAAGTGTGATGCGGGAGCATCCCTTTTCAGAGGTGCTCCCGCATCGCACACCGGCGGTGCGAATCCGGGTTGCTGCCGCATTCTAACCGCCCGTCTCCCAAACTGCCCGGTAAGATCACGCGCTCTTCTTGGAGTTCGGCATGGCGGAACAGTTCGATGTGGCGGTGATCGGCGCGGGCGCGGCCGGCATGATGGCGGCGGCCGTTGCCGGGCAACGCGGCCGGCGCGTGGTGCTGATCGATCACGCCGCGCACCTGGCCGAGAAGGTCCGCATCTCCGGCGGCGGTCGCTGCAACTTCACCAATCTGGGGGCCGGACCGGCCAACTACCTGTCGGACAACCCGCACTTCTGCCGTTCGGCCCTCTCGCGCTACACGCCGCGTGACTTCCTCGACCTGATCGAACGCCATGGCGTGCGCTGGCATGAAAAGCACAAGGGCCAACTGTTCTGCGACGACAGCGCGCAGGACATCATCGATGTGCTGGTCGCCGAATGTGCCGCCGGCAACGTCGCCTGGCGGCGGCCCTGTGCGGTGGCCGAGATCACGCGCGAGGGCGAAGGCTTCCTGCTTGCGACCGACGCGGGCTTGATCCGGGCGGGCGCGCTGGTGATCGCCACTGGCGGGCTGTCGATCCCGAAGATCGGCGCGACCGATCTGGGCTACCGCATCGCACGCCAGTTCGACTTGCCGCTGGTGCCGACCCGCCCGGCGCTGGTACCGCTGACCTTCACCGCCGAGGAGTGGGCGCCGTTCGCCGAACTTTCCGGCGTGTCGCTGGAAGTCGATGTCGCCTTCGGCGAAGGCAAGGCGCGGCCGCGCTTCCGCGAAGACCTGCTATTCACGCACCGCGGCCTCTCCGGTCCGGCGATCCTGCAGATCTCGTCCTTCTGGCAGCCGGGGCGATCGATCGAACTGGACCTGGCCCCCGGCACGGATGTCGCCGAGGCGCTGGTGAGCGGCAAGGCCGGTAACCGCCAGCAGGTGCAGAACGCCTTGGCGCAGTGGCTGCCGCGCCGGCTTGCCGAACGTTGGGCCGAGGCCGCGGGACTCAGCGGCAGGCCGCTCGCCGACTGTGCCGACAAGGCGCTGCGTGCGCTCGGTCAGCAACTCAATGCCTGGCAGATCAAGCCGGCTGGGTCGGAGGGCTATCGCAAGGCCGAGGTGACCGCAGGGGGCGTAGATACCCGCGCACTCGACCAGAAGACGATGATGGCCAAGGCGGTGCCGGGGCTCTACTTTGTCGGCGAGGTGATGGATGTGACCGGTTGGCTCGGCGGCTACAACTTCCAGTGGGCCTGGGCCAGCGGCTACGCGGCGGGCGTCACGGTTTGACCCGCGGCCGCCCGCGTGAAGCGGGCGTGCGGGTCCCTCAAGTCGCATCGGAGCCAGCCGTTACCACTCCCAGAGGCTGATCCGGGAGGTGCCGTGCACCGATGCATTGTGGGGGGGCTGGTCGCAGCTTGTGTCGTCGCATCGCCGGCGCATGCCGAGGGGATGCTGCCCGGCCCGTGGGGCCTCGGCGCGTTCGGCACGCTCGGCCTCGCGCATGGCAGTTCGCCGGATGTGCATGTGCGGCGGGATCTGTCCCAGCCCGGCACCGGCACCAACGACGCCACCTCTGCAGCGGTTGATAGCCGCGTCGGGGTGCAGGTCAACTATGCCCCGGCCGACAACGTCGAGTTTGTCGCCCAGGCCTTGTCGCGCTACCGGTATGACGCCAGCTGGCGCCCCGAGCTGACCTGGGCGTTCGGTCGCTATCGCACCGACGCCGGGGTGGACCTCAGGCTGGGTCGCCTGGGCTTCGACGTCTTTCTGCTCGCGGACTCGGCCAACGTCGGGTACTCCTACCTCGCGGTGCGCCCCCAGCCCAATTACTACGGCGGGGTGACGCTCAACTACTTCGATGGTGCCGACGCGAGCTTCAACCGACCGCTTGCTGACGGCGTCGTGCGCCTCAAGGTGTATGGCGGAGTGGCGCGCGGCAAGCTGCCCACCGACAACGACGGCAACGCGCTGGAGCTGGAGGGCTCGCCGCTGGCCGGACTGGCATTGAGCTACCTCGACGAAACATGGCAACTGCGCTTGGGCTACACGCATGTGCATTCGAAGCATGAGTTGCCTTACCCCGGCCTGTTCGAGGCGCTCCGCGGCCTGAACATGCCCGAAGGCGATCAGCTGGCTGCACGTCTGGCGCTGGAAGGGGCGCGACTGGACTACTGGTCGCTGGCGGCGACGTACTCGGCCGGGCGGGTCAGTGTTTCCGGCGCCGTCAGTTACCTCGACAGCTCAGCCGAGTCGCTGCATTCCTACTACGCGAGTTTTGTTGAGGCGGGCTACCGGTTCGGTCGGATCACCCCGTATGCGGGGGCGAGCTTGTCGCGCTCGACATCGCTGGATATCACAACCGGCTTGCCGCCCGACCCGGCGCTCGCGCCGATCGACGCCGCCGCCCGTGCACTGCTGACCAGCGGCCTGACCAACTGTCGATCGATGATGCTCGGTGCACGCTGGGACTTCGCCGCGGGCATGGATCTGAAGCTGCAGATCGAGCGGATCCGCGGGGACTACGCGCTGGTGCCGTGGTTCGAACCGGGCAAGTCGGGCCAGCCGTTCACGATGACCGTCGGGTCGGTCGCGCTGGATTTTGTGTTCTGACGCCATGACGCGATTCCGCTCACTACTTCTGACGCTGTTGTTCGCGGGCGAGGCGTGGGCGGGGGATCTGGTCGTGATTTCGAATCCCGCCGCAGGCATCGAGCGGCTGCGCAGGGAAGACGTGATCAACCTCTACATGGGGCGTTTTCGACAGCTGCCGTCGGGGATTGCCGCAACGCCGGTCGATCTGGCGCAGGAGGCCGGACCTCAGAAGCAGCAGTTCTACGAGCGGCTCGTCGGGCGCGACCTGGCCGAGATTCGTGCCTACTGGTCGCGGCTCACCTTCTCGGGGCAGGCTTCGCCGCCGATGCAGGTGGGCAGTGAGGCACAGGTGCTCGACGTCGTCGCGAGCCGTGTTGGCGCCGTGGGCTACGTCCATCGCCGAGCGGTGGATGCACGGGTGCACATTGTTTACGAACTGGGGGATCCGGGTGCTGCCACGCCTCACACGCCGTAGTCTGAGCCTCAGATCCGGACTGATCGTGCTTCTGATCGGTGTTTTCGCCGGACTGCTGGTGGCGGCGGCGAGCATGCCGTATGTGCTGAAGCTGGAGGCTGAAGAGGCGGGCGGCGAGGTGCAGCGCCTGCTTGATGCCATCGAGGATACGGTCAGTTCCGCCTGCTTCGTCAACGACAGCGAGCTCGCCAGGCAGGCGCTCTCCGGCATCCTGCGTGGCGGGACAATCTCGTCGGCATCGATTCTGGCCAACGGACATGTCATGGCGACGGTGGGTACCCGGCCGCCGGTGTCGAAGAGCGTCGTGCGCGCAGTGCGTTCGCCGTTTTTCCAGGCCGAGACCGTGTGCGAGATCCGGGTCGAGACCAGCGAGCAGATGTTGCGTGCCCGCGTGTACGAGGCCACCGGCCAGACGCTGGCGTTCATGGCCATGCAGGGCGCAATCGTGGCGCTCGCCGCCATGGCGGGCGTTGCGCTGTTCGTGACCCGCCCGATTCAGAGGATCTCGGGCGCCCTTCACGGTATCTCACGCGGCAAGGACGGCGTCATCGTCGTCCCCAAGGGGCACGACGACGACGAAATCGGGCAGTTGGTGGCAGACACCAACGGGATGATCGAGAGCCTGACTCGCGCAGCCGCGATCGAGCGGGGCTTGAGAGAGCAGCGCGAGCGCGACGAGCAGCGGCTGCGGATGATTTTCGAGAATGCGGAGACGGGGCTCTTCACGCTCGACGCCGAAGGGCGCATGCAGTCATGGAACCCGGCCTGTGTGCGGGTGCTGGGCGGGCCTTTGCATCACGACGAGCACCCCAGTCTGGAGGATCTCCTTCCGCCCCTTGCGACGCAGATTTCGGCCATGCGGCAACGCTGCGGGGAGCGCGAACGTTCCGTTTCAGAAGACCTTGAAATCAGCGATGAGAGCGGCCTGCAACGCTGGATCCAGCTTGTGCTCACGCCGTCTGGCGGCGGTACGCTGCAGGGGCTGGCGAATGACATCTCCGATCGCAAGCGGGCCGAGGAGGCCGCGCGGGAACTCGCGGTCACCGACAGCCTGACAGGCGTGCTGAACCGGCTGGGCTTCAATCGTCGCCTTGCTGATCTGGTCTCGGAGCATGCCCGCGACCGCCGGCATGGATTCTCGCTGGCGATGATCGACCTCGACTGGTTCAAGCAGGTCAACGACACCCACGGGCATGATGCGGGCGACCACGTCTTGCGGGTGGTGGCGAAGCGGCTCGAAGGGCTGGTGCGCCGCACCGACACGGTGGCGCGGCTCGGAGGCGACGAATTTGTCGTCCTGCTCGACGGCGTGATCGACGAGGCCGCAGCGCTCACCATCCTGCACAAGGTTCGGCAAGCGGTGCTGGAACCCATTTCGCTCGAAACTGGCGCGATCGCGCATGTCGGCGCCAGCATCGGCCTGACGGTGGTCAGCGAGACCCTGTGCGGACCCGAGGAAGTGATGCGACGTGCCGATGCCGCGATGTATGCGGTGAAGAAGGCGAGCCGCAACGACGTGCAGCTGTTCGGCGCGCAGGGGGCTCCGTCTGCCGGCGCCGCGCCGTCGCTGCCCGGTGCGACTGCCGAACGCGCATCAGGCTAGGCCGGGTAGCCGAAAACCCGCAGCAGTTGCGCGGTTTCGTGCAGCGGCAGGCCAACGATGCCGGTGTAGGAGCCACGGATCTCGGCCACGAAGGCGGCAGCGCGACCCTGAATGCCGTAGGCGCCGGCCTTGTCCATCGGTTCGCCGCTGGCGACGTAGCGCCGGATTTCCTCGTCGCTGAGCGCGCCGAACCGCACCTCGCTGACCGACAGCCGGTGCTCGATGCGGGTGCCATCGGCCATCGCGATGGCGGTCAGTACGCGGTGGCTGCGCCCGGACAGGCGCTGCAGGATCGCGACGGCGTCCGCCTCGTCCGCCGGTTTGCCGATGATCTCGCCATCAACGTCGATCGTGGTATCCGCCGACAGCACCGGGTGCGGCACCAGGCTGCGCATGGCCAGCCGGTTCCAGCCACCGGCGGCCTTGGCGCGTGCCACCCGCACGACGTAGTCGTCGGGGTGTTCGCCCGGCAGCACGTCTTCGCAGACGTCCGGGTCTTCGCGCGGCGGCGCCCGGAACAGCAGGGTGTCGAAGGCCACGCCGATCTGATGCAGCAGTTCGCGGCGACGCGGGCTACGGGAAGCGAGGTAGATGCGGGGTGGCAGCATGGTGAGATCGTTTGCGTCAGAGGGGGCGGGACGATGCGAGGCCGCACCGCCCGAACGAAACCGGGCTCGCCGTTCGCCCAAACGTGCAGAGACCTTGGTGCTCAGGCGTCATTGTTGGTCGAGCCGGGTTGCGCTTCCAGTTCATCGAAGAATTTCCCGCTGTCCGCGCCGTCGAACTTGCGCACGCGTACCGAAGCGATGAGGGCGGGATCGAAATTGCCCAGATGCACACCATGCCGGTCGCCGGGTTGCGGCACCAGCGGCTCCCAGTGTGTGACGCAGCCACAGGTTCGGCAACGGATGGTGCGCAGTGTCCGGTCGCCCTGAATGTATTCGGTGGTCGATTCCGGGTGGCCCTCGATCCTGACCGTGCCAAACGCGAAGTAGACCCAGGGCCCGCCGATGCGCCGGCACAGCGAGCAATTGCACTGCGTTGCCACCTCCGGCGTGCTCGGCAAGGTCAATCGGACGGCGCCGCAATGGCAGGATCCCTGGTGCATCTGACACGCTCCTCAAGGCTTGGTCCGGCGGCTGGCCACTTGCCGTCTTACTCGCGATGGTAGGGGTGGTTCTTGGTTACGCTCCAGGCGCGGTACAGCGCCTCTGCCAGCAAGACGCGCACCATCGCGTGCGGCAGCGTGAGTGACGAGAGGCGGATCTTTTCCTGCGCGGCCTGCTTGAGCGAGGGGTCGAGGCCGTCCGGCCCGCCGATTACCAGCGCGACATCGTCGCCTTCGCCGAGCCAGCGTTCCAGGCGCTGGGCGAGCGACTTCGTGGTGAGGTCGTCGCCGCGTTCGTCGAGAATCACCAGGCGCGCCCGTGGCGGCAAGGCGGCGCGGATGCGCTCGGCTTCCAGCGCCATCATCTGTTCGGCGCTCTTGCCGCCTGAGCGCGGCTCGGCCTTCACTTCGACCAGTTCGATCGCACATTCGCGCGGCATGCGCTTGGCGAAATCGCCAAAGGCTTCATCGACCCAGCCCGGCATGCGGTGGCCGACGGCCACGATCAACAGGCGCATCAGCCCGCCGCAGCGCGCAGTTCGGCGTGGGGGCGGTGCCGCGCCGGTGTCGTCGACCAGATTTCTTCCAGGTTGTAGTAGCTGCGCACCGCCGGTTGCATGACATGCACGACGATGTCGCCCAGATCGACCAGCACCCATTCGCCGGTCTGTTCGCCTTCGATGCTGATGACTTCGCCGCCGGCTTCGCGCACCTTGTCCTGCACATGGCGGGCGAGCGCCTTGGTCTGGCGGTTGGAATCTCCACTGGCGATCACGATGCGATCGAACATGGAGGTGAGACGGGTGGTGTTGATGACTTCGATATCCTTGCCCTTGATGTCTTCGAGGGCGTCCACGACCAGCTTTTCAAGTGTCGAGATGTTCATCAGGTTGGTTCTTCCTCCGGTTCAGTTGGCATCGCCTGCGTAGAGGCGATGCTGGGCAATATAGTCGACAACCCCATCCGGCAAAAGGTAGCGCGGGCTTTCATGGCAGGCGCACTGCGCACGGATGGCGGTGGCGGAAATGTCGAGCGGCGTGATCGGGAAACGCAGGATCAGGCCGCCGGGCGCTTCGGCGAGTTGCGCAACCTCGCCTGCGCGCCGCCGGCAGTGTTCGGCCAGTTCGGGCGCCAGCGCTTCCGGCTCGAACGAGTGCCCGGGCCGTGTCGCGACTGCGATGTGGGCGAGCGCGAACAGGGTTTCCCAGCGGTGCCAGCTGGGCAGCCCGGCGAAGGCGTCGGCACCGAGCAGCAGCACCAGCGGGCGCGCGGCACCGAGTTCGCTGCGCAGGCGTTCGAGCGTCGGCACGGTGTAGCTCGGTGCATCGCTGAGCACTTCTGCGGCATCGACTTCCAGATGCGGATTGGCGGCTGCGGCGAGCCGCGTCATCGCAAGCCGGTGTGCCGCGCCAGCGCCCGGTGCACCACGATGCGCCGGGCGCCCGGCCGGAATCAGGCGAACTCTGGCAAGGCCCAGTTGTGCGTGTGCCTCTTCGGCCAGTCGCAGATGGCCGAAGTGGATCGGGTCGAAGGTGCCGCCGAGGATGCCGAGCGGCGTCAGTTCAGTCTGCGGGGGCATCCCAGAGCGCCGGGAAGATGTCCCGGGTGCTGGCGTAGAAGGCCGAGAACAGCGCCGGCAGCAGCGCAAGCGCCAGCACCGAGATGATGGCGGCCCCGAAGGCCGGTGCGATGGCGGTGAGCAGACCCGCCGCGAGACTGGGCAGCAACACGAACACGACCAGGCTGCTGAGGCAGAACACCGCCACGGCGCCGAGGTTGCGATACACCGCGATCATGCTGAAGAAGGCGGACTTGAGCGGTGGCGTGCCGAGGCGCCCGGTCAGCAGCGGCGAGAACCAGTTGGCCATCAGCAGCGGCATCGACAGCACCACCGACACGACGGGGCTCTGCGTGAGCTGTTCCAGCGCGAAGACCGCCAGTGAATAGGCGAGCATCAGCCCACTGAGCTGCATCAGGCGGCCGATGTTGCGCGAGAAGCCGCCGAGCACGGCCGCAGGCATCACCATCTGCCCCTCGTGAATACGGTGGCAGACCTCGTAGAGCCCGACCAGCAATGGCGGCGCCAGCAGCGAGAGGGCGCACTGCGCGAGCAGCGCGACCTTTTCCATTGTCTCGGGCGACTTCTCGTCGCCGCCCACCAGCGCGGTCGCGCCAGCGAGCATCAGCATGATGAGAAGCATCATCAGCATGAGGTTGGCGGCGAGCGCGAAGGGGTTGCGGCGGTAAAGCGCAAAGCCTTCCTTCACCCAGATCCAGCCGCGCGCGGGCGGCAGCTTGAGCGCCTGCATCTCAGACCACCGTCGCCGGGCTGGCGCCGATCACGTCGCGCCACGAGGCGTAGATCGTCGTGGCGACAAGCGGGATCACGACCACGATGCCGAAGCCGAAGGTCATCGTGATCACCAGCGGTATGCCGATCACCAGGCACAGCCCGACCACCGCGCTGGCGCCCGGGTTATGCACGGCCGCGCGGAAGGACAGCCGCATTGCGTCGAAGGGCGAGGCGCGGTTGAGCATGACGAGCGCCGGGGCGAACCACAGCGCGAGCAGCATGGCCATCACAACGACGAAGGAGACGAAAAGGTCGACCAGCCAGCTCACGACGAAGGTGATCCAGTCGAAATGGGCGAGCCCGGTAACGTCGAGGATCATGCCCAGCAGCAGGCTGGTGATCATCGCGAGGATGCCGGTTGCGGTCAGCGCGATGCCCTGCAGCACGCCGATCATGGCAAGGTTGGCGGCGTGGCGACGCAGGCCATCCCACAGTTCGTTGATCTTCAGTGTGCCGGTCTCGTCCGAGTGGCGCGCCGCCGCGACCATGCCGCCGGCGAGTATCTGCAGCACCACCATTGCCAGCACGCGGCCGATGAAGGGCAGCCACACCGCAATGGCGATCACGACGAAGGCCGCAGCCCCCATCACTGCCCAGCTTGCCGGGTGCGCCATGAAGAGCCGCCAGCCCTCTCTCAGCCAGTTCAGCGCGCGGCTGGGCGGGACGCTGGCAGGGACGGGGATGTGGTGGGCGTGCATGGGTTTCGATCAACAGTGCAGGGGAAGGGCCCGATGCTACCAAATGCGGGCGCCTTCCCGTTGCTTTGGCGCTCAGGGCAGTTGCGTGGCGTCGGGGCGGGCGATGCGGGCACGCAGGATGGCGCGGAACTCGGCCGGGTTCTTCACCAGCACCATTTCGCCTTCGCGCGGGCGGTGGAAGTCTTCCAGCCGCGACAGCCAGAAGCGTAGTGCGGCGCGACGCAGCATCGTCGGCCAGGCTTCGCGTTCGGCGCGGGTGAAGGGGCGGTCGGCGTGGTAGGCGAGCAGGAAGGCATTGGCGCGCTGCGGATCGAGCGCGCCATCCGGCCCGCCGCACCAGTCGTTGAGCGTGACGGCGACATCGAGCAGCAAGGCGTCGGTGCACGCGAAGTAGAAATCGATCACGCCACCGACATGTTCGCCATCCCACAGCACGTTGTCGCGGAACAGGTCGGCGTGGATCGTGCCCTGCGGCAGATCGACCGCGTCGAGGGCGCGCTGTACATGCAGCTCGGCTTCGAGCAAGGCGCGATCGTCCGCATCCAGGTGCGGCAGTACTGTCGCGGCGGTCGTTTCGCGCCACGCCGGGCCGCGCGGATTTTCCTGACGCCGGCCGTAGGACATGCCGGCCAGATGCAGCCCGGCCAGCATCGCACCGAGCCGTTCGCATTGCGCAACCGTGGGCGTCTCCACCGAACGCCCTGCAAGTCGCGCCACCATCACCGCGGGGCGGCCTGCGAGGGTGCCGAGGTAATCGTTGTCGCGCGTCGCGATCGGCGCCGGCACCGGCAGGCCGTGTCGCGCCAGATGCGCCATCAGGTGCAGGTAGTAGGGCAGTTCGGCGCGCGGCACGCTCTCGAACAGCGTCAGCACGTAACGGCCGAGCGTGGTGGTGACGAAGAAGTTGCTGTTCTGAACGCCGGCTTCGATGCCGCGCAACTCGGTCAGGCGGCCGACGGCATAGCCGACCAGCCATTCGCGCATCTGTTCAGGGGTAACTGGGGTGAATACGGACATCGGAATCGGTGGGTTGGCCGATGGCGGCACAAGTGAAGGTGCCGCCGACTGCCGTGCAAGGGTCTACCAGCTCATGATCAGCCACATCGGCACGGCCATGCCGCGCCCGTCTTCGTCGGCGCGAGAGAACACGCCGTCGCCCTTCTGGTCGACCAGGTAGTAGGGTTTGCCGACCGCCGGCGTGACCTTGATCATGTAGAGCTTGCCGCGCAGGCGGTACTCCTCGATCTTCTCGCCCTCGCGTTGCTTGGTCGTGACTTCCGGCGCCTCGTCCGCCTTCACCGCGCCGGTCGGGGGCGGTGGCGGTTCGGGGATGGGTTCCAGCTTGGGTTTTGCGTCCTCGGCCATCGCGCTGCCGGAAACCAGCAAGGCGATCAGCAGGAAACGATGCAGGTGCTTAAGCATGGTGTCGGGTCTCACAGGTTCAGCATCAGCTCGTGTTCGCCCGGCAGGGGTTCGAAACCGCGATGCTCGTAATGTTTGAAAATGGCCTCGACCACCTCTTCCGGCGAGTCGATCACCTGGATCAGGTCGAGGTCTTCAGGGTTCACCATCTTCTCGGCAACAAGGCGGTCGCGGAACCAGTCGATCAGCCCGCCCCAGAAGGGCGAGTGCACCAGGATCACCGGAATCCGCCGGCTCTTGCGCGTCTGGATCAGCGTCAGCGCCTCCATCAGCTCGTCCAGGGTGCCGAAACCGCCGGGCATCACCACATAAGCACTGGCGCATTTGACGAACATGTACTTGCGCGCGAAGAAGTGGTGAAAGGTCTGCGATACATCCTGGTACGGGTTGCCGTGCTGCTCCATCGGCAACTGGATGTTCAGGCCCACCGAAGGCGACTTGCCGAAGAAGGCCCCCTTGTTCGCCGCTTCCATGATGCCGGGGCCGCCCCCCGAGATCACCGCGAAACCGGAGTCGGAGAGCAGGCGCGCGATGGTTTCCGCCTTCTGGTAGTACGGGTCGTCCGGTTTCGTGCGGGCGCTGCCGAAGATACTCACGGCCGGGCGGATCGGTGCGAGGCGCTCAGTTGCCTCGACGAACTCTGACATAATTCCGAAGATCCGCCATGCCTCCCGCGCCATCTGGTGGTGCATGCCCGGCGTGGCGGTTGTCAGGGGCGGGAGTTTTTCTTTCGCGCTCATTCTTGTCTTTCGTTGCAGGATCGTTCCGGTGCCGATGCCGGAACCGCGCCTGTCGCGCTCACCGGTGGATGACCCATGCCGACGCTCTTGCTGGTCGACGGATCCTCGTATCTGTACCGCGCATTCCATGCCATGCCCGACATGCGGAATGCCCGCGGAGAGCCTACTGGCGCGGTGTTCGGGGTGCTGAACATGCTACGCCGGCTACTGGGTGACTACAAGGCGGACCGCCTCGCCTGTGTCTTCGACGCCAAGGGCAAGACCTTCCGCGAAGACCTCTATCCCGACTACAAGGCGCATCGCCCGCCGATGCCGGATGACCTGCGCCTGCAGATCGAACCGATCCACGCCTGCATCCAGGCGATGGGCTGGCCGATCGTGATGGTCGAAGGCATCGAGGCCGATGACGTGATCGGCACGCTGGCGCGGCGCGGCGAAGCGGCCGGCTACGACGTGGTGATCTCGACCGGCGACAAGGACATGGCGCAGCTCGTGACGCCGCGCGTAAAACTGGTCAATACGATGAGCAATGAGGTGCTCGACGAGGCCGGTGTGCTGGCGAAATTCGGCGTACCGCCGACGCGCATCATCGACTACCTCGCGCTGGTCGGCGACGCGGTGGACAACGTGCCGGGCGTCGAGAAGTGCGGGCCGAAGACGGCCGTGAAATGGCTGACCGAATTCGAGTCGCTGGATGGTGTGGTCGCGGCCGCGCAGCAGAAGGAACAGAAGGGCAAGAAGGAAGAATGGAAGATCGGCGGCGTGGTCGGAGACAAGCTGCGTGCGCATCTCGACTTCCTGCCGCTGGGTCGCAAGCTGGTCACGATCGAGACCGACTGCGAGCTGCCGGTCACGCTGGACGAGCTGCACTACGGCGCAAGTCAGCAGGAGACGCTGGCCGAGTGGTTCGAGCGCTTGCAGTTCCGCACCTGGCTGAAGGAAACGCGCGCGGCGATGGGCGGCGGCGCGGCAGACAGCACGGTTGCGGGCGATGCCGCGCCGGCAGCTGCGGCGCCTGAAACGCCGACGCAAGCCTCGCTGCTGGGCGAACCCGGCGCGCACCGCAAGGGCTATGTCACCCTGCGCGATTGGGCCAGCTTCGATGCCTGGCTGGCGAAGATCACCGCGGCGGAGCTGACCGCCTTCGATACCGAAACCGACAACCTCGACCCGATGCTGGCGCGCCTCGTCGGCATGAGCTTCTGCGTGACCGAGGGAGAAGCCGCTTACCTGCCGCTCGGGCATCGCTATCCGGACGCGCCGGAACAGCTTCCGCTCGGGCTGGTGCTCGACAAGCTGCGTGGCTGGTTTGAATCCGACGCGCACCGCAAGGTCGGCCAGAACCTCAAGTACGACATGCACGTGCTGGCCAATCACGGCATCCGGTTGCGGGGCGTCGCGCACGACACGCTGCTCGAATCCTTTGTCGTCGAGAGCGACAAGGGACACGACCTCGACCAGCTCGCCAAGCGCCATGCCGGCATGCTCGACACGCTGAGTTACACCGACGTGTGCGGCAAGGGCGCCAACCAGATCGGCTTCCAGGAAGTCGAGATCGGCCGCGCGACGGAGTACGCAGCGGAGGACGCGGATGCCACGTTGCGGGTGCACCATGTGCTCGACCACCGGGTGAAGGCCGAAGCGCAGCTCGACACGCTCTACCGTGAGGTCGAACTGCCGGCGCTGGAAGTGTTGTGGGCGATGGAACGCAACGGTGTGCTGATCGACCGCGAGCTGCTCCTCAAACAGTCCGACATGCTTGGCCGCCGCATGCTTGAACTCGAGGCCGAGGCCCATGCGCTTGCCAAGCAGCCCTTCAATCTGAACAGCCCCAAGCAGATCCAGGAGATCCTGTTCGAGCGCGAGCAGCTGCCGGTGCTGAAGAAGACGCCCGGCGGCCAGCCTTCGACCGACGAAGAAGTGCTGCAGCAGCTGGCGCTCGATTACCCGCTGCCGAAACTGCTGCTCGAATACCGCGGCATGGCCAAGCTCAAGAGCACTTACACCGACAAGCTGCCGCGTTCGGTGAACCCGGACACTGGCCGCGTGCACACCAGCTTCTCGCAGGCTGGCGCGGTCACCGGCCGACTGTCGAGCTCCGAGCCCAATCTGCAGAACATCCCGGTGCGTACCGAAGAGGGGCGGCGTATCCGTGCTGCGTTCATCGCCGCGCCGGGTAACGTCATCGTGTCGGCCGACTACTCGCAGATCGAACTGCGCATCATGGCGCACCTGTCGGACGACGCCGGCCTGCTCGAAGCCTTTGCGCAAGGGCTGGATGTGCACCGCGCCACCGCAGCCGAGGTCTTCGGCCTGCAGGCGTCCGAGGTCACCAGCGAGCAGCGTCGTTACGCGAAGGCGATCAACTTTGGCCTCATCTACGGCATGAGTGCGCACGGGCTGGCCAAGGCGCTGGATCTGGAACGCAGCGCCGCGCAGGCCTACATCGACCGCTACTTCGCGCGCTACCCCGGTGTCGCGCGCTACATGGAAGAAACCCGCCGGTTCGCGCGCGAGCACGGCTATGTCGAAACGGTGTTTGGCCGCCGCCTGATGCTGCCCGAGATCCGCGCCGCGCAGGTCGGCCGCCGTCAGGGTGCCGAACGCGCGGCGATCAACGCGCCTATGCAAGGCACTGCCGCGGATATCGTCAAGATCGCGATGCGCCGGGTGTATGACTGGCTGCAGGGCAGCACGCTGCAGTCGAAGCTATTGCTTCAAGTGCACGACGAACTGGTGCTCGAAGTGCCGCAGGGTGAGCTCGATGTGGTCAAGCCGAAACTCGCCGAACTGATGAGCGGCGCTGCACGGTTGAAGGTCCCGCTGCTGGTCGAAGTCGGCGCCGGCGCCAACTGGGACGAGGCCCATTAGGGCTTCGCGTTACGAGGCCCATTATGGCCTCGCGTTACGAAGCGCATTAGCGCTTCGCGCGACAAGCGGGATCAGCGCAGACGCAGCTTGAGCTTGTCCAGCCAGGCCTTGCGACGATAAGCGGGGTCGTCATCCGGCTCCGGCAGGGCGCCGACCCACGGCGACCCGCGGTGCAGCACATGCCGCGTGAAGGTCGATGAACTGATGCCCCACTTGCGCAGGAACTGCAGGCGCCCCTTGTTGTGCTTGATGCGCTTCGTCGACTTCGACGGGAAGTGGTAAACCAGCGCGTCACCGACGCCGAGGAAGTGTCGGCTGCCCAGGTGCCAAAGCTTCATCGACAGATCCGGGTCGGAGTACATGCCGGGCGAGAACTCGATACTGAAGCCGCCGACGATGTCCCAGGTGTCGGCCGGCAGCAGCAGCGGTGGCCAGGTGGCGCCGGTCCAGTCGGGTTTGGCGAGCTTTGGCAGGTCGCGCAGCAAGTCGGCTTCGCGGAAGTCCGCCCAATCTCGCCCGTAGTCGGCGACGATCGCGCTGTCGTTGCCCGAATCGCGTGCCTCGATCAGCGTGCCCGACACCATGAAGTGTTCGACGCCTTCGGCAGCCAATGCATCGGCGCGCGCGACCATCAGCCGGTCCAGTCCCGGGCAGACGAACATGTCGTCATTCAGGTAGAGGATGTAGCGGCCCCGCGCACGGCTGCGCGCCAGGTTCATCGCGTGGCAGATGCCGACGTTCTTCGCCGTGTGGGTGTGGGCGATGCCTTGCGCGCGCACCCAGTCGAGCGTGCCGTCGCTGCCGTCGTTGATGTGCAGGATCACCTCGACGTCCGCTGCGACGTTGCGCCGCAGGCTGGCGAGGCAGTGCTGCAGGCAGTCGAGGTTGTTCCAGGTCGGGATCAGGATCGATAGATCCGGGCGCGGGGCGTTCATGCGGAATTCCTGTTCAGGGAAGGTCTGAATAAGTGGCTGCGACGGCGCATCGCTGCGTTGCGGCGTGCTCGCTCCCGCGCCTATCCATCTGAGTTGTCTTGGTCGCTGCGCGCGCCGCGTCTTGCGCTGCATCCCTCTCGCTCACTTTTTCAGACCTTCCTCAGTGCGCGCAGGTACAGCGCTTCCTGCGCGCGGGCGATCTGTGGCCAGTCGAAACGCGCGGCGACTGCGCGGCCGGCTTCGGCCAGGCGCTGGTGCAGTGCCGTGTCGTCGAGCAGGCGCGCGATCTGTTGCGCGAGATAGGCTGCATCCTTCGGATCGGGCAGCAGCAGCGCATCGGCGCCATCACGCAATTCGGCACTGATGCCGCACCAGGGCGCGGCGCTGACGATGACCGGCAGGCCATAGGCCATGGCTTCGGCGACGACCATGCCGAAGGTGTCTTCGAGGGTCGGGTGCACCAGTAAGTCTGCCGCACGGTAGGCCGGCGTCGGGTCGGCCAGCACGCCTGCGAAATGTACGCGTGCCGCAATGCCGAGTTCCTCCGCACGCTTGCGTGCCGGCGGAATGTAGTTGGCGTTGCCGACCACCAGCAGATGCGCCAAGGGGTTGCTCACCATCGCTTGCTGCAGCGCCGGCAAGCCCTTCTTGTCATAGTCGCCGGCGATGAACAGCAGCAGTGGCGCGTCGACCGGAATGCCGTAACGGGTACGGGTGTCGCCACGATCATTGGCCGCCTTCGCCGCGGCCACGCCGGGCGGAACGATGTCGATGTGGCCGCGCAATGCCGGGTAGGCGGTGGCCACATCGTCGCGCAGTGCCTCCGACACTGCGATCATGCAGCGGCCAGCCCGCATGCGCGCCGCCTCGATCCAGAAGTAGAAGGCAAGCCGCGGGCTGGTGAAGACTTCGAACCAGCGTGCGGCACGTCGCCAGCCGGTGATGCCGGTGAAGCGCGTGGCGCGAATCGGGCGTACATGGATGGTCTGCACATTGCCGTGCGACACCGCTTCATGCGAATGCACGATGTCGAAGCCGAGGCGCGTTTGCCAGTGCGTCCATGCGGAGAACCAGCCAAGGTTCAGCCAGCGCGGGCGGGTGAGGAATTGCGGTACGCGGTGCGTCGTGACGCCGGGGATCTCGATGCAAAGATCCTGTGCAAACACATGCACGTCATGGCGCGCCGCGAGTTGCTGCACCAGCGCGATGGCGTAACGTTCCGCGCCACCGCCGGCCGGGTCGAAGCGGCGCGTCAGCACGGCGATGCGCAGGCGCGGTATGGTCACCGGTAACGGTCCTCGTAGCCGGTCGCAATCTTGGCGATGAAGTGGCCGAGGTGGTTCGACTGCGCGACCAGCACGCGTGGCAAAGCGAGCAGATCGTCGCCCGGGCGGGCACGGCCGCGTTGCACCGTGGTGGCGGTGACATAGCCCGCTTCGGCCGCGAGCGCGCGATGCGAGGCATCGAAACGGCCGTAGGGGTAGCAGAAGTGGCGTACCTCGGTCTGCAACGCGGATTCGAGTTCGCGCTTGCTGCCGGCGATCTCGTCGCGGGCCCTTGCGGCATCCAGCGTCGTCAGGTCGGAGTGGTGACGCGAGTGGGCGCCGACATCCATGCCGGCGTCCAGCCATTGGCGGAACTCGCTGGCCTGCATCAGCGGTTTCTGCGGCACGCCATGCGCGGCATCCCAGTCGTTGGCGCCGCCAAAAGCGTTGCTGACGGCATAGCAGGTGGCGGTGAAGCCGTTGGCGCGCAGCACCGGCAAGGCGTGCTCAAGGTTGTTGCGGTAGCCGTCGTCGAAGCTGATGCCGACGACGCGATCGTTGCGCTCGCCGCGCAGCCAGGGCTCCAGATCGCGCAGCGACACACCGCGATAGCCGAGCAGCCGCAGCACGCGCATCTGCCGTGCAAAGGCGCCGGGCGATACGACCATGCCGCGCATCGGCGTGCCGGACGGCGGTGGCACGTCCACCTGGTGGTACATGAGGATTGGAATCGTGCGACGCATCGGCACTCAGGAACGTCCTGAAAAAATGGCTGCGACGGCGCATCGCTGCGTTACGGCGTGCTGGTTCCCGCGCCTATCGCTCTGATATGTCTTGGTCGCTGCGCGCGCCACGCCTGGCGCTGCATCCTTCTCGCTCATTTATTCAGATCTTCCTTGGGCTTCCGGCCAACCAGCCGCGAGGGCAACGGTCAGCAGCGCATAGAAGTGGCCTTCAAGGTTGTCGAGGATGAAGGAATTGAAGCAGTCGCCGACGATCATTGTGACCAGCAGCGCGTAGCTCAGATAGCGCACGGTTGGGTCCAGCGTCGCGGCGCGCCGCCATTGCACGCCCCACAGCGCGAGCAGCAGCGCGAGGCCGACAAGGCCGGTCTGGCTCCATACCAGCAAGTATTCGTTGTGCGGATTCGGCGTGATGTGGATGCCGTCGAGCTTCTGGCTCTCGGCCAACGCACGGTATTCCGGCCTGAAGCTGCCGGTGCCGCCGCCGAATACCGGATGCTGCTTGATCAGCGTGAGGCTGTTGCGCCAGAACTCCATGCGCACGCCGTCATTGGTGCCGGTGTTGCCGCCGCGGAATTGCTGGACGTCGCTGACCGAGGTGTCGATGCGCGTGCGCACCGTGTTCGATGCGTAATACACGCCAACGCTGAGCAGCGCGGCGGCCACGGCGCCGATGGCGATGCCCTTGAAGCCGAAACGCTTGTGGGCGATCACCGGTACCAGGAAGAGGAATACGAATTGCCCGGTGCGGCCAGTATTCACGAAAAACAGGTTGAACAGCGACAGCGCGCCGACGGTAGCCCACAGCGCGCGCTGCGCCGGCCGTGCCTGCCACAGCCACAGGCAGGCGCAGACGATAAAGGCGAGCAGGATGCTGAAGCCGGTGTGACCGCCGAAGCCGGCATACAGTCCGACACCGCCCATATCCGGAATGACCTTGAACCACCGCAGGTAGGACGTCAGCAAAGCCACACAGAAGCCGGCGAAGAAGCCGGCGAAGACGCGCCAGCGCCATTCGGCCTGGGTGATGACCGACAGCATCAGCGGGATCAACAGCAGTTCGCGGTAGTGCCACCAGTCGTCGGCCGAGGGCCGCAAGGGCGCCGGCGACCATGCGACGGAAATCCCCATCCACACGAACAGCGTCAGCGAGAGCGCGGCGATCGGCTGCCCTGCAATGATCCGCAGCCGGGCGACGTAGTCCGCGCTGGCGATCCAGAACAGCAGGAAGAGCGCGGTAGTGATGCTGATCCAGGCGGCGGGCAGCGGCACCGAGAAGGCCGCGGCGACACACAGCCAGCGCGCGGCGTTTTCGACTCGGCCACGCAGGCCCGGGGCAGCGGCGGTCATGGATGCTGACATGGTGGGTCCCGGGATCAGGCCGCGGCGTCCGGCTGGCCGGCTTCGCTCTGGAACTGCAGTTGGTAGAGGTGCGCGTAGCGCCCCCCTTTGGCGAGCAGCTCGGCGTGCGTGCCCTGCTCGACGATGCGGCCGCGATCCATGACGAGGATGCGGTCGGCGCTTTCGATCGTGGACAGGCGGTGCGCGATGACGAAGGTGGTGCGACCCTGCATGAGCGTCGCGAGGGCAGTCTGGACCAGGCGTTCTGATTCAGTGTCGAGGGCCGACGTTGCCTCGTCGAGAATCAGGATCGGTGCATCCTTGAGCAGTGCGCGGGCGATCGCGATGCGCTGGCGCTGCCCGCCGGAGAGCTTCACGCCGTTCGAACCGACATCGGTCGCGAGCCCTTCCGGCATCGCCTGGATGAACTCCCAGGCGTTCGCGGCCTTCGCCGCGGCGATGATTTCCGCTTCGCTGCGCTGGGCGACGCTGCCGTACGCGATGTTGGCCGCCACCGTGTCGTTGAAGAGCACGACATCCTGGCTCACCAGCGACAGGTTCTCGCGCAGGCTCGCAAGGCTCAGTCCGGCGATGTCTTCGCCGTCGATCAGGATGCGGCCGGAATCCGGCGAATAGAAGCGCGGCAGCAGTGACACCAGCGTGGTCTTGCCGCTGCCCGATGAGCCCACCAGCGCGATGGTCTCACCGGCGCGCACGCTCAGGTCGATGCCGTCGAGCGCGGGGCGCGAGGCGCCGGCGTATGAAAAGCGCACGGTCTCGAAGGTCACGTCGCCGCGCGCGCGGCCGAGGCTGCGGCTGCCTTCGTCCGGCTCGCCGGGCAGATCGAGCAGGCCGAAGATGCTCTCGGCCGCCGACACGCCCTTCGAAATCGTGTTGTTCACTTCGGTCAGGCGCTTCACTGGTGCGAGCAGCATCAGCAGCGCGGTGATGAAAGAGACGAATGCGCCGACGCTGGTCTTGCCATGTTGCTGGGCGTCGCCCAAGGCAATGTAGACGATGATCGCGACCGATATCGCCGACGCCAGATGGGTGATCGGCACCGTGATCGAGGCCGGAATCGCTTCACGCATCTGCGCCCGGCGAAAGCGCGCGGTCGCCGCCATGAAGCGCTCATTCTCGTAAGTCTGCCCGCCGAAGATTTTCACCACCTTATGGGCGCCGGTGGATTCTTCGAGGATGTGCGTGATCTGGCCCATCGATTCGTAGCCGCGCTGGCTGGCTTCGCGCAGGCGTTTTCCGAACTTGCGCACCGCGGTGATGATCAGCGGGCCGACGCTCAGCGCCACCAGCGTCAGCTTCCAGTCGAGGTAGAGCAGGTAGCCCATGAGCCCGATCACGGTAAGTGTCTCGCGGATCATCGACACGAAGCCGCTCGACGAGGCTTCGGCGATGTAGTTGGTGTCGAAAACCACCTTGGAAATCAGCGTGCCGGGCGAGTTGTCGTCGAAGTGCCGGGTCGGCAGGCGCAGCAGCTTGGCGAACATCGCGCGGCGCATGTCCATCACCACGTTGTTGGTGATCCAGGCCATCACATAGCCAGAGCAGAACACCGCGATGCCGCGGAAGATGAAAATGCCGACCAGGCCGAGCGGGATCGCCCACACGAGGTGCGGCTCCGGGGCGGTGAAGCCGGTGTCCAGCAAGTACTTCATCATCAGCGGGAAGGAGGCCTCGGTCGCGGCCGCGAAGGCCATGCCGAGGATCGCGATGACGAAGGCCTTCCAGTAGGGGCGTACATACACCAGCAGGCGGGTGTAGATCTGGCGCGCAGATGTCGCCGCAGCGGGCGTGGTCTGGGTCGTCACCGGTGTGGCAGTCATGAAGCTCCTCAATGCCGCCGCGGGCGAAGGGCGGAGGGGTCGGCGCCGGCCGGGGAGGCGACGCGCGGGTGGCGCGAGTGTACTACGCAGCGGGGGCGCCGCCGCGGTGGCGCGTCGGGCCCGCTTCAGAGGTTGAAGCGTCTGAGCGTCGCACCCCAGGGCGAGAGAGTCAGTTGGCTGAGGCGGGCGTGGGCGAAGTCGAGCGCGAGCCAGCGGTCCGGCGGTAGTCCGAGCAGGTGGCCGGTGATCGCGCGCAGCGGCCCGCCGTGGGCGACGATCACGATCGGCCCAGGCAGTTGCCGGCGGCGCAGATCGTCGAGGAAGTCATGCGCGCGCGCCGCCATCTCGGCGGCCGATTCACCGCCCGGCGGGCGGTGGCCGAGCGGGTCGCTCGCCCAGCGGTCCAGCGCGTCGCGCCCGATCGCATCGAAGGGCTGCATCTCCCAGTCGCCAAAGTCGATTTCGCGCAGGCGCGGATCGAGTTCGGGCTCTCCCAGCGCGTCGGCGAGCAGGCGTGCGCGCGACAGCGGACTGGAGAACAGCGACGCGTCGGCTGGCAGCAGCGGCGCCAGATGCGCGACGTCAGGGGCGAGTGGCCCGGCCAAGGGTAGGTCGGTGGCGCCGTAACAGGTGTGCGGCGACACCGCGACCGCCGGGTGGCGGATCAGATAGAGGTCCACGCCGCGGTCCAGGCGAGGTAGCAGGCCAGTTCGGCCAACTGCTGGGCGGCGCCGAGGCAGTCGCCGGTGTAGCCGCCGAGGCGGCGCTTCAGGTAGCGCGCCCACCACAGCGTTGTCGCGCCGGCGGCGAGCAGGGCCGCGAGTGCCGGGCGCGGCGCCAGCACACACAGCGGTGCAATGCCGCAGGCCGCCGCGGTCAGCCATTCGCCATTCGACATGCGTACCGCCAGCGGTTTGGCCTTGGCGTCCGCGTCTGCACGCATGTAATCCAAGGTGCGGATCAGCGTGCCGGAACAGAAACGCGACAACGGATGCGCCACCAGCAGCGCAAGCGCCGCCTTGTCCGGCGACAGGTGTGACAAGGCGGCGAACTTGGTGCCCAGCGCGAGCAGCAGCGCGGTCGCGCCGTAGGTGCCGATGCGCGAGTCCTTCATGATCGCGAGGATCTGCTCCGGTGCCCAGCCGCCGCCGAGGCCGTCGGCGGCGTCGGCAAGTCCGTCTTCGTGGAAGCAACCTGTCAGGCGGATCGACACCGCCATCGACAGCAGCACTGCGATCGGCATCGACCATACCTGCGCCGCCAGCCACAGTGCAGCGGCAGACGCTGCGCCGACGATCCATCCCACCGCCGGAAACCAGCGTGCCGCGTGGTTCAGGCGCTCCTGCGAATAGGGCACCCAGCGTGGCACCGGGATGCGTGTAAAGAACCCGAGCGCGGTGAAGAAGAGTTCGAGGTTCCAGCGCAGCATCGCGGTGCGCTCAGGCCTGCTTGTCGCTGACGCCGGCCGACTCGAAGCTCGCCATCTCGGCCAGCATGGCGCAGGCCGCCTTCAGCAAGGGCATCGCCAGCGCCGCGCCGGTGCCCTCGCCGAGCCGCAGTCCGAGGTCAAGCAGCGGTTCGGCGGAAAGGTGTGCGAGTTGTGTCGTGTGGCCAGGCTCCTGCGAGCGATGCGCGAAGACGCAGTAGTCACGCACTGCGGGCGCCAGTGCATCAGCCACCAGCAGCGCGCTGGTGACGATGAAACCATCGACGACGATGGTCATTTTCTGCTGCGCCGCTTCGAGGAAGGCGCCGACCATCATCGCGATCTCGCAGCCGCCGAATTCGGTCAGCGCGTGCATCGCATCGCGCGGTGCGCCGGCGCGCTGCCATGCCTGTTCCAGCAGGGTGTGTTTGCGCGCGAGCCCGGCGTCGTCGAGCCCGGTGCCACGGCCGATCACGCCCGCGAGCGGTGCGCCGGTCAGCGCGGCGGTGATCAGCGAGGCGCTGGCAGTATTGCCGATGCCCATCTCGCCGAAGCCGATGGTGTTGCAGCCGGCCGCCGCAAGTTCGCGCACGATGCGCGCGCCGGCTTCGATCGCAGTGTCGCGCTGGTCGTCGGTGAGCGCCGGGGTCTCGAGGTAGTTCGCGGTACCCGCGGCGACCTTGGCGCGGATGAAGCGGGCGCCGTCCGTCCCCACGTCCGGCAGGTCTGCGAGATCGCGTGCCACGCCCGCATCGACCACCGTCAGTCCGATGTCCGCCTGTCGCGCGAATACGTTGATCGCCGCGCCGCCAGCGAGCATGTTCGCCACCATCTGCCAGGTCACCTCTTGCGGATACGCCGAGACGCCGGCCTTCGCCGCGCCGTGATCGCCCGCGAACACCACGATGTGCGGCGCGCGGATTTCCGGTGAAGTGCTTTGTTGGATCAGGCCGAGCCGCTTCGCCAGCGCCTCGATCGCGCCGAGGCTGCCCGGCGGCTTGGTCTTGCCGTCCAGCCGCGCTTGCAGGGTGGGGGCGAGACTTGCTGCGGGCGCGGTGATGTGTTCAGTATGGAGGGCGTGCATGGCGGCGGCAGCTCGGGCGTGCGGAATGGGGGCGCGATGCTAGCACGCGGGGTGGGCAGGGCATTGCTGCCGCGCAAGTCGCGGACCGGTCCCTGCTCTGCGTGCCTCGACCCGCGCCGGAAACACGGACGTGCTAGCCCTTCAATACCAGCGGCAGGCCTGCCGCCACAAACACCACGCGTTGCGCGATGGCTGCGACGGCCTGGTTCAGGCGGCCCTGGGCGTCGCGGAAGGCACGCCCAAGCAGGGTGTCGGGCACCAGCCCCAACCCGACTTCGTTCGATACCAGGATCACATGCCCACCGCAGCGCGTGAGCGCGGCCAGCAACTCTGCGGCCGCCGCTTCGCCCGCTGCATCGCCGCCGTCGTCTGGTGCCGCGAGCAGGCGGTTGGTCAGCCACAGCGTCAGGCAGTCGACGATCACGCAGGCGCCGGGGCGGGCATGCACGATCAACTGGCGCGGCAGGTCGAGCGGGGCTTCGATGGTCTTCCAGCGCGGGTCGCGTTCCGCACGGTGCCGGGCGATGCGTGCGCGCATCTCGTCGTCGAAGCCCTCGGCGGTGGCGATCAGGGTCACCGGCAGGGCCCCGGCTGCGGCGCGCTGCGCGGCATGGCGGCTCTTGCCCGAACGCGCGCCACCGAGTACCAGATCGATCATTGAGCAAACCCTTGCTGCGGTGCGAAAGCCGCAATGTTAAACTCCGCGCCTCGCTCCGGTTCAAGCCGGGGCGTCGTCTGGAAGGTGCCCCGGCGCGTCCCCGCGCCAGGGTTAAACGGGAAACAGGTGCGTCCGCGGAATCGGACCATGCCTGTGCTGCCCCCGCAACGGTAGGCGAGAGCCCTGCGTCATCGGCCACTGGGAGAAATCCCGGGAAGGCGACACAGGGCAGGCGTGAGGAACACGCTGGCTCGCAAGCCCGGATACCGGCCCGTCAGACACACGCGAGCTGTGCCCAAGTGCCGCTTGCGATGGAGGACAGGCCGCGGGGTGTCGGTTGATCAGCCTGAGCGCTTCGGTGCCCTGCCTGCTCGTATCCCTGTTGCGCTGTCCATGTGCCATGTTCCGGCACGCGGGGTCGTGCGCCGGAACGTCCAGGGAGTTTCCACAACATGAAGTGCCTTTGGGCCAAGCCCGTTCCCGCTGCCGTGATGGCGGCCTTTTCCTCCGCCTGTCTCGCCACGCCGCCGGTGGCGGCCGACTCACGTGTTGAAACCATTGTTGTCACTGCGTCGCGCCAGCCCACCCGCATCATGGATACGCTGGCGGACGTCACCGTCATCGATCGCGAGGAGATCGCGCGCGCCGGCAGCACCAGCGTTGCCGAACTGCTTGGCCGCCAGCCGGGGCTGCAGTTCTATGCCACCGGCGGTCAGGGCAAGAGCTCCGGCCTGATCGTGCGTGGCGCCAGTGCGTCGCAGAGTCTGGTGCTGATCGACGGCCTGCGCGTCGGCTCGGCCACCGCCGGCGGCGCAGCGCTGGAACAACTGGCGCTCGATGACATCGACCACATCGAGATCGTGCGCGGCCCGTCGTCCGCGCTTTATGGCGCCGACGCACTCGGCGGCGTGGTGCAGATCTTCACGCGCAAGGCGCAGTCGCCTTTCTCGGCGGACGCGTTCGCCGGCTTCGGCACCTATGGCACGCAGGAGTATGCAGCCGGCGTCGCGGGCAAGGGCGAGGGATTGAGCGCCAGCCTGCGTGCGAGCCACATGGAGACATCCGGCTTCTCGGCCGTCAGCGATCCGGCCAAACAACCCTATCTCTACGACCCGGACAGGGACGGCTACCGGCGCGACAGCATCAGCGCGAACTTCGGCTGGAAGATTGCCGACGGCCATGCCCTCGACGTGAACGCGCTGCACACCGCGGGTCGCAGCTGGTACGACGCCGGCGCCGGTTTCGATGCCTACGTCGATGCCAAAGTGGCGACCTACGGCGCGGCGCTGCGTGACCGCTTCGCGCAGAACTGGAACAGCACCGTGCGTGTAGGTCGCACGATTGATGACAACCGCGACTACTCGATGTGGAATCCCGGCGGGGTTACGTTCCGCACCGAGCAGGATCAGGCGAGCTGGCAGAACGATGTGAAACTCGGGCCTGGCAGCGTGATGCTGGGTGCCGAATGGCTGCGCCAGCATGCACTGGCCGAAGGCAGCTTCGACCAGTCGCGCACGATCAATGCCCTCTTCGCCGGCTGGAGCGCGCAGTACGGCACCCAGCGGGTCCAGCTGAACCTGCGTCGTGACGACAACTCCCAGTTCGGTGCGCATACCACCGGCACCGTCGCGTGGGGCTGGGCGTTTGTCGAGGACTGGCGCGTGCGTGTCAGCGGCGGCACTGCCTTCCGCGCACCGAGCTTCAACGACCTTTACTACCCGGGCTACGCGAATCCGAATCTGAAGGCCGAACAGGGTCGCAACATCGAGACCGCGCTGGCGTGGGAGCGTGGCGAGGCCAACGCGTCACTGACCGCCTATCGCAACCGGGTCAGCGACCAGATCGCACTCGACGAGACGTGGACGCCGCAGAATATTGCGCATGCCGAACTCGATGGCCTCACGCTCGAGGGTGCCAACACCTGGGGCGGCGTCGAGCTGAAGGGCTCGCTCGACTGGCTGCACGCCTACAACCCGGACACCGATACCCGCCTCGCGCGACGTGCCGAGTGGCAGGGCGCAGTGAGCGCCAGCTACGGCAGGGATGCCTGGCGTGCCGGCGCCGAGTTGCGTTATGTCGGTGCGCGTTATGACGATGCCGCCAACAAGCAGAAGCTCGACGCCTACACGCTGGTCAACCTGTTCGGCAAGTGGGCGCTGGCGCCACAGTGGCAGCTTGAAGCGCGCATCGACAACCTCTTCGATGCACGCTACGAGACGGCCTACGGCTACGGCACGGCGGGCTTCACCGTGTTCGCCGGCCTGCGCTACGCCACCCGCTAAGGCGCTGCGGATTTCACCAGGCGGCCCGGGCGCGCGACAATGAGCACCCTTTCGCTTCCGATCGCGCGTTCGCCGATGCGTCCTCGCCGCGTCTTCATCGTCCTGTTGAGCCTTGGCCTTGCTGTACTCGGCGCCTTCTTCGCGGCACTGGCCGCGGGCGAGGTCGCGGCCGGTCCGCGGGCGGTGCTGGATGCGCTGCTGGGGCGTGCGGGCGGTATCGAATCGGCGGTCGTCGCACAACTGCGCTTGCCGCGCGCGCTCGCGGCATTCGGATGTGGCGGCTTGCTGGCGCTGGCGGGTGCGTTGATGCAAGTGCTCTTGCGCAACCCCTTGGCTGATCCCTATGTGCTGGGTATTTCCGGCGGCGCGAGCGTGGGCGCGCTGTCGGCGATGTTGCTCGGGCTGGCAACGCCCTGGGTTGATGGTGCCGCGCTCGCCGGCGCCCTGGCCACGATGTTCGCCGTGTTCGGCCTGTCGCGAGGCTCGGGGAGCTGGACGCATACCCGCCTGCTGCTGACCGGGGTGGTCGTCGCCTCCGGCTGTGGCGCGGTGGTTTCGCTGCTGCTCACACTGAGTCCGGACCGCGCGCTGCGCGGCATGCTCTTCTGGATGATGGGCGACGCGGGTGCGGCGGACCGCCCGGGCCTGATCCTGGCCGTGCTCGCGCTGGGTCTGCTTGCAACCCTGCCAATGGCGCGCGAACTGAACCTGCTTGCGCGTGGAGAGCGCCATGCGCGCGCGCTCGGGGTGAACACGCACCGGCTCGCCACGGCGGTGTTCCTGCTCGGCTCACTGCTGACCGCTGCGGCGGTGACCTCGGTCGGCGCGGTCGGCTTTGTGGGTCTGGTGGTGCCGCATCTGCTGCGCATGGTGGTCGGCAACGATCAGCGCCTGCTGTTGCCGGCGGCCGCGCTGGGTGGCGGCGGTCTGCTGCTGGTCGCGGACACGGCGGCACGCACCGTGGTGGCGCCGCTGCAGTTGCCGGTTGGCGTGCTCACCGCGCTGATCGGCGTGCCGGTGTTCCTGTGGCTGCTCTCTCGGCATCCGCGATGAGCGTCGGTGTACCGCCCCCGCTGCTGCATGTGCGCGGCCTTGATGTGCGTGTGGCCGACGTGTGCGCGGTGCGCGCGCTCGAGATCGATCTGATGGCGGGCCAACGGCTCGCGATTCTGGGCCGCAATGGCGTCGGCAAGAGCACCTTGCTGGCCGCGCTGGCCGGGCTGCATGCGTCGCAGGGGGTGCTCGAATGCGGCGGGCGGGCAATTGCTGACTGGCCGGCGCGCGCGCTCGCACGGCTGCGTGGCTGGTTGCCGCAGCACGCCGAAGACCCGTTTGCGAGCAGCGTCGAAGAGGCGGTGCTGGTCGGGCGACACCCCTGGCTGGAACGCTTCGAGTGGGAAGGCGAGGATGATCTGCGCGTGGCGGCCGCGGCGCTTTCCGCAATGGGATTGCAAGGCTTCGCGCAGCGTAACGTGCAGACACTCTCCGGTGGCGAACGGCAGCGCGTGGCGATTGCTGCCTTGCTGGCGCAGACGCCGCAGCTTTACCTGCTCGACGAGCCGCTGACACATCTCGATCTGGCCGGCCAGATCTCAGTGCTCGATCACTTCCGCTCGGTGACCGAGGCGGGCGCAGCCGTGGCGATGGTGCTGCATGACATCAACCTTGCGCTGCGCTGGGCGAGCCACGTGTTGATCCTGTTTGGTGCGGGCGAGTGGTGTGCCGGCCCCGCGGAAGAAATGGCCTCCGCCGAGCTGTTCGGGCGTGCGTTGGGCTACCCCTTGCGTGCGCTGCGCGACGGTTCGCATGTGCACTTCGTACCGGGCTAAAACGATGATCGGAATGTCGGCGATGACTAAGGACTTGCCGACCGGGTCGCTTGCAGTAAGACTGCGCCCCAATCATGCGTGAACAAGACTTCGAACGCCTCTTCGAACGTGCGCGACGGCGCGCAGTGCGCCATCCGCGCGTGTTTCGCGCGCTGGTCACGGTACGTGCGACCGCTGGTGTCGGGTTCGTTGTGCTGCTCGGCGCCGTGGGGGTGCTGATGATCGGCTGGGCGCTCGCGCCGCTTTTCGACGAGGGCTTGCACGAGGCGCCGCTACTGACGGTGCTGCAAGCGACGGTCGCGATCCCGGCACTGCATCTTGCGCAAGTGGTGTCGCGCATGTTGCGCGGCCGTTTTCCGCCGCCCGACGGCCTGGCACTCCATCGCGACGAGGCGCCAGCGCTGTTCGATCTGCTCGAACGTCTGCGGCGGCGCTTCGGCACCCCGCCGATTCACACCGTGTGCATCACCGGCGAACTGAATGCGGCGATCACACAGCGCCCCAACCGGTTTTGCGGACTGCCGATGCGCAACACCTTGGTGATGGGCCTGCCGCTCGCGCTGGCGACTTCGCCGCGGCAGTTCGTCGCGGTGCTGGCGCACGAGTTCGGCCACTTGCGGCGCCAGCGCGTGGCGCTCGGCGGTCTGGGGTGCTACCTGCGCGCGCTGTGGCACCAGGTGCTGGAAAACATGGAGTCGGTGGCGAGCCCCCTGCAGCCGGTTTTTACCTACATCACCGAAATCGAAACCCCGCTTTACTGCGCCGAATCGCTGGTGCTATCCCACCTCGATGAATTGGAAGCGGACGCTTGCGCGGCGGAAGTGGTGGGCGCAAAGCGGCTCGGCGAAGCACTGGCGGAAATCGCGCTGAAGCACCGCTTTCTCGCCGACGACTACTGGGCCAAGGTGTACGCCCAGGCCAATCATTCCGAACGGCCGTCTATCCTGCCCTATCGCCATATGGCCGCGGCGCTGCGTGCCGGCTTCGACAGGCAGGCCTTTGCAGACTGGTTCGATGCGCTGGGCCATGAGCAAAGCGACGAATCGCGCCTGAGCACCCACCCCAGCCTGCGCACGCGGGTGCATGCGCTAGGGCTGGAAGTGCCGGGCGAGGGCGCGAGCACCGACAACGCGGCGCGGCGCTTCCTCGGTGAAGTGGTCGGGCAACTCGCCAGCGATCTCGACCAGCAGTGGTGGCAAGGTCAGCAGCGCACCTGGCGCAAGCGCCATTGGGAGGTGTCGCGGGCGCTCGGCAAGATTGCCAAACTCGAATCCGAAGGCCAGCAACTCGGCGTGTCGGAACGGCTGGAACTCGCGCTGCTGGTGGAGCGTTACGCCGGCGATCGTGACCCGCTGTCGGTCTATCGCGAATTGATGCCACAGGCGCCGGGTCGGCCCGACGCACTGCTGGCCATGGGGCGTCTGCTGCTCAGCCGGGGTGACCCGACCGGCGTGGCCTACCTTCGCCGCGCGATCCGCGAGGATGACGCCGTGGGCTTGCAGGCCGCGGCCTTGTTGATCGAACACTATGAAGACAGCGGCATTGGCGCCGCGGCGCGCCCCTACCGCAAGCGGCTTGGCAAGCTGGTGCGCCAGGCGCAGCTGGTGCAGGAGGCGCTTGATGCGCCCCTCGATGCCTTGCGGTCTTTGCCGCCGGGGCTGGAAATGCACGAGCTGCGCGCGCTGGTGCGCGATATCCGTCGCCACGACGCGATCCGTCGGGCCTACGTCGTGCGTCGTCGCTGCGATCTGGCACCGCGTTGGCGTGCCTACATCCTGGTGCTGTGCGTCGAGCGTCACATGGCCGATGCCCTGGGCGATGCGGCACAGGAGATCGAGTCGGGCATCACGATTCCCGGCCTGTGGCGCGTGACCACCGTGGTGGTCGATGGCGCGGAAGAGGCGGCGTTGTGCGAGGTGCGTGGCGCTCGCTTTTTCTCGCGCAAGGATGGTGCCGTCCGCGTCTGATCAGCGCGGCGGACGCGCGTGCTGACGCGCGGTTTCGAGTCTGCCGCACACTTCTTCAGCGCCGGCGAGGATGCGCGGGCCCGGTCGATTCAGGTAGTCACCATTCACATAGAAGAGGTTGTCGTGCGCGACCGCAGGCAGTTGCGGCCACGCTTTCCACGCATCCAGCGACCCCTTGTCGGTGTCGGGCTCACGGCCAGTCAGGATCGCCTCCGGTGCCGCCTTGAGCACTGCCTCGCGGGTCACGGTGGGGGCAATCGGTTCCAGATTCGCAAAGATGTTGGTGCCGCCGCACAGGCGCAAGACCTCGCTGACAAGGTGCTGGCCGTTGAGCGTTTGTAGCGGGTCGGACCAGACCTGGTAGAAGACGCGCAGCGGCGGCAGGTTCTGGTGGCGGGTGCGCAGGCGCGACAGGCCTTCGCGCAGGGTGCTCGCGGCGCGAGCCCCGTCTGGCGCCGTTCCGGCCAGCATGCCGAGGCGTTCCAGGTTCGTGGCGATGGTCTCGAACTTTCGCGGTTCGCTGAGGAAGACCGGAATGCCGAGCGCCTTGATGCGATCCACCTGTGCCTTGGGGTTGCCCGAGGCCCAGGCAACGACCAGATCCGGTTTCAGCGCAACGATGCGTTCCAGGTCCACTGCGTTGTAGCCGCCGATCCGCGGCAGTTTGGTGGCAGCAGGCGGAAAGTCGCTGTATTCGGTCACCGCGACGACGCGGGGGCCAGCGCCGGCGGCAAACAGCAGTTCGGTCGCGTGCGGCGCAAGGCTGACGATGCGCTTCGCCGGTGCGGCCAGTGTGACGGTCGCACCGGTGTCGTCCAGCACGCTCACAGTGGCTCGCGCCGGCCACGCTGCGATGGCGGCGGCGCAGAAAATCAACAGTGACTGTATCGTGCGGCGGCGACGCGGCGGCGGGGCGCTCAAGTCTTGCATGGCGTGGGCTAGGGTTCGTAGGGATGCAAGTCCCTGATTCTACTGCCATGACATTGCGGGCCAGGTGTGACGCCCGGCGCTTGACCGGTCTGGCCACGGCTCCTAAGATCGGCCGCATGGAACAGGAACTCTCGGCCCTCGAACAAAAACTGGATGCGCTGGTGCAGCAGGTCAAGGCGCTGCGCGGCGAAAACGTGTCGCTGCGGGAGCGCGTGGCCACGCTCGAAGCGGACAACCAACGCCTCAAGTCCAAGGTCGACATCGCGACGGCCCGGATCGAATCGGTGCTCGCGATGATTCCGGATTCGGTGGAGCAGTAATGGAGAGCGTGGATTTTTCGGTACTCGGTCGCGAGTACAGCGTGACGATGAAGCCGGAGGAGCGTGAATCCTTCCTCACGGCGGTGATGATGGTGGATACCAAGATGCGCGAATTCGAGGCGCGCACGAAGGCGGCTTCGGATACGCTCGCGGTGATGACGGCCATCAATATCGCCCACGAACTGGTGCAGTTGCAGAGTGGTGCCGGATTGGATCTGCCGGGTTACAGGCGTAGAATGACAGCCATGGGCGAACGGATTGATGCCGCGCTGGCCCAGCAGGAAACGCTCTTCTGAGCGGATGTTGAAACACAGGCGGAGGCGCGAAGCTGGCTGCCTGGATGCAAAGGTTTGGTAGCGATTGGCGTGAGCCGGTCGCCATGGGTTGCGAGAGCGGCCCGAAAGTTTTCCCCTGCGGTGTTCGTTAGGGTCGTAGATTCCTTGGACCAATGTCTACGCGACATGGTCGCCGACCGCTAACCCGCTGTTGTGAGCGCCCTTCACGGGTGCACCTGATGCGGCAGGAACGCGACCGCCCTGAACCCAGGTTCAGGATGCCGGCTCGACGGCACTGGCGGGGGATCCCTAAAGAAAACGCGGCTCAACGGCCGCGTTTTCCGTTTGCGGACGCACAGATGGTTGTCACCATCTCAACTGCGAGAGGCCTTTCTTCCCTCGCTTGCGGGATCCGGGAGTGTCGATGCGCTACTGGCTGATGAAGTCCGAACCGGACGATTGCTCGATCGATGATCTTGCCGCGATGCCGGGCCAGACGGTGGCGTGGTATGGCGTCCGCAACTATCAGGCGCGCAATTTCATGCGCGACCAGATGCAACCGGGCGACCTCGCTTTCTTCTACCACTCGTCTTGCGCGGAACCGGGTATCGCCGGCATCGTCGAGGTGTCGCGCCGCGCCTACCCGGACACCACGCAGTTCGACCCGGCAAGCCGCTTCTACGACCCGAAATCGTCGCCGGACGATCCGCGCTGGCTGAACGTCGAGGTTCGGTTCGTCCGCAAGGTGCGGCTCGTCGCATTGTCCGAACTGCGGCAGCACGAGGCGCTTGCGAACATGCGGGTGCTGCAGAAGGCCAGCCGTCTGTCGATCACGCCGGTCGACCCGGCGGAATGGCGGTACATCCACGAGCATCTCATTGACGCACGCTGACGCGGCCTCAACTACGTGAGACTACGGACTGACGCGTCCGACGCCCGCACCTATCATGCCGTGATTGCGTCGAAACGCGGGTGGGTTGGATGAGTCCGGACGTCTGGTGGTTGGCGTATGTCGCGTTGGGCCTTTTCGCCGGCTTCATGGCGGGGCTGCTCGGGATCGGTGGCGGCGCGATCATGGTGCCGATCCTGGTGATGATCTTCGGATCAGCGGGGGTGCCGCATGCACATGTGCTGCATCTGGCGCTGGGCACCTCGATGGCGGCGATCATCTTCACTGCCTGGGCGAGCCTGAAGACGCACCATGCCCACAATGCAGTGATTTGGGATGTGGTGAAGGCGTTCTCGCCAGGCATCGTTTTCGGCACCCTGCTCGGCACGATGATCGCTGCGCGCGTCACCACGCGAGGCCTTGCAGTCTTCTTCGCCGGCTTCATTTCGCTGGTGGCGATCCAGATGGCGTTCAACCTGAAACCGGCGGCGAGGCGCAGTCTGCCGGGCAAGGCGGGGCTTGCCGGTGTGGGCACCGGCATCGGCATCGTGTCGGCGCTCGCGGCAATCGGCGGTGGCTCCATGACGGTGCCTTACCTCACCTGGTGCAACGTCGAGGTGCGCAAGGCAATCGGCACCTCGGCCGCGGTAGGGCTGCCGATCGCGCTGGCTGGCACGGTCGGATACCTTTGGAACGGGTGGGGCGAGGCGGGCTTGCCGCCGGTCTCGTTTGGTTACGTGTACCTTCCAGCGCTGGCCTGCCTTGTGCTTGCGTCAATGACGACCGCGCCGGTTGGCGCGCGGCTTGCCCACCGTCTGCCGGTCGCGACGCTCAAAAGGGCGTTCGCGGCGGTGTTGGTATTTTTGTCAGCAAAGATGCTCTGGAGCGTCTTTGCGGCGTGAGACGGACGCTTGCGTATGGACGGGTGACGTTTGCCTGCCTACACTCATTTTCATCGTCCGGTAATGGACGGCATTCCATAACTCCTCGGAGAGACGAAACGATGCGTGTGATCAAATTTCTGGCGCTGGCCCTCGGACTGAGCTGTGCCATGTCGTCGGTGCAGGCGCGCGATTGGGCGACCATCAAGCAGTCCGGCAACATCGTGGTTGCGAGCGAAGGCGCCTATGCGCCCTTCAATTATTTCCAGGGTTCGACGTTGAGCGGCTACGAGATCGACGTGATGGAGGCGATGGCCGCCAAGCTCGGACTCAAGGTCGAATGGCGCGCGCTGAGTTTCGATGCGCTGATCGCCAGCATCCGCCAGGATCGCTTCGACGCGGCGATTGCCAGCCACGGCATCACCGAAGAGCGCCAGAAATCGGTTGATTTCACCAATCCGCACTACTGTTCCGGTGGCCAGATCGTGACCAAGGCCGGTGGCCCGCTCAAGGCGGCCGAACTGGCGAACAAGGTGATCGGCGTGCAGCTTGCGACCACCTACGCCGATGCGGCGAAGAAGGTGACCGGCGCCAAGGAAGTCAAGACCTTTCCGAAGGACACCGACGCGCAGCAAGCGCTGCTGGCCGGGCGCGTCGATGCCTGGGTGACGGATCGTTTCGTGGCCCGATCGGCGGTCGAAAAGAATGCCTCCGCCGGGCTCAAGACGGGCGAACTGCTGTTCATCGAACGTGATGCCGCGATCGTGCGCAAGGGCAATACCGAGCTGCGCGACAACCTCAACAAGGCGCTCGCCGACATCAAGGCTGACGGCACGCTGCGCAAGATTTCCGAGAAGTACTTCAAGGAAGACATTACCTGCCAGAACTGAGCGCGCTCGGTTCTGAAGCCATGCGGGCAGCATTGGCTGCCCGCGTCACTCGATTGCGGATGCAATGACTTCAAGACTCAAGGATCGCGACACCCTGGTGCTCGTCGGCTCGGTGCTGGGCCTCGGTGTGCTGCTGTGGCTGATGTCGGCGCCACTGGCGATGCTGCCAGCACCGATCGGGCCGGCGGCGGACCAGTTCTCGGCCGGTGCGCTGGTGACGATCAAGCTCACCATCGTCTCTGGCGCAGCCGGCATCGTGCTGGGCGTGCTGGCTGCGCTTGGCAAGCTCTCGCACCTGCCGCCGGCGCGCTGGCTGGCTGATTTCTACGTGTGGGTGATCCGCGGTACCCCGCTGTTGTTGCAGATCCTCTTCGTGTACTTCGCCTTCCCCGAGATTTCGCCGAAGCTCCAGCTTGACGAGTTCTGGACGGCGGTGATCGCCTTGTCCCTGAACGTCGGCGCCTATAACGCCGAGGCGATCCGTGCCGGCATCAACGCAGTGCCGCGCGGGCAGATCGAGGCCGCGCGCTCGCTCGGGCTGTCGAAGTTCTACACCTTCTGGGACGTCACGCTACCGCAGGCGGTACGGATCTCGCTGCCGCCGCTGGCGAGCAACCTGATCGCGCTGCTGAAGGACTCGTCGCTGGCCTACGCGATCGGCGTGGTCGAGTTGTCGATGGTCAGCAGCCGCGTGCAGGCGTCGAGTTTCCAGCCCTTCCCGGTGTTCCTCACCGTTGCGGCGGTGTACCTCGCACTGACGACAACCTTTACGCAGTTTGCCGGCGCGCTCGAACGCAAGCTGGCAGCAGGAAAGCGGTGAGCGCATGAGCAAGGGTGATCCGATCATTACGGTCGACAAGGTCGTCAAGCGCTGGGGCTCGTTCACTGCGCTCAACGAAGTGTCGGTGAGCTTCAAGGAGGGCGAGGTCGTCTGCATCATCGGGCCGTCCGGCTCGGGCAAATCGACCCTGCTGCGCACCATCAACCGGCTGGAAGAACACGACGGCGGGCGTATCGTCGTGGACGGCATCGAGCTCGACAACGACACCCGCAACATCGACGCGGTGCGTGCCGAAGTGGGCATGGTGTTCCAGAGTTTCAACCTGTTCACCCACATGACGGTGCTGGACAACATCACGCTCGCGCCGCAACGGGTGCGCAAATGGAAGCGCGATCAGGCAGAGGCGGTGGCGCGCCAGCTGCTTGAGCGTGTCGGCTTGCTCGCGCATGCGCACAAGTACCCGTCGCAATTGTCGGGCGGGCAGCAACAGCGTGTTGCGATCGCCCGCGCCCTGGCCATGCAGCCGAAGGTGATGCTGTTCGACGAACCGACCAGCGCGCTCGACCCCGAGATGGTCAACGAGGTGCTGCTGGTGATGCGCGATCTTGCCAAGAGCGGCATGACGATGCTGGTCGTCACGCACGAGATGGGCTTTGCCCGCGAAGTGGCCGATCGCGTGATCTTTTTCGATGGTGGCCGGATCGTCGAGGAAGGCGATCCGGAACCGTTCTTTGCACGACCGAATCATCCGCGTGCGCAGGCCTTCCTGTCGCAGATCAAGCACGCGGGCTGAACCTGACGAAACCTACACCTCGATACGGAGAGAAGATGATGACGACACAACTGCGCGTGATGGTGGTCGCCGTGGCTGCGGCGCTCGGGATGCCGGCACAGGCCGCAGCGCCCGACGCGAAGGTCATCGAGCGGCTGGAAAAACAGATCGCCGAGTTGCAACGCGAAGTGCAGGCACTCAAGGCCTCGCAGCAAAAGAGCGACGCCGCGGCGGCGGCGGCGACCGCGACTGCCGCAGAAGCCAAGGCCGCTGCGACGGCGACGAACCCGACCGCGATCAAGGACCTGGCCGACCAGATCGAGGTGCAGGGCAAGGAAGCGGTGGTCAAGGGCGACATCCCGGGCTCTTACCGCCGTGCAGGCGAAGAGACTTCGTTCCATGTTTATGGCATGGCCGAGCTGAATGTGGTGAAGGACTTCGGCGGCGACAATGGTTCGAACGACTACTCGACCTTTGCGCCCTACATGCCGCTCGATTCGCAGAACGCCCGCAAGGGCTCGTTCTACATGACGGCACGTACCTCGCGCCTGGGGGTCGATGCTTCTACGCCGTCGCCGATCGGCCCGATCAACGTCAAGATCGAGGGCGACTTCAACAACGATCCGCGCACCGGCAACTCGGCCGTCACCGGCAGCCTGCAGACGATCTACACGCAGCAGGCAACGAACAGCTACGACTTCCGTCTGCGTCTTGCTTATGGGCAGGTAGGCCCCTGGTTGGTGGGCCAGACCTGGTCGACTTTCATGGACGCGGATTCGCTGCCCGAGACGGTGGACTTCAATGGCCCGATCGGTGCCACCTTCATCCGCCAGCCGATGGTGCGTTACACCTACGTCACGCCGGATATCGGCAACTTCACCGCGGCCATCGAGAACTCGGCGAGCTATGTGCTGGACGAAACCGGCACGGCCACGGCAGCAGGCTTTGCCCGCGTGCCGGATCTGGTGCTGCGCTATGACCGTGCCTTCGACTGGGGCACGATCAGCGCCCGTGGCGTGACGCACGAGTTGCAGGTCAAGAACGACACGCTGGATGCGTCCAAGCGCGGTTACGGTCTTGCCGCGTCGACCCTGGTGAAGACCTGGGGCGACGACTTCCTGACCGTGGCGGTCACCGGTGGCACCGGCATCGGTCGCTACTTCAACTACATCGAGGGTGCGATCTACAACCCGGCGACCCAATCGATCCTGGCCGAGAAGGCCGTCGGTGTGGTGCTGGGCTACCAGATCAAGCCGAGCGATCGCATCCGCTACAACTTCGCCTACGGCTACCAGCGCAACTTCGACAACGACTACACCGACTTCGTGAAGGCGCAGGGCCTCGGATCCGGCCAGTACGGGATCAACCGTACCGTCCAGCAGGCCCATGTCGGCTTGTTCTGGAGCCCGTTCCCGAAACTTGTCGATGTCGGTGCCGAGGCGATCTGGGCCAGCCGCAAGACGCTCGACGGCGAAAAGGGCGACGGCACGCGCCTGAACTTCTCGGGCCGTTACTACTTCCAGTAAGCCGTTGCCGCGAATGAGAAGGCCAGCCCGCGGGCTGGCCTTCTTTTGTCGATTGAAGCGGTCTCAGCGGGTGCTCATGCGACCCATTGCGCGCCGCCCCTGCAGCAAGTGGTTTTCCATGGCGGCTTGGGCTGCCGGCGCATTCGCTTCAAGCAACGCGGTGACGATCGCGCGATGTTCCTCCAGCGATTCCTGCAGCCGCCCGTCGCGGAACAGGGAATGGAAGCGAGTGAGCTTGAGCTTTTGCCGCACGTCCTGAATCAACTGGGTCAGCCAGCGGTTGCCGGCAATTTCCTGCACGGCAAGGTGAAACAGCTGATTCGTGTTGAAGAAGGCCTCAATGTCGCCGGCCGTGAAATGCCCCTCCAGGGTTTCATGCAGGGTGCGGACCCGCTGTTGCGCAGGGGCGTCCATGCGGGCGGCCGCCTCGAATGCGCAACGCCCTTCGAGTAGCGCGAGGATCGGGAAGATCTCGTCCAGGTCCTGTTCGGTAAGGGCGGTGACATTGCAGCCGCGACCGGGCGTCAGCGTGACCAGCCCTTCGCTCGCAAGCACCTTGAGCGCCTCGCGCAGCGGCGTGCGCGAGATGCCGTATTCGGCGGTGATGGCCTGCTCGTCGATCCAGCTGCCGGGCGGCAGGTCGTGCGCAAAGATGCGTGCGCGCAGGCGTTCGGCGACCTCCTCGAAGAGGGCGGTGCGCGAAATCCGCTGTGGCGAGACACCTTTTTCCAACACTTGTAGTAGACCGCTTGTATTCATAATTATGGATAACGTATTATTCACATCGAGGGCTGTCAAGCCGGACTGCGTGACCGGGTGATCCAGCGGATCGCCTGCGGCAAGCTTGGGGGAGCAAGCCGACGCGACAATCCGGCAGCGTCGCGGTGCGTCTGGGGGGAGGCGCCGCAACGAGACACGGTGGCCCGGGCCGGCCTGATGGCCGGCCCCTTTTATTTGCCTGGCGTCCTTCCCGACTGCGCAGGTGGTCGGCCGGACGACAGGGCGGCAAGGGGAATGCGCATGTCCGAGTTCAAGTCGTCCGCCGATCTGGCCGCCTGGGAGGCGGCAGCCGCAAAGGCTGCTCCCGGCGGCGATCTGTCCAAACTCAACTGGGTGACGCCCGAAGGCATCACCGTCAAGCCGCTCTACACCCAGGCTGACATTGCGGCGCTGCCGCACACCGACACCTTGCCCGGCTTCGCGCCCTTCGTGCGGGGGCCGCAGCCTACGATGTACGCCGCGCGGCCCTGGACGATCCGCCAGTACGCCGGCTTCTCCACCGCCGAAGAATCCAACGCGTTCTACCGCAAGGCGCTCGCCGCCGGGGGGCAGGGCGTGTCGGTGGCCTTCGATCTGGCCACCCACCGCGGCTACGACTCCGACCACCCGCGCGTGGTGGGTGATGTCGGCAAGGCCGGCGTGGCGATCGATTCCGTCGAAGACATGAAGATCCTGTTCGACGGCATCCCGCTCGACAAGATCAGCGTGTCGATGACGATGAACGGTGCGGTGCTGCCGGTACTCGCTGGCTACGTTGTCGCGGCCGAAGAGCAGGGCGTGTCGCAGGATCAGCTCTCGGGCACGATCCAGAACGACATCCTCAAGGAGTTCATGGTCCGCAACACCTACATCTATCCGCCGACGCCGTCGATGCGGATCATTGCGGACATCTTCGGCTACACCGCGCAGCACATGCCGAAGTTCAACTCGATCTCGATCTCCGGCTACCACATCCAGGAGGCAGGGGCGAACCAGGCGATCGAGCTGGCCTTCACGCTGGCCGACGGCATGGAGTACGTGCGCACCGGCATCAAGAGCGGGCTCGATGTGGATGCCTTCGCCGGGCGCCTGTCCTTCTTCTGGGCGGTCGGCATGAACTTCTATCTCGAAGTCGCCAAGATGCGCGCCGGCCGGCTGCTGTGGCACAAAATCATGCAGGGCTTCGGCGCGAAGAGCGCGAAGTCGATGATGTTGCGTACCCACAGCCAGACTTCCGGCTGGTCGCTCACCGAGCAGGATCCGTACAACAACGTCGTGCGCACCACCATCGAGGCGATGGCGGCGGTGTTTGGCGGCACGCAGTCGCTGCACACCAACGCGCTCGATGAGGCGATCGCGCTGCCGACCGAGTTCTCGGCCCGCATCGCGCGCAACACGCAGATCATCATCCAGGAAGAGACCCACATCTGTAACGTGGTCGACCCCTGGGCCGGCTCCTACATGATGGAGACGCTCACGCAGGAAATGGCCGACAAGGCCTGGGCGCTGATCGAAGAAATCGAGAAGATGGGCGGCATGACCAAGGCCGTCGAGTCCGGCTGGGCCAAGCTGCAGGTCGAGAAGTGCGCGGCCGAGAAACAGGCTCGCATCGACTCGGGCAAGGACGTGATCGTTGGCGTCAACAAGTACAAACTCGCGAAGCAGGATGCAGTGGATATCCTCGACATCGACAACACTGCGGTGCGTGAATCGCAGATTGCGCGCCTCAAGCAGGTTCGCGAGCGTCGTGACGGTACCCGCGTGCAGGCCTGTCTCGATGCGCTGACACGCTGCGCCGAAACCGGCGAAGGCAATCTGCTTGCTCTGGCGATCGACGCGGTGCGGGCGCGCGCCACGGTGGGCGAAGTGTCGGATGCGCTGGAGAAGGTGTGGGGCCGGCACCGCGCCAATCCGCAAACGGTGAGTGGGGTGTACGGAGGTGTCGTGGAAGGTCAGGAAGACTGGCAATCGCTGAAGGGCGAAATCGAGACCTTTGCCGCCGAGCAGGGGCGCCGCCCGCGCATCATGGTCGCCAAGCTCGGGCAGGACGGTCATGACCGTGGGGCCAAGGTGGTGGCATCCGCCTTTGCGGACATGGGCTTCGATGTCGACGTCGGCCCGCTCTTCCAGACGCCGGACGAAGCCGCCCGCCATGCGGTGGAAAACGATGTGCACGCGATTGGCGTGTCTACGCTCGCGGCCGGCCACAAGACGCTGGTGCCGCAGCTCGTCAGCGCGCTGAAGGCGCAGGGCGCGGACGACATCGTCGTCTTCGTTGGCGGCGTGATCCCGGCGCAGGACTACGACTTCCTCTACAACGCGGGTGCGGCGGGCATCTTCGGGCCGGGCACGCCAATCCCTGCTGCGGCGCGCGAGGTGCTCGCGCAGATTCGCAAGCGGCTTGGCTGAGCAGAGGGCGCCCCGCGTGGACGCCGCCTCGGAAGCGCTCGTCACCCGCTTGCTCGCTGGCGAGCGCCGTGCGCTCGCCAAGGCCATCACGCTGGCCGAATCCACCCGTGCCGACCACCGCGCGCAAGCCGATGCCTTGCTGCAGGCGGTGCTGCCCCAAACCGGCAAGGCGCTGAGGCTGGGCATCTCGGGCGTGCCGGGTGTCGGCAAATCCACCTTTGTCGAAGCGCTCGGCCTGTGGCTGATCGCGCGCGGCCATCGCGTCGCGGTGCTGGCGGTCGACCCCAGTTCCAGCGTTACCGGCGGCTCCATCCTCGGCGACAAGACGCGCATGGAAGGCCTCTCACAGCGTATCGAGGCCTACATCCGTCCCTCGCCCTCGTCGGGCAGCCTGGGCGGCGTGGCTGAACGCACGCGCGAAGCGATGCTGCTATGCGAAGCGGCGGGTTTCGATGTTGTGATCGTCGAAACCGTGGGCGTCGGGCAGAGCGAAACGACCGTGGCCGGCATGACGGATCTTTTCTGCCTGCTGCAGTTGCCGAATGCCGGTGACGACCTGCAGGCGATCAAGAAAGGCGTGATCGAACTGGCCGACCTCATCGTCATCAACAAGACCGATATCGACCCGAACGCGGCGGCGCTGGCGCAGGGGCAGATCCGCTCCGCACTGACGATGCTGCGTCCGCAGAACGCCGCGTGGACGCCACCGGTGCTCACGCTTTCAGCCTTGCGTCAGGAAGGTGTCGCATCCTTCTGGGAAACGGTGGAGCGCTATCGCGACACGATGCAGGCGAGCGGCGATTTCGAGGTCAAACGCCGGGCGCAGGCGGTGGCGTGGATGTGGGCGCTGATCGAGAGCGGGCTCAAGGCGCGCTTCGATGCCCACCCCGCGGTGCGCGCCGCCTTGGGCACGCTCAGCGAAGCGGTGGAACGTGGGGATACAACGCCGGGCGCTGCAGCTGGGGAGCTGTTGCGTCGGGCTGCGCAGTAAGGGCGGGGCGTCGGCTGTATCGAACGGCGCCGCGTCGGGGGACGCATCGTTGCGGGCATGGCCGGCAGCGACACGACAATCGGGGGGAACACATGCACGACATCATTCGTCAGCTCGAAGAGAAGCGCGGCGCCGCGCGGCTCGGCGGCGGGCAGAAACGCATCGAGGCGCAGCACGCCAAAGGCAAGCTCACCGCGCGCGAGCGCATCGAACTGCTGCTCGACGAAGACAGCTTCGAAGAGTGGGACATGTTCAAGGAACACCGCTGCCACGATTTCGGCATGGCGGAACAAACAGTGCCCGGCGATGGTGTCGTCACCGGCTACGGCACCATCAACGGCCGCATGACCTTCGTCTTCTCGCAGGACTTCACCGTGTTCGGCGGCTCGCTGTCGGAAGCGCACGCCGAGAAGATCTGCAAGATCATGGACCACGCGATGAAGGTCGGCGCACCGGTGATCGGTCTCAATGACTCCGGCGGCGCGCGTATCCAGGAAGGGGTTGCCTCCCTGGGCGGCTACGCCGAAGTGTTCCAGCGCAATGTGCTGGCCTCCGGCGTGATCCCGCAGATCTCGCTGATCATGGGGCCATGCGCGGGCGGTGCGGTGTACTCGCCGGCGATGACCGACTTCATCTTCATGGTGAAGGACAGCTCCTACATGTTCGTCACCGGCCCCGAAGTCGTGAAGACGGTGACGCATGAAGAGGTGACTGCGGAAGAGCTGGGTGGCGCACTGACGCATTCGTCGAAGTCGGGTGTCGCGGATCGCGCCTACGAGAACGACGTCGAGGCGATCCTGATGACGCGCCGGCTGGTCGACTTCCTGCCGGCGAACAACCGCGCAGGCGTGCCGGTGCGCCCGACCACCGACAGCCCGGACCGCATGGACGATTCGCTCGACACGCTGGTGCCGGACAATCCGAACAAGCCCTACGACATGCGCGAGCTGATCATCAAGATCGTCGACGAGGGTGATTTCTTCGAGCTGCAGCCCGAGTACGCGAAGAACATCATGATCGGCTTCGCGCGCATGGAAGGCCGCACCGTCGGCATCGTCGCGAACCAGCCGTTGGTGCTGGCCGGTTGTCTCGACATCAAGAGCTCGATCAAGGCCGCACGCTTCGTGCGCTTCTGCGACGCCTTCGGCATCCCGGTCGTCACCTTCGTCGATGTGCCGGGCTTCATGCCGGGCACCACGCAGGAATACGGCGGCATCATCAAGCACGGCGCCAAGCTGCTGTACGCCTACGCCGAATGCACCGTACCGAAAGTCACCGTGATCACCCGCAAGGCCTACGGCGGTGCGTACGACGTGATGAGTTCCAAGCACCTGCGCGGCGATGTGAACTTCGCCTGGCCGAGTGCCGAGATCGCGGTGATGGGGCCGAAGGGCGCGGTCGAAATCATCTTCCGCGAAGAGAAGGGTGACCCGGCCAAGCTCGCCGCACGCGAACACGAATACCGCACCAAGTTCGCCAACCCCTTCATCGCGGGTCACCGCGGCTACATCGACGACGTGATCATGCCGCACGAGACGCGCAAGCGGATCTGCCGCTCGCTCGCGATGCTGCGCGACAAGAAGCTCGAGAACCCGTGGCGCAAGCACGGCAACATTCCGCTCTGATCGCGACGGGGAGAACCGAACATGTTTGAAAAGATCCTGATCGCGAATCGCGGGGACCAGTCGCGCAGCGACGCAGCGGCGAAGCCAAATTGCATGGTGCGCGAAGCGCACGCAGGCGAGTTCTCCGGGGAGGCACGCCATGTTTAACAAGATCCTGATTGCCAACCGCGGAGAGATCGCCTGCCGCGTCATCAAGACCGCCCGCAAGATGGGCATCAAGACCGTCGCGGTGTATTCCGAGGCGGACCGCGATGCGCGCCATGTCGAACTGGCGGACGAGGCGGTGTGCATCGGCCCGGCACCGTCGAAGGAGTCCTACCTCGTCGGTGACAAGATCATCGCCGCATGCAAGCAGACCGGCGCCCAGGCGGTACATCCGGGCTACGGCTTTCTGTCCGAGAACGAGGACTTCGCGCGCCGCGTCGAGGAAGAGGGCATCGTCTTCATCGGCCCCAAGCACTACTCGATCGCCGCCATGGGCGACAAGATCGCGTCGAAGAAGCTCGCGCTTGAAGCCAAGGTCAACACCATCCCTGGCTACAACGATGCGATCGACACGCCCGAGCAGGCGGTGAAGATTGCGCAGGGCATCGGCTACCCGGTGATGATCAAGGCCTCCGCGGGCGGCGGCGGCAAGGGCTTGCGCGTTGCCTACAACGACCAGGAGGCGCACGAGGGATTCGCCTCCTGCCGCAACGAGGCGCGCAACGCCTTTGGCGATGACCGTGTGTTCATCGAGAAATTCGTCGAGGAGCCGCGCCACATCGAGATCCAGGTGCTGGGCGACGCGCACGGCAACACGGTCTATCTGTGGGAACGCGAGTGCTCGATCCAGCGCCGGCACCAGAAGGTGATCGAAGAGGCGCCCAGCCCCTTCCTCACCGAAGAGGTTCGCCGCGCGATGGGCGAGCAGGCGGTGGCCTTGGCGAAGGCGGTGAAGTACCAGTCCGCCGGCACGGTGGAGTTCGTTGTCGGCAAGGACATGAGCTTCTACTTTCTCGAAATGAACACCCGCCTGCAGGTTGAGCACCCGGTGACCGAGATGATCACCGGCCTCGATCTGGTCGAGCAGATGCTGCGTGTGGCGGCGGGCGAGAAGCTTGCCTTCACGCAGGACGAGATCAAGCGCGACGGTTGGGCGATGGAGTGCCGCATCAACGCGGAGAACCCCTTCCGTGGCTACTTGCCATCGACAGGGCGCCTGGTGACCTACCGTCCCCCGCAGGAGATGCCGGGTATGGTGCGCGTCGACACCGGCGTCTATGAGGGCGGCGAGATCTCGATGTACTACGACTCGATGATCGCCAAGCTGATCACGCATGGCGCAAGCCGCGAGGAAGCGATCAGCCGCATGCGTTCGGCGCTCGATGCCTTCGTGATCCGCGGTGTCGCCAGCAACATTCCGCTGCAGGCGGCGCTGCTGCGCCATCCGCGCTTCCGCTCCGGCAACTTCACCACGGCCTTCATCGCCGAGGAATACCCGGGCGGCTTCACCGGCGCGCCGGCGGAAGACGCCGAACTGAGCCGGATGTCGGCCGTCGCGGCGGCGTTGTACCGGCGCACCGACATGCGCGAGACCGAGATCTCGGCGCAGTTGCCGGGCCATCCGCGCAAGGTGGGCAAGAAGTACATCGTGCAGATCCGCGACCGCTGCTTCAGCGTTGAGCTGGAAGATATCGAAGGCGGGCAGCGCGTACGCTGTGGCGATCTGAACCACACGCTGATTGGCGACTGGGTCTTCGGCGCGCCGCGCTTCGAGGGCTGGATGGACGGCGAGCCGATTGTGGTGCAGGTGCAGCGCCACGGCTGGCACTGGAAGCTGTTCCACGCCGGCATCAACGTCACCGCGCTGGTGCTGGCGCCGCGGGCGGCCGAGTTGCTTTCCTTGATGCCGCGCAAACCCCGTCCGGACCTGTCGAAGTACCTTTTGTCACCCATGCCGGGCCTCTTGACCGATCTTGCTGTTGCAGTCGGGCAGGAAGTCAAGGCAGGGGAAAGGCTCGCAGCCATCGAAGCAATGAAAATGGAGAATGTGCTGCGTGCCGAACAGGATTGTGTGGTCGCGGAGGTACTCGCCCGACAGGGCGAGAGCCTGTCGGTCGATCAACCGATCCTGCGCTTCCGATAAGCGTGCCAAGCGCCAGAGCCTGAGCTGCCGACAGAGCGGCCGGGTCACCAAAGGATCAAGGGGGAGGGGAGCCTGCAGTTGGGCTCCCTCTTTTGGGAGGGGCCGGCTTTACCGCCGGTCCCCCATTTTTACTGCAGCGTAGTGCGTACCCCCTTAAGGGAACGGCCGCCTCCGGGCGGCCGTTCTCATTGATGCGCCCCAGCAATCAACGACCGGCCAGGGCATCGAAGGCTGCAACCACTTCGGCCGGTGCCTGCACCAGTTCGATCAGCACGCCTTCGCCGCCATAGGGTGTCGCTTCGTTGCCCTTGGGGTGGATGAACGTGATGTCGAAGCCGGCCGCGCCCTTGCGGATGCCCCCCGGCGTGAAACGTACGCCCTGTGCGCCCAGCCACTCGACCGCCTTGGGCAGATCGTCGATCCACAAGCCAATGTGGTTCAGTGGCGGCTCGTCGACGCGCGGCTTTTTCTCCGGGTCGAGCGGCTGCATCAGGTCGACTTCGCAGCGCGCGACCCCGAGGCCCATCACGAAGATGTCCTCATCCACGTTTTCGCGCTCTGAGCGGAAGTCGCCGGTCTTTTCCAGACCGAACAGGGTGCCCCACAGGTGCGCGAGGCGGGATTTGTCGGCGCCCCCGATGGCGATCTGCTGGATGCCGAGGACGCGGAACGGACGGCTCATGACACTCTCCTGGCTGACAAACCGTGTCAGCTTAACGCCGGCGGCTTACGCCGACCCAACCGAGGTCAAGCATGCGGCGCATTAGCCCTGCCGGGCGGCACCGCGCAGACCCAGGGTGATGATGACGGTTGCCGTCCCCCGTGCTCCCGCGAGAGCATTGCGGCATGGATGGCCTGCGCCTGCTCGCTCCCGACTTTGCCCTGATCGTGCTCGGCGCGGCCCTGCGTCGCGCGCCCGGATTTTCGGCCGGGTTCTGGGCCGGGCTGGAGCAGTTGATCTACTTCGTGCTGTTCCCCGCGTTGCTGTTCAACGCACTGGTGCGCACGCCGATCGACTTGGTGAGCACCTTGCCGCTGGCCGGGGCCGGGCTGATCGCGATGGCGGGCGGCATCGCGCTCTCGCTGCTGGCCGCCAGGAGCGGGGGCGCAGCGCCGCTCGAAGCGGCCTCGCGCGCGCAGTGTGGCTTTCGCTTCAATACCTACATCGGGCTGGCCGCCGCGGCCAGTGCACAGGGCCCAGCCGGTGTCGCGACGATGGGGCTGCTGTGCGGCCTGATGGTGCCGCTCGCGAACGCCGCATCGGTTGTGCTGCTGGCTCGCCATGGCTCGACGCGGCTGCTGCCCGAACTCGCGCGCAATCCCCTGATCCTCGCCACGCTCGGCGGAATCGCTTTCAATCTGTCGGGTTACGCGCTGCCGCAGGTCGCCGGCGCCTGGCTGGGGCGACTCGCGCAAGCGGCGGTCCCGATGGGGTTGCTCGCCGTAGGTGCCGCGCTGCGGTTGCGCGGTGCGCAGGTCGCGCCGCTGCCGGCTGCTGCAGTGCTTGGCGTGAAGCTGGTCGCTGTGCCGGTGCTGGCATGGTGGGCCGCGACCCTGCTGGGCGTGACCGGGATGCCGCGGCTGATCCTGGTGCTATGGGGCGGGCTCCCCTCCGCGTCGTCGGCCTACATCCTCGCGGTGCGTATGGGCGGAGACGCGGCCAGTGTGGCCTGGCTCATTTCGGTGTCGACCTTGCTCGCCATGGCGACACTGCCGGTGCTGATGACTTTTGCGGCCTGAGCAGCAGGAAACCAGTCGCCGTGCGCGATCCCCGCCCCGGCCGGGCTCAAGTCGCCGCGTCAGGGGCCGTTAACTTTCGATGTGTCTGCGGGGCGCATCGTGGGCGATGCGCAAGCCAGTCAGGCAAGCCTAAACGGGGGACCGAACCATGCGGGGTTTGACACTGTTGCTGCTGTGTGCGCTGAGCTTTCCGGCTGGCGCAGAAGAGTTCGCGACCAAGGCTGACGCAACGGCCCTGGTCGGCAAGGTGATCGTCGCGCTCAAGGCAGACAAGCAGAAGGCGCTGGACGAAATCACCGCCAAGGACGCCAAGTGGATCGACCGCGACCTCTACCCGACCGTGATGTCGCTTGAAGGCAAGGTGCTGGCCCATGGGCAGAACGCCAAGATGGTCGGCAAGGATCTGCTCGAATTCAAGGATCCCGATGGCAAGGCCTTCTACAAGGAGCGCATGGACCTCGCCAAGAGCAAGGGCAAGTTCTGGCAGGACTACAAGTTCACCGATCCGGTGACGAAGAAGGTGCTGCCGAAGGAAGCCTACTGCGAGAAGCTCGGCGACATGGTCGTCTGCGCCGGGGTCTACAAGCGCTGAACAAGTCCGTTTGCGGCGCGCCTGGCGGCTGCCGGGCCGCCTTGCCATTGCCGGGAGGTTCGCTGCCATGCGTTTGCTGCACAAGATCCTGATCGGGCCCGCCGTTGCCATCGCGCTGATGCTGGTGCTGGGGGTGGCGGACTACCGCAACCAGGTGGAATCCGAGGCGCGACTGGAGCAGATCGTGACTGGCCCGATGGCGCGGATCCAGGCCGTCAAGCAGATTGAAGCCGATCTGCTGGGCCTGCACGCAGACCTCTACCGGCTGTTTACCTGGCTCGCATCGGCCGACGAAAAGAAGGTCGCTGCCGAAATGCAGCGCAACGGCGAACGGATGAAGAAACTCGCCGCCGCCGTGGACCGTTTCGGTCAGGCGCCTGAACTGACGGCGGCAGATCGCAAGGCGATTGGCGCGCTGGCGGGGTCGCTGAAGAAGTACCAGAAGAGTGCCGAGACCGCGATCGATATGGGCACGACGGATCAGGCGATGGGGCTCTCGGGCATGCAGACCGCGGACGACGCATTCCGCGATGCGAGTGCTGCGGTGGCGGAGCTGGCCGCAGGCGAAGTCCGGCGTGGCAACGACAGTCTGGTCACCGCGCGCCAGGCCACGCAGCGCGCAACCACCGCCGCACTGGCCCTGCTTTTTCTTGCCGTGGTGCTGTCGCTGGTAGCCAGCGTCTATGTGGCGCGCTCGCTGGTCAATCGCACAATCGACACGATGCACGCGGCGCGCAAGATCGCCGACGGCGATCTCACGTCGCCGATCGGCATCAGCAGCAACGATGAGCTTTCGCGGCTGCAGCAGGCGCTCGCCCAGATGCAGGACGGCCTGCACCAGATGGTCGGCCGCATCGCGGACAACGCGACCCGCATAGCCGATGCGGCGGGTGAGGTCGATGGTTCGTCGGCCACCGTCAGTCGCGGGGTGGCCCAGCAGAGCGAGGCGCTGGGCAGCACGGCCGCGTCGGTCGAGCAGATGACGGTGAGCATCGCGCAGGTGTCGGACCATGCGCTGGAGGCCCGCAAGCTGGCCGAGGACACCTCGCGCATCGCCCAGCAATGCCGCAAGGGTGTCATGGAGGCGGCGCAGGAGGTCGGCCAGATCGCCGAGACGGTGAACGGCACGATGGTGGCGATGGTTGCGCTCAACGAGAGTTCGCAGCAGATCGGCAACGTCGCTGCGGCGATCCGTGAGATCGCCGACCAGACCAACCTGCTCGCGCTCAATGCCGCAATCGAGGCGGCGCGCGCAGGCGAGCAGGGGCGCGGGTTCGCAGTGGTGGCGGACGAGGTGCGCAAGCTCGCCGAGAAGACCGGCACCGCGACGAACGAGATCAAGAGCACGATCGCCTTGATCCAGCAGCAGGCGCAGCGCGCCCATGACGAGCTCAAGCATGCGAGCGAGCGCGTGGCCACCGGTGTGCAGACCGTCGAGGCGCTGCAGGCGCCGCTCGCCGGCCTCGATGAGGGGGCTTCACATGCACACGATGGTCTCGTCGAACTGAGCGACGCGGCAGGGGAGCAGGCCCAGGCAAGCGAGCAGATCGCGAAGAACGTCGAGCGCATTGCAAGCATGAGCGAGGACAACCGTTCGGCGGCCGAGCGCGGCACGGCGATCGCGCACACGCTCGCCGGCCTGTCGCGCGATCTCCAGTCCGCCGCCGCCCACTTCAAGGTATAGGCCCGCGCCGCCGTGGCGGGGCGCGGCGGCATGCTTCAGCAGAACAGCGTCAGCACGCCGGTATAGCCGTAGAGGCGTGCGCCGAGCAGCTCGCCGGAAGCGAAAAAGCCGGTAAGCGGAATGTCGCCAAACACGCGCTGGATGGCTTCCACTTCGCTGTCGTCACGCTCGAACAGCGAGCCGCCGCGGCCGGTGCAGCTGACGTAGAGGGCCGCCATCGGCGGCGCCGGGCAGCGTTCGCGCAGACGCAGCAGCATGTCGTCGAGATCGAGCGCGGCCGATTCGGCGTCGCGCCGCACAAAGAACACCTGCTGGCCTTCCTCGGCGAGGTCGTCGATCGCGAGTCGCCCGCCGTTGGGGTCGATGCCGATGACGTGGCGCACGGTGTAGTGCGACGGGTCCTCGTCGTCGGCCAGCGCCAGTTGCACGCCCCGCGCGGCACGCCGCAGGTCGTCGCGATACAGCGGGTTCACCACGTCGCGGAACACCGCGATGGCGCGCCGTCCGTCGAGGCGGCCGATCAGGTTGTCTTCGACTTCGGTGGCGACGCGCGCCGGGCCGAGCTGGCGGCAGCCCTGCGACAACTCGCCGACCAGCGCCACGCTGCGATCAAAGGCGACGCCGCAGATGCCGCCGGCGAAGATGTCGTCCGCCAGCAGCAGCGCGCCATCGCGCCCGCTTGCCATGCCGCCGGAAAGGTGCAGGCCGCCGAGTTTGCCGGCCATGTCGCGCACGAGATCAGGCATGTCGGGTGTGGCCGGGTCGGCGTGGCAGATCGCCGAGTGTGCAGCGAACTCGCGCTGCGGCGGCAGCGGCGTACGGCCCGAGAAGATGCGGAAACTGGTTTCCGGAAGGCGGGCCACCATCAGGCTCAGGCCGGGTGCATCCAACTGGGCGCCTTCCCGTCCGATCAGGCCGATCGCGCTGGCGCCGATCCAATGGGCTACACCGGTGCGGGCGCGCAGGGCCTGCAGGATCGTTGCGGCCTCGGCATTGAAATGGTCGGACCAGTACAGGAAGCCCAGATTCGCGCCGGCCGGCAGGGAAAAACGTGCGAGGCAGGCATCGAGGGCGACATGCCAGTCGACCGCGAGCGCAAAGCCGCTCGCGAAGCGGCTGGCAGCGTGGTTCACGGCTTGTCGGCGGTGCGCCGGGCGCGGCCCTTGCGCGGCGCCTGGCTGGCTTCTTCGGGCGGCGTTTCTTCCGCTTGGCGCGCGGTCTGGACGAGATTCCAGGGCCACAGCGATGCCGGGTTGAACGGGTTGCTCTGCTGCGCCTGCGGCGCTTCGCCGGCCGGCGCCTCGGCCGTGGCCTGCTCCGCGCGACTCGATGCAGCTGCCGCAGCGGCGCGTGCGCTATCGCTCATCGCCTGCATCGCCGCCAGCGTGGCGCGCTGCATTTCAAGGCCCTGGATCGTGGTCTGCAACATGCTCAGATTCATCTTCAGCCAGCCTTCGACCGCTTTCATGTCGGTGATGCGCTTTTCCAGCTCGCCGACGTCCAGCGTCGGGGCGACCATGCCGGGCAGGGCGAAGCCCATCTGGCCCCACAGGTTCTTCATGAACTCCAGCGGATCCTGCATCGTGTGTTCGCTGCTCATCGCATGCTCCGGTTGGCTGTATCCCTGTGCCCGATCATAGCCCAGCGGTGTTTCGGCTGCCGATTCGGGTGTCGCTCATTCCTCGTCGCCGCTGGCGGCGGCCAGTTCAAGGGCGCTGGCGACGTCTTCCTGCGGGTCTTCGAAGATCGCGAGGATCTGTTTGGCGAGCGCACGCGCGCTGTTGTTCAGCTGCGCCGGCAATTCGTCGGGAATACGTTCCTGCAGCAGCAGCTTGGAGGACGATAGCGCGAAGAACGGCGGCAGGATGCGCTCGCGGAACTCGAGCGGCAGCGTGTCGATCAGGCGCGTCGCGGCGTCGAGCTGGAAACGGTTGCGTGGCCACTGCGACGGCAGGGCCCAGGCCTTGGGCAAGAGATCGAGGTCGCGCATGACGGTGCGCAAGTCTTCTTCCGAGTCGCGGAAGGGCAGCAGGACGACGTCGGACATCTGGTAGAGCGTGATGTCGGTGATCGTACGGTTGGCGCCGCCATCGAGCACGCCGATCCAGCTCTTGAGCTCGCGCAGCTTCTCGACCACCTTGTTGCGGGCCACCGGCGAGCGTGCGTCGGCGATCACGTAACGGCGCCCGGCCGGCGAGAGGGGCTCGCGGTCCTCGTCGGTCATCACACAGGCGGTGCGCCGCCCGAGCAAGGTGAAACCGTGGCTCAGCGTGTGGGAGAGCGTGGTTTTGCCGGTGCCGCCCTTGTTGCCGATGATGGAGATGATTTCTGCCATGGTGGATCTGTCTCCCGGTCGCTGGCGCTCTGGCTCAGCGGGCTGTTGTCGGAATCGGATGTGGCTTCTTTTCGCGCCGCCGCGTGGCCCAGATCAGGCGCTGGCGGGGTACGTCTCCCTCTTTAACGGCACCGATCGTGTAACAGTAAAGGTTTGTTTTTCGGCGGTCGTTCACCGGGAGTACGCCGTCGGCTTCGACGCCCGGCACCGCGAAGGAATTGCTCACCAGCACGGCGCCGGGGCGCATTTCGGCGCAGGCCTTGTCCCACACCTCCGCCATCGGTACCGGCGAGAGGAAGGCATACACCACGTCGTAAGCGGACCAATCGGCCGCGAAGAAGTCGCCGCGCGCCAGCCGGGCATTGGCCTGTTTGCGCGCCAGCCAGGTCGCCAGTGCAGCGGGTGCGGGGGCGGCTTCGATGCCGGTGACTTCGGCGTCCGGCCGCAAGCGGGCGAAGGCCCGCACGAAGCTGCCGGTACCGCTGCCGATGTCGAGCACCTTCAGCGGGCCGGCCGGCAGGGCATCCGCCAGTGTTGCGACGGTGCGGCGGTTGGAGAGGAACAAGGGCACCTGGGTGCGGAAGCTGGTCCAGTAGACCAGCGCCAGCAGCACGAAGGCCAAGGCCCAGAGCCAGCGCGGCAGGCCAAGGCCGCTGGCGAGCAGCACGGTGGGCAGGAACACCAGATGTAGCGGCAGCCACCAGCGGTCGGCGCGCATCAGTGCGGCGGCGAGCGCGGCAAAGATGCCCTGCAGCCCCGCCAGGGCCAGCAGCGAGAAGCCGTAGAGGACACCCATCCTGGCAAAGAGGGCCACCACGCAGGCTCCCAGCAATTGGGCGACGAGCGCTCGCGTGGCGGGGAAGTGCGCAGGCGATCGGGCGTAAGGGGCATCGGGCATGGGGCGAAAAGTGCCCCAATTGCCACCCGCTAGGCAAGCCGTATCGGCGCGGCGCTCAGTTCAGCGAGAGCCCGAAGCGCTCGAAGCGCGGCGCCCAGTTCTCGAGAAAGGCCGCCGACACCAGCACGCGTTCGGCGCGGCCGATGAGCTTGTCGCGCGGCACGAAGCCGAAGTAGCGCGAGTCCCCGCTGTTGTCGCGGTTGTCGCCGAGCATCAGGTATTCGTCTGCGGGCACGGTCACCGGCCCGAAATCGCGGATCGCATGTGCCGCGGGCAGCCATTGCACCGCATGGCTGTGCCCCGCGAGGTCTTCGGTGCTGCGCAGCGCGGTGGTGCGCGATGCGCCCGGCAGCATCGGTTCGTCACCCGCTTGCGGCGCAGCGTAGCCCAATTGTTTCTCGTTGATCCACAGCATGCCGCCGCGCATTTCCACCCTGTCGCCCGGCAGGCCGACGACGCGTTTGATGAGTCGGGTGCCGTCGTGCGGCGAGAAGAAGGTCACCACGTCGCCGCGCTGCGGCGCGTTGCGATGCGCGAGGACGATGTCGGTGAGCGGGACCTTGAGGTCGTAGGCGAGCCGGTTCACGAGCACCACATCGCCCTCGAGCAGGGTCGGGCGCATCGAGCCGGAGGGAATCGGGTTCCAGTCCGCCACCGCGGTGCGGAACAGGCCAAGCAGCAGCATGAAGGCGATGAAGCCGCGGTTGTCTCTGAGCAGTTGCTGCATTGGGTTGTCCCCTGGGTCGTCGATGGTCCTGCTTCGATATGCGCAGACCCTGCCGGTTCCGGGGTTTTTTTAGCGGGTTTGTATCAGGGCGCCGGCGCAGCGGACTCCGGCGCGAACCACAGTACCTTGCGGCTCAATGGCGTGGCGGCCGGCAGGAGCGGGTTGCCCAGCTCGAAGATGCGTCGGTTCGCCAGCCGCGCACGCTGGATGGCTTCGCCATGTTCCTGCTGGAACATGCGCTCGAACGTTCCGTCGCGCAGGCAACGTTCGAGCCCGGATTCGATTGCCTCGGCGAGCGCGCTGTTGTCTGCGCGGACGAAGTAGTAGATCGCCGTCGGGTAGTGGATCGCGAGCGTCGGTTCGACCACCAGATCATCGGCCGCACCATCGACGGCTTCATGCCAGATTTCCGGCAGCGCGCGCGGGAACCAGTCGAAGCGGCGCGCCGCCAGCATCTTCGCCAGTCGCGGCGCATCGACGCCGGGCGTCACCGCAAAGCCCTGCGCCTTTAGGATCCCGAGGTCAGGCCAGTCGAAGCCCTGGCCGGCCTCGATCTGCTTCAGGTCGGACAGCGTTCGCACCGCCTCGAAGCGTGCCAGCGAGTCGCGTCGCACCAGCGGTATCCGCCAGCCGAACAGGCCCTTGTCGATGGGGATGCGCACCGGCCGGTAGGCGGCCTCGCGCTCGATCGACGTCATGCTCCAGGTCACACTCAGCGAGCCGGTGTCGAGTTCGGTAAAGGCGCGGCTCTGCGTCATCGCGTAGCGCGAAGGCCGCATCAGGTAGCGCACGCCCGCGGCATCCAGCGCGTGCTGCAGGAGGTGGATCGGGTAGTCGGCGCGGTGATCGCCAATCACCTCAGGGTGCGGAAATTCAACGATCAGGCGGGTGTCGTCGGCGCGCGGCGGACGACGCCACTCGGCGGCGTACGCGAGTTTGAAAGGCTCACGGTTTTCGCGGCTACGCGCCGCAAGGCTCGCAGCGTCGAGCACCAACGGGCGGCTGGAAGGGTCCGCCTGGGCTGCGCCCGCGAAGGCGCGATGCAGGGCATCGGCGATCTGCCAGCCCTGCAGATCAAGGGGCTCTGCAATGGTTGCGATCTGCGCGGACTTCTGCCCCGAAATCCGCGCGAGGGCGCTCGCCGAGCCGTCGCCGGCCGCGATGTTGCGGATATCGCGCCGCCGGATCTCCATCAGCGGGGCGTTGATATGGTCGAAGTAGATGTCGTTGATGGCGATCGTGTGGGTCCAGCGGCGTCCGAACTGCGCCCCGAGGCGTCGCACCAATGGGGGCATGGATTGGGCCGCCGCCGCGATCGGCACGTCCTCGGTGCTCAGTACGTCGCAGCGCGCGCACTCGGCGAGCATCGCGCTCAGGTTTGCGATCTTGCGGTTCGAGACGGCAAACCGGCTGTCGCCGATCAGCACGACACCGATCCGTTCGCTTGAGTTGTTGATGGTGTAGTCCACCACGCTGCGGGCGACGTCGTAGGTGGCGGTGGCAATGTTGGCAAGGAGCCCGTCGGTCGGCCCCGGCTCGGCTGCTGCATGCCAGCCGACCACCGGCAGGTGCCAGCGCGCGGCGACGGCCAGCAGGTCGCTGACCTGAGCGGCGTCGGCACCGACCAGCACGATGCCGTCGATGTCCTGCTGGATCGACTGTTTGAGGTGCTGGCGGATCTGGCGTGGATCTCCTTCGCCGTTGAATATGAAAAGCTCCCAGCCGAGTACCCGCGCGGCAGCCTCGAACTCGCGGTAGACACCGACGATGCCGCCATTGCGCATGTCGGCCATGATGACGGCGATGTGCTTGCCGCTTTGCGCCAGCGGGCCATCAGCCGTTGGCGCCGACGCCGGGGCCGCGGCTATCGGCGCATTCTCTGCGCACGTGCCGGGGGTGCAGAACGCGGCGGCAAGCGCGGTGACGCAGATGAGGAAGCGGATGAGGTGACCCTGTGCGCCCGGCATTTCCCTCCTCCGTCATGAAAAGGCCGCGTGCGTGCCCGGCCCGCGCGCGGTTTGGGCGCTGCGCGATCCGCATGATTCAGTCTAGGAGAAATGCGCAGGGGAATCGCGGGCGCAGTAAGCCTTCCCGCAATTCCCCTGCGCTACGTCAGGCGGCCTCGACGGCCTTCAGCGCGGGCTTGCCGCCGGTGGCGAATTGCGTCCAGCGCAGCCACAGTGCGTCACGCTCGCGTGCGGTTTCGGCGTGGTTGCGATCCTTGATGTACCCGAAGCCGCGGATCTTCTCCGGCAGGCCCGCGATCTGCACCGCCAGATCGAGCTTGTCGGCGCTGAGCTGGCTGGCGAGTCGAGCGATGTCGCCCTCGTATTCGGCAATCAGCGCGCGCTCCATGCGGCGTTCGCGGGTGTAGCCGAACACATCGAGGCGGCCACCGCGCAGCACCTTGAGTTTTGCGAGGTACTTGAAGGCGGTAAGCACCCAGTCGCCGTACTCGATCTTGCGGATCTTGCCGGTCGCCGGATCTGGCTTGGCCCACAGCGGCGGCGCCAGATGCAGCTTGATGCGGTAGTCGCCGTCGAAGGTGTTGCCGACGCGTTCGAGGAAGGCCGGGTCGGTGTAAAGCCGCGCGACTTCGTACTCATCCTTGTAGCTCATCAGCTTGGCGAGGTTGCGCGCCACGGTTTCTGTCAGTCGGGTGCTGCCGAAAGGGGACTCTGCACGCCGCACCGCCTCGACCTGCTGCCGGTAGCGCTCGGCCCAGGCGGCGTCCTGATAGGCAGTCAGGAAGGCCACGCGCGAAGCGACCAGCTCGTCGAGCGTTTGCGCCGGCTTGAGCGGGATCACAGGGGCCGGCGAGGCGATGCGCTCGACGGCAGCGCGGTCGTGCGCGGCGCGGCGGCCCCAGGTGAGGGCGGCCTTGTTCATCTCGACTGCGACGCCGTTCATCTCGATGGCGCGCATCAACGCTCCCTCCGACACCGGCACCAAGCCGCGCTGCCAGGCATAGCCGAGCAGGAACAGGTTGGTCGCGATCGCGTCACCCATCAACGCGGTGGCAAGTTTCTGCGCGTCGAGGAAGTCCACCGCCGCGGGGCCGACGGCATCGGTGATCGCACCCTGCATCTTGTCGAGCGGGAACTGCCAGTCCGGGTTGTGCGCGAACTCGGAGGTCGGCGATTCGGCGCAGTTCACCACCGCGCGGGTCTTGCCCAGCGCCATCTTCGCGAGTGCTTCGTTCGAGGCGGACACGATCACATCGCCCCCGATCACCGCGTTGGCTTCGCCGGCCGCCACGCGCACCGCGTGCAGGTCTTCGGGCCGGTTGGCGATCCGCACATGCGAATACACCGAGCCGCCCTTCTGCGCGAGGCCGGTCATATCGAGCACGGTGACGCCCTTGCCGTCGATGTGCGCGGCCATGCCGATCAGCGCGCCGATGGTGACGACGCCGGTGCCGCCCACGCCGGTAATCAGGATGCCGAACGGCTGCGTGGTGTCCGGCAACTGCGGTGCAGGCACCGCGAAGGCTTCTGCAGTCTGGCCGTTGAGCGCGCGGCCGCGCCGCACCTTGCCACCCTCGATGGTGACGAAGCTGGGGCAGAAACCGTTGAGGCAGGAGTAGTCCTTGTTGCAGGCCGACTGGTCGATCGCGCGCTTGCGACCGAACTCGGTCTCGACCGGCACGATCGCCATGCAGTTGGACTGCACGCCGCAGTCGCCGCAGCCTTCGCACACCGACTCGTTGATGAAGGCGCGGCGCTGCGGATCGGGGAAGCTGCCGCGCTTCCTCCGGCGGCGCTTCTCGGCGGCGCAGGTCTGGTCGTAGATGATGGCCGAGACGCCCGGCAATTCGCGGAACTCGCGCTGCACGGCATCCATTTCGTCGCGGTGGCGTACCGGCACATGATCGAGGTCGCCGGGGCCGTAGGCGCGCTCGGTGCCGTCGGTGACGATCACCAGGTTGTGCACGCCTTCGGCCTTGAGCTGGGCGACCAGCATCGGCACAGTGAGCACGCCGTCGACCGGCTGGCCGCCGGTCATCGCGACCGCGTCGTTGTAGAGGATCTTGTAGGTGATGCCGGGCGCTTTCTCGTTGCCGAGGGCGGCGCGTTGCAGCGCCGCCACGGACTGGCGCACCGCCAGCAGGCCGGAGTGGAAGTAGGTGCCGTCGCCGAGGTTGGCGAACACATGGCGCGTGTTGGTGAAGGGCGCCTGACCGACCCAGGTGACGCCCTCGCCGCCCATGTGGGTGAAGGTGGTCGTGTTGCGGCCGTGCATCCAGGTGACCATGTAGTGGCAGCCGATGCCGCCGACCGCGCGCGAGCCTTCGGGCACCTTGGTCGAGGTGTTGTGCGGGCAACCGGGGCAGAAGGTCGGCACACGATCGATCGAGAACACCTTCTTCGCCAGCGCCTGTTCCTTCGCTTCAAGGAAGGCGAGGCGCGCCTTGATGCGGTCCGAGGTGTGAAAGCGCGCGATGCGGCTGGCGATGGCGCGGGCGATCATTGCGGGGGTCAGCTCCCCGGCCGCGGGCAGCAGCCAGTCGCCGTGCCAGACCTTGCCCTGGCCGCCGACCTCGAAGGCCCACTCACCCTTTTCGTCGAACTTACCGACCACACGCGGGCGCACATCTTCGCGCCAGTTGTAGAGCTCTTCCTTGAGCTGGTATTCGAGCAGCTGGCGCTTCTCTTCAACGACCAGGATTTCGTCCAGCCCTTCGGCAAACTGGCGCAGGCCTTCACACTCGAGCGGCCAGACCATGCCGACCTTGTAGAGCCGAATACCGATCTCGGCGGCGAGCCGCTCGTCGATGCCGAGGTCATCCAGTGCCTGGCGCACATCGAGGTAAGCCTTGCCCGAGGTAATGATGCCAAGTTTGGGCTGCGGCGAATCGATCACGATGCGGTTGAGCCCGTTGGCGCGGCAGTAAGCAAGTGCGGCGTACAGCTTGTAGTGCAGCAGGCGCTTTTCCTGCACCAGCGGTGGGTCAGGCCAGCGGATGTTCAGACCGTCCGGCGGTAGTGTGAAATCGCTCGGGATCTTCACTTGCACGCGGTGCGGGTCGATGTCCACGGACGCCGAGGTTTCCACCGTATCCGCGAGCGCCTTGAACGCGACCCAGCAGCCCGAATAGCGCGAGAGCGCCCAGCCATGGACGCCGAAATCGAGGTACTCCTGCACCCCCGCCGGCGCCAGCACCGGCATCATCATCGACTTGAAGAAGTGGTCGGTCTGGTGCGGCAGCGTCGAGGATTTGGCGGCATGATCGTCGCCGGCGATCACCAGCACGCCCCCCTTGGGGCTGGTGCCGGCGGCGTTGGCGTGGCGGAACACGTCGCCGGAGCGATCGACGCCCGGCCCCTTGCCGTACCACATCGAGAACACCCCGTCGTACTTCGCGCCGGGGTAAAGATTGACTTGCTGAGTGCCCCACACGGCGGTTGCGGCGAGGTCCTCATTGACACCCGGTTGGAAAACAATCTCGTGCGACTTCAGGTGCGACTTGGCTTTCCACAGCGTTTGGTCGAGGCCGCCAAGCGGAGAACCGCGATATCCCGAGACGAAGCCGGCGCTGTTGATCCCGGCGGCGCGGTCACGTTCCTTCTGGATCATCAGCAGGCGCACCAGCGCCTGATAGCCGGTCATGAAAACTCGACCGGATTCGATCTCGTACTTGTCTTCCAGGCTCACCGCGCGCGCGGCGGCGTGGCCGGACGTTACTTCCGTCATGGGGCGTCTCCTCAACAAAAATTGTGTTTTTGTGCTGCCGGGCGATGCCTCCTTTTGGGCGGATCGCCTTGCGCTCGGCTCGAAACGTCGACGCCGGACGCGGATTGTCAGTGCCGGCGCCCAACGCTGCGCCGCCGCAATGTCAGCCCTGCGACAGTTACTGGTTTCTCCTCAGAGCAAGTCGTTGATGCACTATAGAAATGCGTACCACCAGACCGCCAGTGCGAAGCGATCGGAACACCGTTCGGGCTCCGATTTGCAGATCGAACTGCAAATTCGGGTTGACAGGATTTGTCTGGCTCTCTAAAGTAGTTGGCTTCGCACGGGGAGGGGTTCCCGAGCGGTCAAAGGGATCAGACTGTAAATCTGACGGCTCTGCCTTCGAAGGTTCGAATCCTTCCCCCTCCACCAAGCAATTTGATTCAAGTTCCGTTGCCGGCTGCGGCGGCGGGATGGGCGGCTAAAAGGTGTCGGCCTGCGGGTGTAGCTCAATGGTAGAGCAGAAGCCTTCCAAGCTTATGACGAGGGTTCGATTCCCTTCACCCGCTCCAGGTTGTAGCAGTGCCCTTGTAGCTCAGTGGTAGAGCACTCCCTTGGTAAGGGAGAGGCCACGTGTTCAATCCACGTCAAGGGCACCATTCTTTTGTTTCGGCTCGGTGTTGCGGCTGATAGCGCTCTCCGGGTTTTTATTCTGACTTCTGGGGTAGTGACATGGCCAAGGAAAAATTCGAGCGGACGAAACCGCACGTGAACGTCGGCACCATCGGTCACGTTGACCATGGCAAGACCACGCTGACTGCAGCGATCACCACTGTGCTGGCAGCCAAGTTCGGCGGCGCAGCCAAGGCGTACGACCAGATCGACGCAGCGCCGGAAGAAAAGGCGCGCGGCATCACCATCAACACCGCGCACGTTGAGTACGAGACGGCCAACCGTCACTACGCGCACGTTGATTGCCCGGGTCACGCTGACTACGTCAAGAACATGATTACCGGTGCCGCCCAGATGGACGGCGCGATCCTGGTCTGCTCGGCTGCTGACGGCCCGATGCCACAAACGCGTGAGCACATCCTGCTCGCCCGTCAGGTCGGTGTGCCGTACATCATCGTCTTCCTGAACAAGTGCGACATGGTCGACGACGCCGAACTGCTCGAGCTCGTCGAAATGGAAGTGCGCGAGCTGCTCTCGAAGTACGAATTCCCTGGCGACGATGTGCCCATCGTCAAGGGTTCGGCCCTCAAGGCCCTCGAAGGCGACAAGGGTGAGCTGGGCGAAGGCGCCATCATGGCCCTGGCCGATGCGCTCGACTCCTACATTCCGACGCCGGAGCGCGCGATCGACAAGCCCTTCCTGCTGCCGATCGAAGACGTGTTCTCGATCTCGGGTCGCGGCACCGTCGTGACGGGTCGTGTCGAGCGTGGCGTGGTCAAGGTCGGCGAAGAAATCGAAATCGTCGGTATCAAGCCCACCGTCAAGACCACCTGTACGGGCGTGGAAATGTTCCGCAAGCTGCTCGACCAGGGTCAGGCAGGCGACAACGTCGGCGTGCTGCTGCGCGGCACCAAGCGTGAAGACGTCGAGCGTGGTCAGGTGCTGGCCAAGCCGGGTTCGATCACCCCGCACACCCACTTCACCGGTGAAGTGTATGTGCTGAGCAAGGACGAAGGCGGTCGCCACACCCCGTTCTTCAACAACTACCGTCCGCAGTTCTACTTCCGCACGACCGACGTGACCGGTTCGATCTCGCTGCCCGAAGGCACCGAGATGGTCATGCCGGGCGACAACGTGTCGATCACCGTCAAGCTGATCGCCCCGATCGCCATGGAAGAAGGTCTGCGCTTCGCGATCCGCGAAGGTGGCCGCACCGTTGGTGCCGGCGTCGTCGCGAAGATCATCGAGTAATATCAGTGTCCGAGTGAGCGCCCGGTCATCCGGGCGCTTGCAACAAGCGCCGGTCTTCGCCGGCGCTTTGTAGTCTCTGCTGCAGGGGTATAGCTCAATTGGCAGAGCGTCGGTCTCCAAAACCGAAGGTTGGGGGTTCGATTCCCTCTGCCCCTGCCACAACGCAAAGCGGGTTAACACCACCCATGGTCGATAAAATCAAGTTTGCGCTGGCGCTGCTGCTCGTGGCTGCTGGCGTGGCTGGCTTCTACCTGCTGTCCGCGCAGCCGACAGTCCTTCGCGTGCTGGCCGTGCTGGCTGGTGTCGCTGCTGGCGTTGCCGTTGCATGGTTCACTGAGGCTGGGCGTCAGTTTGCAGCCTTCGCCTCGGATGCGATCACTGAAGTCAAGAAAGTTGTCTGGCCGACCCGCAAGGAGACGCTGCAGACGACGGGCATCGTATTCGCGTTTGTCGTGATCATGGCGTTCTTCCTCTGGGTGACTGACAAGTCGCTTGAGTGGGTGTTGTACGACCTGGTTCTCGGCTGGAGGCATTCATGAGCATGCGTTGGTACGTGGTTCATGCGTATTCCGGTTTCGAGAAGTCGGTGCAGCGCGCGCTGGTTGAGCGGATCGCGCGCGCCGGCATGCAGGACAAGTTTGGTCAGATTCTTGTTCCGGTCGAAGAAGTCATCGAGATGCGCAACGGCCAGAAGGTTACGACCGAGCGCAAGTTCTTCCCCGGCTATGTGCTGGTCGAGATGGATATGGACGATGAGTCCTGGCATCTGGTCAAGAGCACGCCTCGCGTAACCGGTTTCATTGGCGGTACCGCTAACAAGCCGACGCCGATTACGCAGAAGGAAGTCGACAAGATCCTGCAGCAGGTTCAGGAGGGGGTCGAGAAGCCCAAGCCGAAAGTGCTGTTCGAAATTGGCGAGATGGTGCGGGTCAAGGAAGGTCCGTTCGCCGACTTCAATGGCAACGTCGAGTCGGTGAATTACGAAAAGAGCCGACTGAACGTTTCGGTGACGATTTTCGGGCGCGCGACGCCGGTCGAATTGAGTTTCGGCGAAGTCGAAAAGGTTTAAGCAGTAGCGGCCCGCCTTGCGCGGGCCTTGCCTCGTCGTGCGAACGACGGAGCGTTGAGGAGCGCAAGTAGGTTCAACGAAAGCGCGCTTTCACTCATCAATCAGGAGCCATCATGGCAAAGAAAATCATCGGCTACATCAAGCTGCAAGTGCCGGCCGGCAAGGCGAATCCGTCGCCCCCAATTGGCCCGGCACTCGGTCAGCGCGGTCTGAACATCATGGAATTCTGCAAGGCCTTCAATGCCAAGACTCAGGGCATGGAAGTGGGTCTGCCGATTCCGGTCGTGATCACTGCGTTCGCGGACAAGTCCTTCACCTTCATCATGAAGACGCCGCCCGCGACGATCCTCATCAAGAAGGCTGCTGGGTTGCAAAAGGGTTCGGCCAAGCCGCACACCGACAAGGTCGGCAAGATCACCCGCGCCCAATGCGAAGAAATCGCCAAGGCAAAGATGGTCGACCTCACTGCAGCAGATCTCGAAGCTGCCGTTCGTACCATTGCTGGCTCCGCGCGCAGCATGGGCATCACCGTGGAGGGCCTCTGAGATGGCTAAGCAATCCAAGCGTCTGCAGGCTCTGCGCGCAAAGATCGACCGCAACCGCGTCTACCACGTCGCCGAAGCACTCGCGCTGGTGAAAGACACTTCGACCGCTAAGTTCGACGAGTCCGTCGATGTCGCGGTGAACCTCGGTATCGATGCCAAGAAATCGGACCAGCTGGTGCGTGGTTCGGTGGTGTTGCCTGCCGGTACCGGCAAGTCGGTGCGCGTTGCGGTTTTTGCCCAAGGCCCGAAGGCTGAGGAAGCAAAGGCTGCCGGCGCTGACGTCGTCGGTTTTGACGATCTGGCCGAGAAGGTCAAGGGCGGCAACATCGATTTCGATCTGTGTATCGCTACGCCGGATGCCATGCGTGTGGTCGGCGCGCTGGGTCAGATTCTCGGTCCGCGTGGCCTGATGCCGAACCCGAAGGTCGGCACCGTCACGATGGATGTGACCACCGCAGTGAAGAACGCCAAGGCCGGCCAGGTTCAGTACCGCACCGACAAGGCAGGCATCATTCACGCGACGATTGGCCGTGCGTCGTTCACGGTTGAGGCGCTGCAGCAGAACCTTGGCGCGCTGGTGGATGCGCTGGTCAAGGCGAAGCCGGCGGCGGTCAAGGGTCAGTACATTCGCAAGATGGCTGTGTCGAGCACGATGGGCGGCGGCGTTCGCGTCGAACCGACGAGCCTGTCGGCCTGATTTGCCGCGGCGGGCGTGTTCCGCCGCAAATGAAAGAACTTTGGGCCAAGCCACCTTCGGGTGGCTTGGATCGTCAAAGACCGCGGGCGCCCAAGATTTCGATCAAGGGCTTAATCGTGCGAACAGCCTGCGCAGACGGTGTATCCAGAACAGGATTTCGCCGGCCTCGGCCGGCACGCTCCTGATCCAGGTCGCCGTGGGTGTGGCGATCCGCAAGGGTCGCTGCGAGTTGACTTGATAGGAGGAAAGACCTCATGGGTCTGAATCTAGACGACAAGAAAGCCGTCGTAGCCGAGGTTGCAGCACAGCTGACCAACGCCCAGACCGTCGTCGTGGCGGAGTATGCAGGCATTGAGGTGACCGACGTCACCGTGCTGCGTGCGAAGGCGCGCGAAGCGGGCGTTTATCTGCGCGTGTTGAAGAACACCTTGGCGCGTCGCGCGGTGGCTGACACCGCCTTCGCCGGCCTTGCCGAGCACATGACTGGCCAGCTGATTTACAGCTTCTCGGCCGATCCTGTTGCTGCAGCCAAGGTGCTGAACGACTTCGCGAAAACCAACGACAAACTGAAGCTGAAGGCTGGCTGCTACGCGGGCAAAGTGCTCGACAAGGCCGGTGTTCAGGCGCTGGCAAGCATCCCGAGCCGCGAGGAACTTCTCGCCAAGCTGCTGGGTGTCATGAAGGCGCCGGTTTCGGGCATGGCTGTCGCGCTCGGCGCGCTCGCCAAGAAGCGCGAATCCGAAGGCGCTTCTGCCTGATCGGTCGGTCTGGTTTTCTGTACGGTTTGTACGAATCTGAATTTGGAGTTCATTCAAATGGCAATCACTAAAGAAGACATCCTGGAAGCCGTCGGTTCGATGACGGTGATGGACCTGAACGACCTCGTGAAGGCGTTCGAAGAGAAGTTCGGCGTCTCCGCCGCTGCAATGGCTGTTGCTGGCCCGGCCGCTGGCCCGGCTGCCGCGGTTGAAGAGCAGACCGAGTTCACCGTTGTCCTGGCTGCTGCCGGCGACAAGAAGGTTGAAGTCATCAAGGTCGTGCGTGCAGCGACCGGCCTGGGCCTGAAGGAAGCCAAGGACCTGGTCGACGGCGCTCCGAAGCCCGTCAAGGAAGGCATCGCCAAGGCCGACGCCGAAGCGCTGAAGAAGCAACTGGAAGACGCGGGCGCGAAGGTCGAAGTCAAGTAATCGACCTGCGAAAGCGTGGGCTGGTGACGTCTCGGCGTCACCAGCCTTTTGTGCTTTTTTCGGGATGCACAGGAAAGGCCGCTGAGCCAGCGCTCTTTCCTGTGTCTTCTGAATCGACTGCAGAAGACCGGAACTGGTCGGACGGAAGTTCCGCCGGGGCATCTGACCTCGCGCTTCCGTTGTCCGCCAGAGGTTGGTAGAGGCCAGCCGCCAGATCCGCTGCACCAGTCGGGGCAAGCCAGCCCGCAGATTCGTGACCTCGGGGGGTCACGCGGGGTGGCTGCCTGTGCCCTTCGCTTACCGGAGAACTCATGGCCTACTCGTTCACCGAGAAAAAGCGCATCCGCAAGAGCTTCGCGAAACGCGCGGACGTTCTGGATGTGCCTTTCCTGCTTGCAACTCAACTGGAGTCCTATACCGCCTTCCTGCAGGCCGATCTGCCGCCGCAGGCGCGGCGCGATCAGGGTCTGCAGGCTGCGTTCAAATCGATCTTCCCGATCACCTCGCACTCTGGCAATGCACGCTTGGAGTTTGTCTACTTTGCGCTTGGCGAGCCGGCGTTCGACGTCAAGGAATGCCAACAGCGCGGTTTGACCTTCGCGTCGCCGCTGCGCGCACGTGTGCGCCTGGTGATCCTCGATAAGGAAGCAGCGAAGGAAACCGTCAAGGAAGTGAAGGAGCAGGAAGTCTACATGGGCGAGATTCCGCTCATGACGACCACCGGGTCTTTCGTGATCAACGGTACCGAGCGGGTCATCGTCTCCCAGCTGCACCGTTCGCCGGGCGTGTTCTTCGAGCACGACCGCGGCAAGACGCACAGTTCCGGCAAGCTGCTGTTCTCGGCCCGCATCATTCCCTACCGTGGATCCTGGCTGGACTTCGAGTTCGATCCGAAGGACTTCCTGTTCTTCCGCGTGGACCGTCGCCGCAAGATGCCGGTCACGATCCTGCTGAAGGCGATCGGCATGACCGCCGAGGACATTCTCGCGACCTTCCACGATTTCGACACCTTCAATCTGAAGGGCGCGGACTTCGAATTCGCGTTGGTGCCGGAACGTCTGCGTGGTGAAGTCGCGCGCTTCGACATCACCGACGGCAAGGGCAAGGTGATCGTCGCGAAGGACAAGCGGATCACCGCAAAGCACATTCGCGAGTTGAACGAAGCCGGCATCAAGAGCATGGCTGTGCCGGAAGACTTCCTGCTCGGTCGCGTGCTGGCGAAGAACGTTGTTGATAGCGAGACCGGCGAACTGCTGGCGCGCGCCAACGACGAAATTACCGAAGAAGTGCTCGCCAAGCTGTCGCGCGGTGGCGTGCAGTCCTTCGAGACGCTGTACATCAACGATCTCGACCGCGGCGCCTACATTTCTTCGACGCTGCGTTCGGACGAAACCGCCGACCAGTGGCAAGCACGTGTTGCGATCTACCGCATGATGCGCCCGGGCGAGCCGCCCACCGAAGACGCCGTCGAAGCACTGTTCCAGGGCCTGTTCTACGCGCCGGAACGTTACGACCTGTCGTCCGTCGGCCGCATGAAGTTCAACCGCCGCGCCTATCCGGAACGTCTGGATGACAAGGCGCCGGAATGGCAGCGTCGCCTGTACGAGCGCGTCGGCCCGCAGGGCGAAGAGGGCGCAGGCGTCCTCTGCAACGACGACATCCTCGCGGTGGTCGGCGTGCTGGTGGAGCTGCGTAACGGTCGCGGTGAAATCGACGATATCGATCACCTCGGCAACCGCCGCGTGCGCTGCGTTGGCGAACTGGCAGAAAACCAGTTCCGCGCGGGCCTCGTGCGTGTCGAGCGCGCCGTCAAGGAGCGCCTGAACCAGGCCGAATCCGACAACCTGATGCCGCACGACCTGATCAACGCCAAGCCGATCTCGGCCGCGATCAAGGAATTCTTCGGGTCCTCGCAGCTGTCGCAGTTCATGGACCAGACCAACCCGCTGTCCGAGATCACGCACAAGCGTCGTGTCTCGGCACTCGGCCCGGGCGGTCTGACGCGCGAACGCGCAGGCTTCGAAGTCCGCGACGTGCATCCGACGCACTACGGTCGTGTGTGCCCGATCGAGACGCCGGAAGGCCCGAACATCGGCCTGATCAACTCACTCGCCGTTTACGCGACGACCAACCGCCACGGCTTCCTCGAGACGCCGTATCGCAAGGTCGACAACGGCCGTGTGACCGAGCAGATCGACTACCTGTCGGCAATCGAAGAGGGTGGCTATGTCATCGCGCAGGCGAACGCCGAACTCGATGGCAGCGGTGCGCTGATCGACGAACTGGTCTCCTGCCGCCACAAGGGTGAATTCACCCTCGTGACGCCGGATCAGGTGCAGTACATGGATGTTTCGCCGTCGCAGATCGTGTCGGTCGCGGCCTCGCTGATTCCGTTCCTTGAGCACGACGATGCGAACCGCGCACTGATGGGCGCGAACATGCAACGTCAGGCCGTGCCCTGTCTGCGTCCGGAAAAGCCGCTGGTCGGTACCGGTATCGAGCGCACCGTGGCAGTCGACTCGGGTACGACCGTGCAGGCGCTGCGTGGCGGTGTGGTCGACTATGTCGACGCGAGCCGCGTCGTGGTGCGTGTGAACGACGATGAAACGGTGCCGGGCGAAGTCGGCGTCGACATCTACAACTTCACGAAGTACACGCGTTCGAACCAGAACACGAACATCAACCAGCGACCGGTCGTGAAGAATGGTGACCGCATCGCCAAGGGCGATGTGCTGGCCGATGGCGCCTCGACCGATTTGGGCGAACTGGCGTTGGGCCAGAACATGCTGGTCGCCTTCATGCCGTGGAACGGCTACAACTTCGAAGACTCGATCCTGATCTCCGAACGCGTGGTGGCCGACGACCGTTTCACCTCGATCCACATCGAGGAACTGACGGTGGTGGCGCGTGACACCAAGCTGGGCGCCGAAGAAATCACCCGCGACATCGCGTCGCTGGGCGAAGCGCAGCTGGGCCGTCTCGATGAGTCCGGCATCGTCTACATCGGTGCAGAAGTCGATGCGGGCGACGTGCTGGTCGGCAAGGTCACGCCTAAGGGCGAGACCCAGCTGACGCCGGAAGAGAAGCTGCTGCGTGCGATCTTCGGTGAAAAGGCCTCCGACGTTAAGGACACCTCGCTGCGCGTGCCGTCCGGCATGAACGGCACCGTCATCGACGTGCAGGTCTTCACCCGCGAAGGCATCGAGCGTGACAAGCGTGCGCAGTCGATCATCGACGACATGCTGCGCAGCTTCCGACTCGACCTCGGCGACCAGATGCGTATCGTGGAGCGCGATGCGTTCTCGCGTATCGAGCGCCTGATTACCGGCCAGGTCGCCAACGGCGGCCCGAAAAAGCTCGCCAAGGGCACCAAGATCACCGCCGAGTACCTTGCTGACGTGGAGCCGCACAGCTGGTTCGACATCCGCATGGCGGACGAAGCGATCGCCCAGCAGCTCGAGTCGCTCAAGGAAGGCCTCGAGAAGACCCGCAAGGACTTCGACCTCGCATTCGAAGCGAAGAAGAAGAAATTGACCCAGGGTGATGAACTGCCCCCGGGTGTACAGAAGATGGTCAAGGTCTACCTCGCCGTCAAACGCCGTCTGCAGCCGGGTGACAAGATGGCCGGTCGTCACGGTAACAAGGGTGTCGTGTCGAAGATCGTTCCGGTCGAAGACATGCCGTACATGGAAAACGGCACCCCGGTCGACATCGTGCTGAACCCGCTGGGCGTGCCGTCGCGGATGAACATCGGTCAGATTCTTGAAACCCACCTCGGTTGGGCTGCGAAGGGTCTGGGCAACAAGATCAACGAAACCCTGCGTCGCCAGGCAACCGCCAAGGAAGTTCGTGGGCTGCTCAACGACATCTACAACACCAGCGGCAAGGACGAGGCGATCGATACCTTGAGCGACGGTGAAGTGGTCGAGTTGGCCCAGAACCTCACCAAGGGTGTGCCTTTCGCAACGCCGGTGTTCGATGGCGCGACCGAAGAGGAAATCGGCAAGATGCTCAAGCTCGCCGGCCTCGAAGGCGGCGAGCAGGTCACCCTGTTCGACGGCCGCACCGGTGAGGCCTTCGAGCGCAAGGTGACGGTGGGCTACAAGCACATGCTGAAGCTGCACCACCTTGTCGACGACAAGATGCACGCGCGTTCGACCGGCCCGTACTCGCTTGTCACCCAGCAGCCGCTGGGCGGTAAGGCGCAGTTCGGCGGCCAGCGTTTCGGCGAAATGGAGGTCTGGGCACTGGAAGCGTATGGCGCTGCCTACACGCTGCAGGAAATGCTGACCGTGAAGTCCGACGATGTGACCGGCCGTACCAAGGTCTACGAAAACATCGTCAAGGGTGAGCACAAGATTGACGCAGGGATGCCGGAGTCCTTCAACGTGTTGGTGAAGGAAATCCGCTCGCTGGCCATCGACATCGACCTGGACCGTTACTGAGACGGCGCCGCCGTCTCGGATTGGAGTGACGAAACATGAAAAGCCTGCTCGCTGACCTGTTCAAACAGAGCCTGCCGAACGAGGAAGAGTTCGACGCGATCACCATTGGTCTCGCGTCGCCGGAGAAAATCCGTTCCTGGTCTTTTGGCGAAGTGAAGAAGCCGGAAACCATCAACTACCGGACATTCAAGCCGGAACGCGATGGTCTGTTCTGCGCCAAGATCTTTGGCCCGGTGAAGGACTACGAGTGCTTGTGCGGCAAGTACAAGCGCCTCAAGCATCGTGGCGTGATCTGCGAAAAGTGCGGCGTGGAAGTCACGCTGGCCAAGGTGCGCCGCGAGCGCATGGGCCACATCGAGCTCGCCTCGGTGGTCGCCCACATCTGGTTCCTGAAGAGCCTGCCGAGCCGTCTCGGCATGGTGCTCGACATGACCCTGCGCGACATCGAGCGCGTGCTGTACTTCGAAGGCTTCGTCGTCGTCGACGCCGGCATGACCCCGCTGACGCGCGGCCAGTTGCTGACCGAAGAAGACTTCATCGCGAAGACCGAAGAGTACGGTGACGAGTTCACCGCGCTGATGGGTGCCGAAGCCGTGCGCGAACTGCTGCGCTCGATCGACCTGCCGCGCGAAATCGAGCGTCTGCGCTCGGAACTCGAAACCACCGGTTCGGAAGCCAAGATCAAGAAGATCGCCAAGCGCCTGAAGGTGCTGGAGGCCTTTACGCAGTCGGGCATCCGCCCCGACTGGATGATCATGGAAGTGCTGCCGGTGCTGCCGCCGGATCTGCGTCCGCTGGTGCCGCTGGATGGTGGCCGCTTCGCGACGTCGGATCTGAACGACCTGTACCGCCGCGTCATCAACCGGAACAACCGTCTGAAGCGTCTGCTCGAGCTCAAGGCGCCGGACATCATCGTGCGCAACGAAAAGCGCATGCTGCAGGAAGCCGTCGACTCGCTGCTCGACAACGGCCGCCGCGGCAAGGCCATGACCGGCGCGAACAAGCGTCCGCTCAAGTCGCTCGCCGACATGATCAAGGGTAAGGGCGGTCGCTTCCGTCAGAACCTGCTCGGTAAGCGCGTGGACTACTCGGGCCGTTCGGTGATTACCGTGGGTCCGCAGCTCAAGCTGCATCAGTGCGGTTTGCCCAAGCTGATGGCGCTGGAGCTGTTCAAGCCCTTCATCTTCAACAAGCTTGAGCTGCGTGGCTATGCCACCACGATCAAGCAGGCGAAGAAGATGGTCGAGAGCCAGGAGCCGATGGTGTGGGACATCCTCGAAGAGGTGATCCGCGAGCATCCGGTCATGCTGAACCGCGCGCCGACCCTGCACCGTCTGGGTATCCAGGCTTTTGAACCGACGCTGATCGAAGGCAAGGCGATCCAGCTGCATCCGCTCGTCTGCGCGGCGTTCAACGCCGACTTCGACGGTGACCAGATGGCCGTGCACGTTCCGCTGTCGCTCGAAGCGCAGATGGAAGCCCGCACGCTGATGCTGTCTTCCAACAACGTGCTGTCGCCGGCCAACGGCGAGCCGATCATCGTTCCGTCGCAAGACGTGGTGCTGGGTCTGTACTACGCCACCCGCGAGGCGGTGAACGTGCCGGGTGAGGGCATGGCCTTCGTCGACGTCGCAGAAGCCAAGCGTGCGTACGAGTCGGGTCAAGCGTCGCTGCATGCCCGCGTATACATCCGTATCCGCGAGGTCGAGCTGACGGCCGAGGGCGAGAAACGCGAGAAGTTGACGCGCTACAACACGACCATTGGCCGTGCGATCCTTTCCGAAATTCTGCCCGCTGGTCTGCCGTTCTCGGTGATCGACAAGGCGCTGAAGAAGAAAGAGATCTCGAAGCTGATCAACCACGCCTTCCGCCGCTGTGGCCTGAAGGAAACCGTGGTGTTCGCCGACCGTCTGATGCAGTTCGGTTTCCGCCTCGCAACCCGTGCCGGCCTGTCGATTGCCGTGCGCGACATGCTGGTGCCGGCCGCCAAGCATCAGATCATCTCGGCCGCCGAGCACGAGGTGAAAGAGATCGCCCAGCAGTACACGTCGGGTCTTGTGACCGACGGTGAGCGCTATAACAAGGTCGTCGATATCTGGGGCCGCGCAGGTGATCAGGTTGCCAAGGCGATGATGGAGCAGCTCGGTTCCGAGCCGGTCATCAACCACCTCGGCAAGGAAGTCCGCCAGGAGTCGTTGAACGCGATCTACATGATGGCGGACTCGGGTGCGCGGGGTTCCGCGGCACAGATCCGTCAGCTTGCCGGTATGCGCGGTCTGATGGCGAAGCCGGACGGCTCGATCATCGAAACGCCGATCACGACCAACTTCCGCGAAGGTCTGAACGTTCTGCAGTACTTCATCTCGACGCACGGTGCGCGTAAGGGCCTTGCGGATACCGCGTTGAAGACCGCGAACTCTGGCTACCTCACGCGCCGTCTGGTCGACGTGACCCAGGATCTGGTGGTCACCGAAGACGATTGTGGAACCGCACTCGGCTTCACGATGCGCGCGATCATCGAAGGCGGTGAAGTGGTCGAACCGCTGCGCGACCGTATCCTGGGCCGCACGGCCGCTGACGATGTCGTCAACCCGGAAACCCAGGAAACCGCAATCTACGCCGGCACGCTGCTCGACGAAGATGCGTGCGACAGCATCGATGCGATGGGCGTGGACGAAGTTCGTGTGCGCACCCCGCTGACTTGCGAAACCCGTTACGGCCTGTGCGCCAAGTGTTACGGCCGCGATCTTGGCCGTGGCAATTTGGTGAACTCGGGCGAAGCGGTTGGTGTGATTGCCGCGCAGTCGATCGGCGAGCCGGGTACCCAGCTCACCATGCGTACCTTCCACGTGGGTGGTGCGGCATCCGCGCGCGCACTAGCTTCGTCGGTCGAGGCGAAGTCCGCAGGTTCGATCCGCTACGCAGGCAACACCCGCTATGTGACGACTGCCAAGGGCGAAAAGGTTGTCATCGCGCGCTCCGCGGAACTGGTGGTTGCAGACGACATGGGCCGTGAGCGTGAGCGCCACAAGATTCCGTACGGCGCCACCCTACTGGTCGACGACGGTGGCGTGATCAAGGCCGGCGCGCAACTCGCGACCTGGGATCCGCACACCCGTCCGATCATCACCGAGTACAGCGGCACCATCAAGTTCGAGAACGTCGAAGAAGGTGCGACGGTCGCCAAGCAGATCGACGAAGTCACGGGTCTGTCGACTCTGGTGGTCATCGATGCCAAGCGCCGTGGCCAGTCCGCGAGCAAGGGCGTCCGTCCGCAGGTCAAGCTGATCAATGCAGCGGGCGAAGAGGTCAAGATCGCCGGTACCGATCACGCCGTGACCATCACCTTCCAGGTTGGTTCGCTGATCACCGTCAAGGATGGTCAGGAAGTCTCGGTCGGCGACGTGCTGGCGCGCATCCCGCAGGAATCGGCGAAGACGCGTGACATTACCGGTGGTCTGCCGCGCGTGGCTGAACTGTTCGAAGCGCGTTCGCCGAAGGATGCTGGCATGCTGGCAGAAGTCACCGGCACGCTGTCGTTTGGCAAGGACACCAAGGGCAAGCAGCGTCTCGTGATCACCGAGCCGGATGGCACGGTGCACGAGTTCCTGATCCCGAAGGACAAGCATGTGCTGGTGCACGATGGCCAGGTCGTGCAACGTGGCGAACTGATCGTCGATGGTCCGGCAGATCCGCACGACATCCTGCGTCTGAAGGGTGTCGAGGAACTCGCCCGCTACATCATCGAGGAAGTTCAGGATGTGTATCGCCTGCAGGGCGTGAAGATTAACGACAAGCACATCGAGGTGATCGTTCGCCAGATGCTGCGTCGCGTGGTCATCACCGATCCGGGCGATAGCAAGTTCATCCGCGAAGAGCAGGTCGAGCGTTCGGAAGTGCTGGACGAAAACGACAAGCTCAACGCCGATGGCCGGATGCCGGCGCAGTATGAGTACATGCTGCTTGGTATTACGAAGGCGTCGCTGTCCACGGACTCGTTCATTTCGGCTGCTTCGTTCCAGGAAACTACCCGCGTCCTCACCGAGGCGGCGATCCTGGGCAAGCGCGACGAACTGCGCGGTCTGAAAGAAAACGTCATCGTCGGCCGACTTATCCCGGCAGGCACCGGTCTCGCGTATCACCGCGCGCGCCGGGCTCAGTCCGGAGCGACCTTCGACTTGCCGCCGGCCAACCTTGCTGCAGAACCGGAAGCCCCGGCTGCTGCCGAAGGCGTTCAGGCTGAGTGAGTCGTCGTTGACGATACGGGGCGGGGTTGGCTACAATCCCGCCTCTTTAGTGGGTCGGCCGTTCGCGGTCGGCCTTCCTGTGTTCTGATCGCGGCCCAATCCGTGTTTCATCGGTGGTGCGATCCAAGGAAAAGTAATGCCAACAATCAATCAACTCGTTCGTAAGGGCCGGGAAACCCCGGTCTCCAAGAGCAAAGTGCCGGCTCTCGAAGCCTGTCCTCAGAAGCGCGGCGTCTGTACCCGCGTTTACACCACCACGCCGAAGAAGCCGAACTCGGCGCTTCGTAAGGTCGCCAAGGTTCGCCTGACCAACGGTTTCGAGGTGATCTCGTACATCGGTGGTGAAGGTCACAACCTGCAGGAGCACTCGGTGGTCCTGATTCGCGGTGGTCGTGTGAAGGACTTGCCGGGTGTGCGTTATCACATCGTCCGCGGTTCGCTTGACCTCCAGGGCGTCAAGGATCGGAAGCAGTCGCGCTCCAAGTACGGCGCGAAGCGTCCGAAGAAGTCCTGATCCCTTTCGAAATAGCAGGAGGTTGAAATGCCCCGTCGTCGCGAAGTACCCAAGCGGGATATCCTGCCGGATCCGAAATTCGGCAGCCAGGATGTCTCGAAGTTCATCAACGTGATCATGCAGAGCGGCAAGAAGGCCGTGGCTGAGCGCATCGTTTACGGCGCGCTTGAAGTGATTACGGCCAAGGGTGGAAAGGATCCGCTCGAGGTGTTCGGTAGCGCAATCAGCAACGTCAAGCCGGTTGTGGAAGTGAAGAGCCGTCGTGTTGGCGGTGCGAACTACCAGGTTCCGGTTGAAGTGCGTCCGTCGCGCCGTATGGCGCTGTCGATGCGCTGGATTCGTGAAGCTGCCCGCAAGCGTTCCGAGAAGTCGATGGCCCAGCGTCTGGCCGGCGAATTGCTCGAAGCCGCTGAAGGTCGTGGCGCTGCGATGAAGAAGCGCGAAGAAGTTCACCGTATGGCCGAAGCGAACAAGGCGTTCTCGCACTTCCGTTTCTGATCCATGCAAGTCTAGGAGCGTCGGGCCCTGAAAGGGGCTCGATTGCTTTCCCGAAGTATTGATTTCCCCTGTCCGCACCTGTTGCGGACTTTCGTTTAGGTAGAGGTTACTACCGTGGCACGCAAAACCCCGATCGAGCGCTACCGTAATATCGGCATCTCGGCACACATCGATGCCGGCAAGACCACCACGACTGAGCGCATCCTTTTTTACACCGGTGTGAATCACAAGATCGGTGAAGTCCATGATGGCGCCGCCACCATGGACTGGATGGAGCAGGAGCAGGAGCGCGGCATCACGATTACGTCGGCCGCCACGACCTGTTTCTGGAAGGGCATGGATCTGTCGCGTGAGGAGCACCGCGTCAATATCATCGACACGCCCGGGCACGTCGACTTCACTATCGAAGTTGAGCGTTCCATGCGCGTGCTTGACGGTGCGTGCATGGTGTATTGCGCGGTCGGTGGTGTGCAGCCGCAGTCCGAAACCGTCTGGCGCCAAGCCAATAAGTACGGCGTCCCGCGCTTGGCCTTCGTGAACAAGATGGACCGTCAGGGTGCGGATTTCTTCAAGGTGCACGACCAGATGCGTGCTCGCCTGCGCGCCAACCCGATTCCCGTTCAGGTGCCGATTGGCGCTGAAGAGGGCTTCAAGGGTGTTGTCGATCTGATCAAGATGAAGGCGATCTGGTGGGATGACTCGACCCAGGGCATGAAGTTCGAGTACGGGGAAATCCCGGCTGAACTGGTCTCCAAGTGCCAAGAATGGCGTGAAAAGATGGTCGAGGCGGCCGCCGAGTCGTCAGAAGAGATGATGAACAAATACCTCGAAGAGGGTGATCTCTCCGAGGCTGACATCAAGGCGGGACTGCGCGATCGCACCATCAAGAGCGAAATCGTTCCGATGCTGTGCGGTTCGGCGTTCAAGAACAAGGGCGTTCAGGCAATGCTTGATGCCGTGATCGATTTCATGCCGTCGCCGGTGGACATTCCGCCGGTGAAGGGTGAGAACGAAGATGGTGGCGAAGAGCGGCGTCCGGCAACGGATGATGCCGCATTCTCGGCGCTAGCATTCAAGCTGATGACCGACCCGTTCGTTGGTCAGCTCACCTTCTTCCGTGTCTATTCGGGCGTCGTGAAGTCGGGTGATTCGGTGTACAACCCGGTCAAGAGCAAGAAAGAGCGTATCGGTCGTATTGTGCAGATGCACGCGAATAACCGTGTCGAAATCGAAGAGGTTCGTGCGGGCGACATCGCAGCGGCAATTGGCCTTAAGGAAGTGACAACCGGTGAGACACTGTGCGACCCGGAGCACGTGATTACGCTCGAGCGCATGGAATTCCCGGAGCCGGTGATTCACGTCGCCGTAGAGCCGAAGACGAAGGCCGACCAGGAGAAGATGGGTGTCGCGCTCGGTCGTCTCGCTCGCGAAGATCCCTCGTTCCGTGTCCGTTCCGATGAGGAGTCGGGCCAGACCATCATCTCGGGTATGGGCGAGCTGCACCTCGAAATCATCGTCGACCGCATGAAGCGCGAATTCGGCGTAGAGGCGAACGTAGGCGCTCCTCAAGTGGCGTACCGCGAAACGATTCGCGGCACGGTCGAAAATGCCGAGGGCAAGTTCGTCAAGCAGTCGGGTGGTCGTGGTCAGTACGGTCACGTCGTGCTCAAGATCGAGCCGAACGAACCGGGCAAGGGCTACGAGTTCGTCGACGCGATCAAGGGTGGCGTGGTGCCGCGCGAATACATCCCCGCGGTTGATAAGGGTCTGCAGGAAACGCTGCCGAACGGCGTGCTTGCTGGCTTCCCGGTTGTCGACGTCAAGGTGACGCTGCACTTCGGTTCGTACCACGACGTGGACTCGAACGAAAACGCGTTCAAGATGGCTGCTTCGATGGGCTTCAAGGACGGCATGCGCAAGGCGAATCCTGTGCTGCTTGAGCCGATGATGGCTGTTGAGGTCGAAACGCCGGAAGACTTCATGGGCAACGTGATGGGCGATCTTTCCGGTCGTCGCGGCATCGTGCTGGGCATGGATGATGTTGCCGGACTGAAGGTCATCAAGGCAGAAGTGCCGCTGGCCGAAATGTTCGGTTACTCGACCACGCTGCGCTCGTTGAGCCAGGGACGTGCAACGTACTCGATGGAGTTCAAGCACTACTCCGAAGCCCCGCGTAACGTCGCGGAAGCCATCATCAACAAGAAGTGATGCTTTGTTCAATTAAGGACTAGAAATGGCCAAGGAAAAATTCGAGCGGACGAAACCGCACGTGAACGTCGGCACCATCGGTCACGTTGACCATGGCAAGACCACGCTGACTGCAGCGATCACCACCGTGCTGGCAGCCAAGTTCGGCGGCGCAGCCAAGGCGTACGACCAGATCGACGCTGCGCCGGAAGAAAAGGCGCGCGGCATCACCATCAACACCGCGCACGTTGAGTACGAGACGGCCAACCGTCACTACGCGCACGTTGATTGCCCGGGTCACGCTGACTACGTCAAGAACATGATTACCGGTGCCGCCCAGATGGATGGCGCGATCCTGGTCTGCTCGGCCGCTGACGGCCCGATGCCGCAAACGCGTGAGCACATCCTGCTCGCCCGTCAGGTTGGTGTGCCTTACATCATCGTCTTCCTGAACAAGTGCGACATGGTCGACGACGCCGAACTGCTCGAGCTCGTCGAAATGGAAGTGCGCGAGCTGCTCTCGAAGTACGAATTCCCTGGCGACGATGTGCCCATCGTCAAGGGTTCGGCCCTCAAGGCCCTCGAAGGCGACAAGGGTGAGCTGGGCGAAGGCGCCATCATGGCCCTGGCCGATGCGCTCGACTCCTACATTCCGACGCCGGAGCGCGCGATCGACAAGCCCTTCCTGCTGCCGATCGAAGACGTGTTCTCGATCTCGGGTCGCGGCACCGTCGTGACGGGTCGTGTCGAGCGTGGCGTGGTCAAGGTCGGCGAAGAAATCGAAATCGTCGGTATCAAGCCCACCGTCAAGACCACCTGTACCGGCGTGGAAATGTTCCGCAAGCTGCTCGACCAGGGTCAGGCAGGCGACAACGTCGGCGTGCTGCTGCGCGGCACCAAGCGTGAAGACGTCGAGCGTGGTCAGGTGCTGGCCAAGCCGGGTTCGATCACCCCGCACACCCACTTCACCGGTGAAGTGTATGTGCTGAGCAAGGACGAGGGCGGTCGTCACACCCCGTTCTTCAACAACTACCGTCCGCAGTTCTACTTCCGCACGACCGACGTGACCGGTTCGATCTCGCTGCCCGAAGGCACCGAGATGGTCATGCCGGGCGACAACGTGTCGATCACCGTCAAGCTGATCGCCCCGATCGCGATGGAAGAAGGTCTGCGCTTCGCGATCCGCGAAGGTGGCCGCACCGTTGGTGCCGGCGTCGTCGCGAAGATCATCGAGTAATTTGCAGGGAAGGGCGCCCATCGGGCGCCCTGTTGTTCTTTGTGTTCTTTACTGTTCTTTAGGAATTCAACATGCAAAGCCAGAAGATCCGCATCCGCCTGAAGGCCTTCGACTATCGTTTGATCGACCAGTCGGCACAGGAAATCGTTGAAACCGCCAAGCGTACCGGCGCCGTTGTCCGTGGCCCGGTCCCGCTGCCGACGCGCATTGAGCGTTACAACTTGCTGCGTTCGCCGCACGTTAACAAGACCTCGCGTGACCAGTTCGAAATCCGCACTCACCAGCGCCTGATGGACATCATCGACCCGACCGACAAGACGGTCGACGCACTGATGAAGCTGGATCTGCCTGCGGGCGTCGATGTCGAGATCAAGCTGCAATAAATTGAATCGCTTGCGTATTTTTTAAGCAGGCGGTTATAATTTCGGATTCGCGCCCTTCCGTTTGGGCGCGATTCGACTTTTTAGCGGTCCGGTCAATCGCAACCGGATTTTCAGGAGAACAACATGAGTCTAGGCCTTGTTGGTCGCAAGGTTGGCATGACTCGCGTCTTCGCTGAGGATGGGGCTTCCATTCCAGTGACGGTGCTTGACGTGTCGAACAACCGAGTGACCCAGATCAAGACGCCTGATGTCGACGGCTACGCCGCGATTCAGGTGACTTTCGGCAAGCGCCGTGCGAGTCGCGTAAACAAAGCGCTCGCCGGGCATCTCGCCAAAGCCGGCGTCGAAGCCGGTCACGTCCTGAAGGAGTTTCGACTTGCCGATGATCAACTGGCCTCTTACAAGGCTGGTGACGTCATCAGTGTCGAGATTTTCAATGTCGGCCAGAAGGTCGACGTGACGGGCGTATCCATCGGTAAAGGCTTTGCCGGCACCATCAAGCGTCACAACTTCGGTTCGCAGCGCGCAACCCACGGTAACTCGCGTAGTCACAACGTGCCGGGTTCCATCGGTATGGCGCAGGATCCGGGTCGTGTCTTCCCGGGTAAGCGCATGTCGGGTCATCTGGGCGCCGTCCGTGCGACGGTCCAGAGCCTCGAAGTGGTGCGTGTGGATGCGGAGCGCGGCCTGCTGCTCGTGAAGGGCGCTGTGCCCGGTCACGATGGTGGTGACGTCGTGGTGCGTCCGGCTGTCAAGGCCAAGTGAGCGGGGGCGAGATGGAACTGAAGCTGATTAATGAGCAAGGCCAGGCTTCGTCGACCGTTCAGGCATCCGATGCTTTGTTCGGTCGCGAATTCAACGAGGCCTTGGTGCACCAAGTCGTGGTGGCCTACCAGGCGAATGCCCGTTCTGGCAATCGTGCGCAATTGACCCGCGCTGAGGTCAAGCACACGACAAAGAAGCCGTGGCGTCAAAAGGGTACCGGTCGCGCGCGTTCCGGTTCGACGTCCAGCCCGCTGTGGCGTGGGGGTGGTCGCACCTTCCCGAATAGCCCGGACGAGAACTTCACGCAGAAGGTCAACCGCAAGATGTATCGCGCCGGGATGGCGTCGATCCTCTCGCAGCTGGCCCGTGAGGACCGTTTGGTGGTGATTGATGGTTTCGGCATCGAAGCCCCGAAGACCAAGCTTCTGGTTCAGAAGCTCAAGGGTATGGGCCTGGATTCCGCGCTGGTGATCACCGACAACCTGGACGAGAACCTCCTGCTGTCCTCGCGCAACCTGCACGATGTGCTGGTGCTCGGCGTGCAGGAAACCGATCCGGTTTCGCTGATCCGCTTCCCGAAGGTGATCGTCACCAAGGCGGCGGTCGCCAAGATGGAGGAGATGTGGCAATGAGCTTCTCTCAAGAACGTCTGTACCAGGTTCTGCTCGCGCCGCAGATCTCCGAAAAGGCGACTTATGTCGCGGAGAAGAACGAGCAGGTGATTTTCAAGGTGGCGTCCGATGCCACCAAGCCGGAGATCAAGGCTGCCGTGGAACTCCTCTTCAAAGTTGAAGTGGATTCTGTGCAGGTGGCGAATGTCAAAGGCAAGGTCAAGCGTTTTGGTCGCTCGACAGGTCGCCGCAAGGGCTGGAAGAAGGCTTTTGTGTGTCTGAAGGCCGGTCAGGAGATCAACTTCGTCGAAGGGGGGGCCGCGTAAATGCTGGTCAAGGTCAAGCCGACTTCCGCGGGTCGTCGCGGTGTCGTCAAGGTGGTCAACCCGAATCTGCATAAGGGCAAGCCGTTCGCCGGCCTGGTCGAAAAGCAGACGAAGAATGCTGGCCGCAACGCTCACGGTCGCGTGACCGTGCGTCATCAGGGTGGCGGTCACAAGCAGCACTATCGCGTCGTCGATTTCAAGCGCAACAAGGACGGGATTCCGGCCAAGGTCGAGCGCATCGAGTATGACCCGAACCGTACCGCGCACATCGCACTGCTGTGCTATGCCGATGGCGAGCGTCGTTACATCATCGCGCCGCGCGGCCTGGAAGTCGGTCAAGTGATCGTTTCCGGTTCCGAAGCGCCGATCAAGTCGGGTAACGCTCTGCCGATCCGCAATATCCCGGTCGGTACGACGATCCACTGTATCGAGATGCTGCCCGGCAAGGGCGCTCAGTTGGCTCGCGCCGCCGGCACTTCGGTCCAGTTGCTCGCTCGCGAAGGTAGCTATGCTCAGCTGCGTCTGCGTTCCGGTGAAATCCGCCGTGTGCACATCGAATGCCGTGCGACGATCGGCGAAGTCGGCAACGAAGAGAACAGCCTGCGCAAGATCGGCAAGGCAGGTGCCCAGCGTTGGCGTGGTATCCGCCCGACGGTTCGCGGTACTGCGATGAACCCGATCGACCACCCGCACGGTGGTGGTGAAGGTCGTACTGGCGAAGGTCGCGTGCCTGTCAGCCCGTGGGGTACCCCGGCGAAGGGCTATCGGACCCGCTCGAACAAACGCACGGACACGATGATCGTCCAGCGTCGGCACAAGCGCTAAGAGGTAAGAAATGGCTCGTTCTATCAAGAAAGGCCCCTTCGTCGATGCGCACCTTCTCAAGAAGGTCGATGCGGTCCGGGGTTCCAATGACAAGCGTCCGATCAAGACCTGGTCGCGTCGTTCGACCGTGCTGCCCGAATTTGTCGGCTTCACGATCGCGGTGCACAACGGTCGCCAGCATATTCCGGTGTATGTCACCGAGAACATGGTCGGTCACAAGCTCGGCGAATTCGCGCTGACCCGTACGTTCAAGGGTCACGCCGCCAGCAAAAAGGCTAAGAAGTAAGGAGCGACGATGGAAACCAAAGCAATTCTGCGAGGCGTCCGTCTCTCCGCCCAGAAGGGTCGGCTTGTGGCTGACCTGGTGCGCGGCAAGAAAGTTGACCTTGCGCTCAACACGTTGGCGTTCTGCCCCAAGAAGGGTGCAAAGATCGTCAAGAAGGTGCTCGAGTCGGCAATTGCCAATGCGGAGCATAACGACGGCGCCGATATCGACACTCTCAAGGTGACGAGCATCTACGTCGAACAGGGTACGTCGCTCAAGCGCTTCACGGCGCGTGCAAAGGGACGCGGCAATCGCATCCTCAAGCCGACTTGCCACATCTACGTGACTGTCGGCGAGTAAGGAGCACACATGGGACAGAAGATTCATCCGACTGGCTTCCGCCTCTCGGTGACACGTAACTGGTCGTCACGCTGGTTCGCCAACAGCCAGAACTTCTCGGGCATGTTGATCGAGGATCTGCAGGTGCGTGAGCACCTGAAGAAGAAGCTCGGGCATGCATCGGTTGGGCGCGTCCTGATCGAACGTCCGGCGAAGACCGCTCGGATCACCGTATTCAGCGCCCGTCCGGGCGTTGTAATCGGCAAGAAGGGTGAGGATATCGAGCAGCTCAAGGCGGATCTGCAGAAGATCCTGAAGGTGCCGGTGCACGTCAGCATCGAAGAAATCCGCAAGCCGGAAGTCGATGCCAAGCTGATCGCCGACTCGATCGCTCAGCAGCTCGAAAAGCGGATCATGTTCCGTCGCGCGATGAAGCGTGCGATGCAGAACGCGATGCGCTTGGGTGCGCAGGGCATCAAGATCATGAGCGCAGGCCGTCTGAACGGTGCGGAAATCGCGCGCACTGAATGGTATCGCGAGGGTCGTGTGCCGCTTCATACGCTGCGTGCCGATATTGACTACGGGACGTCGGAAGCCAAGACGACCTACGGCATCATCGGTATCAAGGTCTGGGTTTACAAGGGTGACACCCTCGGTCGCGGCGAACAGCCGGTGGCCGTCGAGGCTCCGGAAGGTGAAAACCGCCGTCCTCGTCGTGGTGCCAAAGAGGGTGATGCTAAGCCGGCCGCTCGTCGTCCGGCTCGTCGTGCGAACGGCGATGGGGCGGTCGACAAGACCGGTGCCAAGCGCGTGGTAAACAAAGCAGGAGCGAACAATGCTGCAGCCGGCGAGAAGGAAGTATCGTAAGGAGCAGAAGGGCCGCAACACCGGCGTTGCGACCCGTGGCACCAAGGTCAGCTTCGGCGATTTCGGCCTGAAGGCGACCGGTCGTGGCCGATTGACTGCACGCCAGATTGAGTCGGCGCGTCGTGCCATGACGCGTCACATCAAGCGCGGCGGCCGGATCTGGATCCGCATCTTCCCGGACAAGCCCATCTCGCAGAAGCCTGCGGAAGTCCGGATGGGTAACGGTAAGGGTAATCCGGAGTACTGGGTCGCTGAGATCCAGCCGGGTAAGGTGCTGTATGAGATGGACGGTGTTGACGAAGTGCTCGCTCGCGAAGCGTTCCGCCTCGCGGCGGCGAAGCTTCCGATCGAGACCGTCTTTGTTACCCGCCAGGTGGGGCAATAATGATGAAAGCCAGCGAACTCAGGGCAAAAGAGCCCGCGGAGCTGAATAAGGAGTTGCTCGAGCTGCTCAAGGCACAGTTTTCCTTGCGCATGCAATTGGCGACTCAACAATTGAGCAACCACGCCCAGCTGGGCAATGTGCGTCGCGACATCGCTCGCGTCCGCACGATTTTGCGCGAGAAAGGGGCCGCCAAGTGACCGATGCCATCAAGCGGACCCTGACTGGCCGAGTGGTCAGCGACAAGATGGAGCGCACGGTTACCGTGCTGATCGAGCGGCGCGTCAAGCATCCGCTCTACGACAAAGTGATCATCCGCTCCAAGAAGTATCACGCCGATGTCGATACCGGCGTCGCAGCCGAAGGCGATCTGGTTGAGATCGAAGAGTGCGCGCCGGTCTCGAAGACCAAGGCTTGGCGTGTTACGCGCGTTGTCGAAAAGGCTCGCGTAATTTAGTACTTGCGGAACCCGTAGAGGTTCTGCTAGAATCTCACGCTTCACTGGCTGGCGTCCGGTTGCTTTTCCGGGCGCCAGCCTGTTTCTACCCAAACGGGTTCCAAGACTGACCGCCGTGAGAACGGTGGATTAAGTTGGAGTTAAGTAATGATCCAAATGCAGACCATTCTGGACGTCGCCGACAATACCGGCGCGCGTTCGGTTATGTGCATCAAGGTGCTCGGCGGCTCGAAGCGTCGCTACGCTGGTGTCGGCGACATCATCAAGGTGAGCATCAAGGATGCCGCGCCGCGCGGTCGCGTGAAGAAGGGTGACGTTTATAGCGCCGTGGTGGTTCGTACCGCCAAGGGTGTGCGTCGTCCGGACGGCTCGCTGATCAAGTTCGATACGAACGCTGCGGTGCTGCTCAACAACAAGCTTGAGCCGATCGGTACGCGCATCTTCGGGCCGGTTACGCGTGAACTGCGTACCGAGCGCTTCATGAAGATCGTGTCGCTCGCGCCTGAAGTGCTGTAAGGGGCGAATATGGACAAGATCCGCAAAGGCGACGAGGTCGTGATCCTCGTTGGAAAAGACAAGGGCAAGCGCGGTTCAGTGCTGGTCCGCCTGGACGACCAGCATGTAGTGGTCGAGGGTGTGAATCGTGTGAAGAAGCACGTTCGCCCGAATCCGGTGCGTGGTCAGGTGGGTGGAATTGTCGAAAAGGAAATGCCGATCGACATCTCCAACATCGCGCTCTTCAATCCCGCGACCCAAAAGGGTGATCGCGTGGGCTTCCGTGTGCTTGAGGATGGCCGCAAGGTCCGCTTCTTCAAGTCGAACGGCGAGCTCGTCGATCGTTAAGGAGTGGTGATGGCACGCCTGCAAGAGTTTTACAAGTCGACCGTCGTCACCGAGCTGACGAACAAGTTCGGCTACAAGTCGGTGATGGAAGTCCCGCGTATCACCAAGATCACTCTGAACATGGGTGTTGGTGAGGCGGTTGGTGACAAGAAGGTGCTGGACAACGCGGTAGGCGATCTGCTGAAGATCGCTGGCCAGAAGCCGGTGACAACGAAGTCGAAGAAGTCGATTGCCGGCTTCAAGATCCGTGACGGTTATCCGATCGGCTGCATGGTGACCCTACGCGGTCCGCGCATGTTCGAATTCCTGGATCGTTTGGTGACGATCGCGATGCCGCGTATTCGCGATTTCCGCGGGATTGTTGCCAAGGGTTTTGATGGTCGTGGCAACTACAACCTCGGGGTGAAAGAGCAGATCATTTTCCCTGAGATTGAATACGACAAGATCGACGCGTTGCGCGGTCTGAACATCAGCATCACCACGACTGCCAAGACGGACAACGAGGCGCGCGCGTTGCTCGCCGCGTTCAAGTTCCCGTTCAAGAATTGAGGGTGTTATGGCGAAACTCGCTCTGATCAACCGTGAAGAAAAGCGCGCCAAGACGGTCGCGAAATTCGCGGCAAAGCGCGCCGAACTCGTCGCGAAGATCAATGACAGCAAGCTGACAGAGGAAGAGCGCGCGGAAGCGCGTCAGAAACTGCAGCAACTGCCGCGCAATGCATCGCCGTCCCGTCAGCGCAATCGTTGCGCGCTGACCGGTCGTCCGCGTGGCGTGTTCCGGAAATTCGGTCTGTGTCGCAACAAGCTGCGTGAAATTGCTTTCCGCGGTGAAGTGCCCGGCATGACCAAGGCTAGCTGGTAAGGAGACGGAAGAATGAGTATGTCCGATCCGGTCGCCGATATGCTGACGCGCATTCGCAATGCGCAGTCGTCGCAGAAGGCATCTGTCTCCATGCCGACGTCGAAGCTGAAGGTCGCGATCGCTGAAGTGCTGAAGGATGAAGGCTACATCGACGGTTTCGTGGTGCGTGGCGAAGGTGGTCAGCGCGAGCTGGACATTTCGCTCAAGTACTACGCCGGCCGCCCGGTGATTGAGCGCATCGAGCGCGTTAGCCGGCCTGGTCTGCGGATTTACCGCGGCAGCGACAACCTGCCCAAGGTCATGAACGGTCTTGGTGTTGCCATTGTCTCCACGCCCCGCGGCGTGATGACGGATCGCAAAGCACGCGCGTCGAAAGTCGGCGGCGAAGTGCTCTGCATCGTGGCTTAAGGAGGGGTGCGATGTCTCGTGTAGCAAAGAACCCCGTCGCACTGCCGAACGGCGTTGACGTGACGCTGGCCGCAGGCGAGGTGGGAGTCAAGGGTCCTCTTGGCGCCCTGAAACACAAGCTGCACCCGTCGGTCGCAGTCGAGCGTGACGGCGACAAGCTGGTGGTCAAGGCGGTTGAGGGTGCAGAACTCGGTGGCGCGCTGTCGGGTACGACGCGTGCGCTGGTTGCGAACATGGTGAACGGTGTCACGAAGGGTTTCGAGCGCAAGCTCAACCTGGTTGGCGTGGGCTACCGTGCTCAGGCCCAAGGCGACAAGCTGAACCTGACGCTGGGCTTCTCGCATCCGGTGGTTCACCAGATGCCAGCCGGCATCAAGGTTGAAACGCCGACTCAGACCGAAATCCTGATCAAGGGTATCGATAAGCAATTGGTGGGTCAGGTTGCTGCCGAAGTGCGCGCCTATCGTTCGCCGGAGCCCTATAAGGGCAAGGGCGTGCGTTATGCCGACGAGGTGGTGGTCCTGAAGGAAACCAAGAAGAAGTAAGGGCGGTAGATCATGAACAAAAAGGAAACGCGTCTGCGTCGGGCTCGCAAAACCCGCGCCGTGATTGCCGAGAAAAAGGCGGTTCGCCTCACTGTGTTCCGCTCCAATTGCCACATCTACGCCCAGGTGATCTCGGGCTGCGGATCGAAGGTTCTCGCCGCGGCGTCGACCGTCGAAGCCGATGTCCGCAAGGATCTGTCGAATGGCGGCAACGCCTCGGCGGCTGCGGTGGTGGGCAAGCTAATTGCCGAGCGCGCGAAGGCGGCCGGTATCGAAGCGGTGGCGTTCGACCGTGCCGGGTTCAAGTACCACGGCCGGGTCAAAGCGCTTGCCGAGGCGGCCCGCGAAGGCGGCCTTAAGTTCTGAGCGGGGTTGTCATGGCAAAGCAACAGACGAAGAAACCGCAGGCTGGTGAAGAGCGCGATGACGGCCTGCGCGAGAAGATGGTGTCGATCAACCGGGTCACCAAGGTGGTCAAGGGTGGTCGCATCCTCGGTTTCGCAGCGCTCACCGTAGTTGGCGATGGCGATGGCGGCATCGGCATGGGCAAGGGCAAGTCCCGCGAAGTGCCCGTTGCCGTTCAGAAGGCCATGGAAGAGGCGCGTCGCAAGCTGTTCAAGGTCTCGTTGAAGAACGGAACCTTGCAGCATCAGATCATTGGTAAGCATGGTGCATCGGTTGTGCTGATGCAGCCGGCGCCGAGCGGTACCGGCATCATTGCGGGCGGCGCGATGCGCGCGGTCTTCGAAGTGATGGGCGTCACCGACGTGATCTGCAAGTGCCTTGGCTCAACCAACCCTTACAACGTCGTGCGTGCAACGCTGAACGGTCTCTCTGCGATTAACACTCCCGCGGAAATCGCAGCGAAGCGCGGCATGACCGTCGAACAGATTCTGGGGTAATCATGGCTGACAAGACGATTCGCGTCACGCTCGTGAAGAGCCTGATCGGCACGAAACAGGACCACCGCGCCACCGTGCGTGGATTGGGGCTGCGCCGTTTGAATTCCACGGTACAACTGGAGGATACGCCGGCAGTGCGCGGCATGGTCCGCAAGGTTGCGTACCTGGTGAAGTGCGAGGGTTAAATGGAACTCAATAACCTCAAGCCGGGCGCCGGTTCTAAGCACGCGAAGAAGCGTGTTGGGCGCGGTATCGGCAGCGGACTCGGCAAGACCTGTGGTCGCGGCCACAAAGGTCAGAAGTCGCGTGCAGGCGGTTTCCACAAGGTAGGCTTCGAAGGCGGTCAGATGCCGCTGCAGCGTCGTCTTCCGAAGCGTGGTTTCAACTCGCTGACTGCTGCGCGCAACGCCGAAGTCCGTCTTTCGGAAATCGACAAGCTTGAAGCCGGCGAAATTGACCTGCTGGTGTTGAAGAGCGCAGGCCTGATCACTGCCGATGCGCTTTCGGCAAAGGTGATTCTGTCCGGCACGATCGGTCGCAAGGTTTCCCTGCGTGGCGTTGGTGCCACCAAGGGGGCCAAGGCGGCGATCGAGGCTGCCGGCGGCAGCGTGGCCGAGTAAGACAGGGCACGATGGTGGCGAATCCTTCAGCAACACTCGGCAAGACCGGAAAGTTCGGCGACCTCAAGCGGAGACTCTGGTTTCTGCTTGGCGCGCTGATCGTCTACCGGATCGGGGCGCATATCCCCGTTCCGGGGATCGATCCGGTCCGCCTCGCGGAACTGTTCCAGTCCCAGAAGGGTGGCATCCTCGGCGTCTTCAACCTGTTCTCGGGCGGTGCGCTGTCCCGATTCACCATCTTTGCGCTGGGGATCATGCCGTACATATCGGCGTCGATCATCATGCAGTTGTTGTCCGTTGCTTCGCCGCAGCTTGAGCAACTGAAGAAAGAAGGTGAGGCGGGACGCAGGAAGATAACGCAGTACACCCGGTATGGCACGGTGGCGCTGGCGCTCTTCCAGGCGTTCGGAATTTCGGTAGCACTCGAGGCGCAGGCGGGTCTGGTGCTTGATCCCGGTCTGACCTTCCGGTTCGTGACGATTACGACCCTGGTGACCGGGACGATGTTCCTGATGTGGCTGGGCGAGCAGATCACCGAGCGCGGTCTTGGCAACGGGATTTCGCTGATCATCTTCGCAGGTATTGCAGCCGGACTTCCCAACTCGGTTGGCGGGCTGTTTGAATTGGTGCGGACGGGCGCAATGCATCCGGTCTCCGCGCTCTTCATCTGCGCGTTGGTGGTCGTTGTGACCGCGGTTGTGGTCTTTGTCGAGCGTGGTCAACGGAAGATTCTGGTGAACTATGCGAAGCGCCAGGTGGGCAACCGGGTTTATGGTGGCCAGAGTTCGCACCTGCCGTTGAAGCTGAACATGGCCGGCGTTATTCCTCCGATCTTTGCGTCCTCGATCATCCTGTTCCCGGCGACGTTGGGTCAATGGTTTGGCGGCGCAAGCGAGTCGACGGTCGCGCGGTTTGTAAAGGATCTGGCTTCGACACTGTCGCCTGGGCAACCGGTCTATGTGTTGTTGTACGCCTCGGCAATCGTGTTCTTCTGCTTCTTCTACACGGCGTTGGTCTTCAACTCCAAGGAGACCGCGGATAACCTGAAGAAGAGCGGAGCGTTTGTGCCGGGTATTCGTCCCGGGGATCAGACGGCACGCTATATCGACAAGATCCTGACGCGTTTGACGCTCGCCGGCGCCGTTTACATCACGGTGGTCTGCTTGATTCCGGAGTTCCTGATCCTGAATTGGCATGTGCCTTTCTACTTTGGTGGCACGTCATTGCTGATTATCGTTGTCGTGACGATGGACTTCATGTCCCAGGTACAGGCTTACATCATGTCGCACCAGTACGAGAGCCTTCTCAAGAAGGCTAACTTCAAGGGTGCGGGGCTGCCGACCAAGTAGGAATGAGCAAGGAAGACGTCATTGAGATGTTGGGCGAGGTCGTTGAGACCTTGCCGAACGCGACGTTCAAAGTGAAGCTCGAAAACGGGCACGTCGTGTTGGGTCATATCTCTGGGAAGATGCGCATGCATTACATCCGCATCCTGCCTGGCGATAAGGTCACGGTACAACTTACGCCCTACGATCTGACCAAAGGTCGCATCGTCTTCCGGGCCAAATAGTTTTGAAATTAGGAGCGAAACATGAGAGTTCAGGCTTCGGTCAAGCCGATTTGTCGGAAATGCAAGGTCATTCGGCGCAAGGGTGTCGTGCGCGTGATCTGCGAAGATCCGCGTCACAAGCAGCGCCAGGGCTAACGCCCCGCGTATTCGGTACAACACGTTTAGCGTATTTGGGGTAAGAGCATGGCCCGTATCGCTGGGGTTAACATCCCGAACCACAAGCACTCGGAAATTGCGTTGACCGCGATTTTCGGTATCGGTCGCACCCGCGCACAGAAAATCTGTGACGCAGCCGGGGTTGCACGCACGACCAAGGTCAAGGATCTGACCGAAGCCGAGATGGATCGGCTTCGTGACGAAGTGGGCAAGTTCACGGTCGAAGGCGACCTGCGTCGTGAAGTCACGATGAACATCAAGCGCCTGATGGACCTTGGCTGCTACCGCGGTGTTCGTCATCGTCGCGGCCTGCCGCTGCGCGGACAGCGCACGCGTACGAACGCCCGTACCCGCAAGGGTCCGCGCAAGCCGATCGCCGGCAAGAAATAATCAGGGGCTAAGTAATGGCTAAGACCGCTGCGAAGGTTCGCAAGAAAATCAAGAAGAACGTGGCTGAGGGCATTGCCCACGTCCACGCTTCTTTCAACAACACGATCATCACGATCACCGACCGCCAGGGCAATGCACTGTCGTGGGCGACTGCGGGCGGCGCTGGCTTCAAGGGTTCTCGCAAGAGCACTCCGTTCGCCGCGCAGGTTGCAGCTGACCAAGCAGGCAAGGTTGCGGTCGAGTGCGGAATCAAGAATCTTGAAGTCCGCATTACCGGGCCGGGCCCGGGTCGTGAGTCTTCGGTGCGCGCGCTCAATGCGCTCGGCATCAAGGTGACTTCGATCACCGATATCACGCCGATTCCGCATAACGGCTGCCGTCCGCCGAAAAAGCGTCGCATTTAAAGGAGTTCAAACGTGGCTCGCAATCTAGATGCCAAGTGTCGCCAGTGCCGCCGTGAAGGCGAAAAGCTCTTCCTGAAGGGCGAGAAGTGCTTTACCGATAAGTGCGCGATCGAGCGCCGTGCCTATGCCCCTGGCCAGCACGGTCAGAAGTCCGGTCAGCGTTTGTCTGGCTACGGCGTGCAACTGCGTGAAAAGCAGAAGATCCGCCGTATCTACGGCGTACTTGAGCGCCAGTTCCGCCGTGTGTACTCCGAAGCCGACCGCCGCAAGGGTCAGACTGGCGAAAACCTTCTGCAACTGCTGGAAGGCCGCCTGGATGCTGTGGCTTATCGTATGGGATTCGGCGCATCGCGTGCCGAAGCTCGCCAGGTGGTTCGTCACAACGGCGTGCTGGTGAATGGCAAGCGTGTGAACATTCCGTCCTACTCGTTGCGTCCGGGCGATGTCGTTTCGCTCGCTGAAAAGACGCGTGGCCATCTGCGTGTAAAGGCTGCACTCGAGGCTGCTGAACAGCGTGGATTCCCGGAGTGGCTGGAAGTGAATATCAAGGAAGGCAAGGGCACCTTCAAGGCCTACCCGCAGCGTGCGGAATTGTCGGCCTCGATCAATGAAGGCCTGGTCGTCGAACTGTATTCGCGTTAATGGCTCGGCGCGCCGTGAGGCGCGCCCCCACACGAAGGACTGCCCATGCAAAGCAACACTCTTCTGAAGCCGCGCATCATTGACGTCCAAAACGTTTCACCGGTTCATGCCGTGGTCGTGATGGAGCCGTTTGAGCGTGGTTTTGGGCATACCTTGGGCAACGCGCTGCGACGGATTCTCCTGTCGTCGCTGCCCGGATATGCGGCAACGGAAGTGCAAATCGAGAACGTGCTGCACGAATACTCGACTCTGGATGGTGTGCGTGAGGATGTCGTTGATCTCCTGCTCAACCTGAAGGGTGTGGTTTTCAAGCTGCACAATCGCACCGAAGCGTCGCTCAAGCTCGCCAAAAAGGGCGAGGGCGTCGTAACTGCTCGTGATATCGAGACCACGCACGACGTCGAGATCATCAATCCGGATCATGTCATCGCGCATCTGGCGCCGGGTGGCAAGCTCGAGATGGTGCTGAAAGTTGAGCAGGGGCGTGGTTACGTGCCTGGCAACATGCGGCCCGCACATGCGGATGCCAAGGTGATTGGACGTATCGTGCTGGATGCTTCGTTCAGCCCGGTTCGCCGAGTCAGCTATCAGGTCGAGGCGGCTCGTGTCGAGCAGCGTACGGACCTGGACCGGCTGGTGATGGACATTGAGACCAACGGTGCTGTCGATCCGCAAGAAGCGGTTCGTTACGCTGCTGGCGTACTGCGTGACCAGCTTGAGGCCTTCACGGACCTCGGTCCGACGGTCACGACGACGGAAATGCCGGTGCAAAAGACAACGGTTGACCCGTTGCTGCTGCGTCCGGTGGATGATCTTGAACTGACGGTTCGTTCTGCGAATTGCCTGAAGGCCGAGAACATCTATTACATCGGTGATCTGATCCAGCGCACTGAAACCGAGTTGTTGAAGACGCCGAATCTTGGTCGCAAATCACTTAACGAGATCAAGGAAGTGCTCGCCTCGCGCGGCCTGACCCTTGGCATGAAGCTGGAAAACTGGCCGCCGGCCGGGCTCGAAAAGCTCGGTTGATCGTTGTCAGGCCAGACTGAAAGAGGAATACGAACATGCGTCACCGTAATGGTCTTCGCAAGCTGAATCGCACCAGCGCTCACCGCCAGGCGCTCCTGCGCAACCTTTCGAACGCGCTGCTGCGTTACGAGGTGATCAAGACGACACTGCCGAAGGCGAAAGAACTTCGCCGTGTTGTCGAGCCGATTATTACCTTGGGCAAGAAGCCCAGCTTGGCGAATCGCCGCCTCGCGTTCGATCGCCTGCGCGACCGCGAGATGGTCGTCAAGGTCTTCGACGACCTGGGCCCGCGTTTCGCAAGCCGTAACGGTGGTTACCTGCGTATCCTGAAGTGCGGTTTCCGTGTTGGCGACAATGCGCCGTTGGCGCTGGTTGAACTGGTCGACCGCCCGGAAACGGCTGACGCTGCGGCGCCGGTCGAAGCCTAAGGCTTCGCGCGCAGCAATGCGCGTGATCAGCAAGCTGACAAAAGGCTGGGGAATTTCCCCGGCCTTTTGCTTTTGCTGGTGCCCGACTCCTGACTTGTGCGTGTCAGCGTACGCGGCGCGGGCTGAAGCGAGATGAAGGTCGACCGTAGGCGCTGGCTGGGCGCCATCGGCGCGTTGCCCTTGGCGGCGTGCATGTCTAGCCGCGAAAGCGGATTCCCTGCAACCGGCTGGATCGGCGCGGACCCGACGATCGGTCATCGGCTGAGAACCGCGCCACCAGATTCTCAGGAAGCTGCGGAACGACTTGCCACCGACGTGTTGATCGTGGGGGGCGGGATCGGTGGGTTGTCCGCGGGCTGGTGGCTTGAGCGGGCAGGGCTTGGGGATTTCCTCGTCGCCGAGATTCAACCCACGGCCGGCGGCAATGCGCGTGGTGGTGGCAACGAGATCTCCCGCTTTCCGTTGGGAGCGCACTATTTGCCTCTGCCGACGCGAGAGTCCTTCACGCTGCGGCGATTGCTGGCAGACCTCGGGGCGCTCAAAGGTGATCCGGACGGCCTCCGTCCGCGTTATGAGGAGCGCCTGTTATGCGCGGCGCCGCAGGAACGTCTGCTGCGGCACGGCCACTGGCAGGAAGGCGTGATTCCCGACGCGGGGCTCAGCAAGTCGGAGCGCGAGGAGTTCTCGCACTTCTTTGCTCTGGTCGGTGGATACCGAAATAGGTCTGGCACGCGCAAGGCATTCGCGCTGCCAATGGCCTGTAGCCGACTGGACGATGAGATGCGCCATCTCGACACCAAGACCTTCGGGGACTGGCTGCGCGAAAACGGACTCACGTGCGCGCCGTTGCGATGGTACGTGGACTATGCCTGCCGTGATGACTTCGGTACTCCGGCGGATGCAGTGTCCGCGTGGGCCGGTTTGCACTACTTCGCCTCGCGCGATGGGATGGCTGAAGGAGCGGCGAATGATGTGGTTCTGACCGCGCCGGAGGGCAACGCTTGGATCACGGAAGGGCTCGCACAACGACTGGGTCCGCGGGTTCGCTGCGGCTGGATGGTGCGCAGGCTGACCCGAACACGTTCCGGTTTCGAGGCGTCTATCGACGATGTAGGTAGCGGGCGTTCCATTGTCTGCGCCGCGAAAGCTGTGATCTGGGCGGCGCCCCTGTTCATCGCGGCGCGGGTCATCGAGCAATTGCCAGATCTGGCGCGCGCGCATGCGACGCAGATCGACTATGCACCGTGGGTCATGGCGCAGCTCACGCTGGAAAGTGCGCCTCCCGAGAGGCCCGGTGCTGAGCGAGCGTGGGATAACGTGGTCTATGGAGCCAGGTCGCTGGGCTATGTGGTGGCCACACATCAGCGCTTGTCCGCCGCGCAGGCGCCGACCGTGTGGACCTGGTACCACGCGTTGACGGGTGCGCCATCACCGATCCTGCGCCAGCAGCTGCTGGCCTCAACCCCCGAGTACTGGGCGCGCTTCGCGATCGAGGAGTTGGCGCCGGCGTATCCGGAGCTACTGCCCCATGTTCAGCGCATAGACTGCATTCGTCATGGTCATGCGATGGCTCGACCACGCCCCGGGTTCCTGACTGCACCGGCGCGGCACTGGTTTGCACAAGGTGTAGCCGGCTTACAGTTTGCGCACGCCGACGTGAGTGGGTTCTCCGTCTGCGAAGAGGCGCATGCGCGCGGGGTTGCGGCAGCAGAGCGCATCGCTGCGCGCCTGCGCGGTCGCATGCCCGACCCATCGGTCATTTACTCCGTATGAGCATCGCCCGTGCGCCGGCCTTCCTGCGATAATCGCCGACCATGAAATTCCTACGTGCCTCCTTCTTCGTCCTGTTCGCAGCCAATTGTGTTCTGGCGCTACTGAATCTCACGGGGTTCGCCACCGCGCCTGGGGGCGAGCCCGAGCGCCTTTCCAGTCAGCTTCATCCCGAAACGCTGAAGGTCGTCGGCAATGGTGAAGAGGCGCCAGCGCCGGAAAAGACAGCCGAAGCACCTGTGGCGGCGGTGTCCGAACCCGCCCCCGCCGCAGCGGCGAGCGAGCCGGTCGCGGCGACCGAATCCGCTCCGACAGAATCCGCCGTCAAGAAGCCGCTGCCGCTCGCGTGCGTGAGCTGGGCCGGGCTTTCAAAGGCGCAATCGGATGCAGTGGCGCTGCGCGCCAAGGACGCCGGATTCGTGAGCAAGGAACAGTCGGTGAGCGGCACGGCGTCGTGGTGGGTGCACCTGCCGCCACAAGCAGACCGTGCTGCGGCAGAGAAAAAAGCCGAGGAGCTCAAGGCGCTGGGGGTCGCAGAGTTCTTCATCGTCAAGGATGGTGGCGCGAATCAGAACGCGATCTCGCTCGGACTCTACAAGAGCGAGGAATCGGCCAACCGTGCGCTCGAAGCGCTGAAGACAAAGGGCGTACGTTCGGCGCGTGTGGAAACCCGCGAGAACACATCGATCAAACTCGAGGTCACCGGACCGGCTGATCAACTGGCGGGATTCTCCAGCGAGACCTCTTCGCGACTGCCGAACGCTCCGCGTGCCAATTGCACCCCCGCGCGATGAGCCCGTCGTCGCGCCCATTCGTCGTCGGTCTGACGGGCGGAATAGGAAGTGGCAAGAGCGCGGCGGCAGATCGTTTTGCCGCCTTGGGTGCGGCAGTCGTCGACACCGACGCAATCGCCCATGAACTGACCCAACCCGGCGGGGCGGCCATGCCGGCGCTGCGCGCAGCATTCGGCGACGAGGTCGTTTCGTCGAACGGGGCGCTCGACCGGGCCGCGATGCGCGCGCGAGCCTTCGCCGACCCGGCGGCACGCAGGCAACTGGAAGGCATCCTGCATCCGATGATTCGCGCCGAAAGCGACGCCCGCGTTGCCGCAGCTTCGGCGCAGCCGTATGTCGTTCTCGTTGTGCCACTGCTGGTCGAATCCGGTTCCTATCGTGCGCGCTGCCATCGCATTGCCGTGGTGGACGTGCCCGAGGCCGTGCAGATTGATCGCGTCATGCAGCGCAGCGCTTTCACGCGCGAACAGGTCGAATCGATCATGGCTGCGCAAGCCAATCGGGCTCAGCGGCAAGCTGTTGCTGACGATCTGATCGACAACAGCGGCGACATTGCTGCGCTGCACACTCAAGTCGACCAACTCGATCGTCGTTATCGTGAGCAAGCGTCAATGCTGGTGCGGCTTTCGTGACAAATTCCCTGCTATGATTTAAAGCACTTTCTCAAGTTTCGCGTTTCAAACAACGATAAACGGACGCTGGAATCGCGCAGTGATTACCTACGAATATCCGCTGAACGAGCGCATTCGCACACTGCTGCGGCTTGAGGATCTTTTCGACAAGGCACTGCACTTCACCTTGTCTGAAGGTGCGTACGAGCACCACACCGCGCTGGTCAGTCTGTTCGAGATCCTGGATGTGGCCAGCCGCGCCGACCTGAAGGTCGATCTGGTGCAGGAACTTGAGCGCCAGCGCCAGATTCTCGTCTCCTTCCGCCACAACCCCGACATTTCGGAAGAGGCGCTTTCCGGCGCGCTGTACGAGATCGAACAAGCCAGCGCGGCGTTGCTGGCGATGGCAGGCAAGATCGGCCAGTACCTGCGCGAGAACGAATGGCTGATGAACATTCGCAGCCGTGCGGCGATTCCGGGTGGTGTCTGCGAATTCGATTTGCCCTCTTACCATTTCTGGTTGCATCGCCACCCCGAAGCACGGCAGGCGGATCTGCAAGCCTGGATCGGGCCGATGACGCCGATTCGTGACGGTCTGGCCATCGTGCTGCGCTTGCTGCGCGCGAGCGGACGTCCCGAAAATCTGGTCGCGCACCGCGGCCAATTCCAGATGATGATGGGGGGGCGCAGCGCGCAGATGTTGCGGATTCGCGTTGCGCAGGGTGAGTCCTACGTACCCGAAATCAGCGCAAACAAATATGCGCTGAACGTCCGCTTCGTCGGTGCGGCAAGTGTCGCGCGCACCCGCCAGGCCGAATCCAGCGTCGAGTTCGAATTGACCTTCTGCAATCTGTAGTCTCCGGCCGGAACCTCTCGCCGGTCCGAACGCTCGAATCCCGTACACTCTCACTCCCCGAATAAACGCGGGCTGTCGGGCAAGCGCCCCGAACAGACCCGGCGAAACGGCCTGCTCGGCCGTCCCCTGACAGGAGCACTTCATGACGAAGCCACAGATTGGCGTGATCGGCATGGCGGTAATGGGCCGCAATCTCGCACTCAACATTGAAAGCCGCGGCTACACCGTGGCGCTCTACAACCGCTCCTTCGACAAGACCGAAGAGGTGGTGCGTGAGAACCCGGGGCGCAAGCTGGTGCCGACGCAGTCGCTGGAGGCATTCGTCGCTGCGCTGGAAACCCCGCGTCGCATCCTGATCATGGTGAAAGCGGGCGACGCGACCGACGCCACGATTGCCGCGCTGCGCCCGCTGTTGGCGCCCGGTGACATCCTGATGGATGGCGGCAACACGCTGTTTGCCGACACGATCCGGCGCAACCGCGAGCTGGCGACGACCGGCATCAACTTCATCGGCATGGGCGTCTCCGGTGGCGAGGAGGGCGCGCTGAAAGGGCCCTCGATCATGCCCGGCGGGCAGCGCGATGCGTATGAACTGGCGGCGCCAATTCTGCGCGAGATCGCCGCTCGCGCGCCCGACGGTGAGCCCTGCGTGACCTACATCGGCCCGGGCGGCGCCGGCCACTACGTGAAGATGGTGCACAACGGCATCGAGTACGGCGACATGCAGCTGATCGCGGAGGCCTACGCGCTGCTGAAGGGCGTCGCCGGCCTGTCGAACGACGAACTGGCTGACACGTTTGCCGACTGGAATACGGGCGAGCTGGACAGTTTCCTGATCGAGATTACCGCCCAGGTCTTCCGCAAGCGCGATGCCGAGACCGGCGGCTACCTGGTCGATGCGATCCTCGACAAGGCAGGCCAGAAAGGCACCGGCAAGTGGACCTCGCAGTCCGCGCTGGATCTGGGCGTGGCCTTGCCCTTGATCACCGAGTCAGTGTTCGCGCGCTGCATTTCCGCCTTGAAGGATCAGCGGGTGGCTGCGAGCGCCGTGCTGGCTGGCCCTGCCGCGGCACCGTTCGAGGGCGATCGCGCGGCCTTCGTCGAGGCGGTTCGCCGCGCGCTGTACCTGTCGAAGATCATCTCCTACGCGCAGGGCTTCGCGCAGTTGCGCGCCGCTTCGGACGAACACGGCTGGGATCTGCAGTACGGCGAGATCGCGAAGATCTTCCGCGCCGGCTGCATCATCCGTGCGCGTTTCCTGCAGCGCATCACCGATGCCTACCAGGCGAATCCGGCGGTGGCGAACCTGCTGCTGGACCCGTACTTCGCCGGCATCGCAGCGGACTACCAGGCCGCCTTGCGCGAAGTGGTGTGCCATGCGGTGCGGGCCGGCGTGCCGGTGCCGACCTTCGCATCGGCGGTGGCGTATTTCGACAGCTACCGTTCGGCGCGCCTGCCGGCCAACCTGATTCAGGCGCAGCGCGACTTCTTCGGTGCCCACACTTACGAGCGCATGGACCGCGCCGGCATCTTCCATTCCGATTGGCAACACGCATGAGCAACCCGACCCCGCGCACCGTCAAGTGCCCCACCTGCAGCCAGCCCGTTGTGTGGGCGCCCGAGAGCCGTTGGCGCCCGTTCTGCTCGGAACGCTGCAAGCTGATCGACCTTGGCGCGTGGGCCGACGAGGCTTATCGCGTACCCGGGCAGGAGCCGCTGGCGGACGATCTGCCGCCGGGTGCTGACCCGCGCAACTGAAGCCTCGCAGCCTTAGGGAAGGTCTGAATAAGTGGCTGCGACGGCGCATCGCTGCGTTACGGCGTGCTCACTCCTGCGCCTATCCATCAGATATGTCTTGGTCGCTGCGCGCGCCGCGCCTTGCGCTGCATCCGTCTCGCTCACTTATTCAGACCTTCCCTAGCGGGCTGCGCTGCTCTTTGCGAGCTTGCGCCGGGCGAGCGCATCGACCAGATCCGGCAGCAGCAGCCTGAGCCAGCGGCCGAACTTGCCCTGGCCGGTCATCACGCATTCGCGGCTGCGCCGCGTCATCGCACGCAGGATCAGGTTGGCGCAGGTTTCCACCGGCATTGCGCGGCCTTCATCCAGCCCGCTCTTGCCGGCGGGTTTGCCGTCGGCGCCGTAACCGCGGTAGCGGATTTCGGTCGCCACCACGCCGGGGTAGGCGATCGTGACACCCACGCCCTGCGCCGCCACTTCGATCCGCAGGGCCTCAAGGAAACCGGTCATCGCGAACTTGCTCGCGCAGTAGGCTGTGCGCCCCGGCACGCCGAAGAGCCCGGCGAGGCTTGATACGCCGACGACCTGCCCATGCCGCGCGAGGATATGCGGCAGCGCATGGCGCACACACCACAGCGTGCCGAAGTGGTTCACGCGCATCATGTCCTCGTACCAGCCGAAGTCGCTGACCTCGCTGAACATCGCGTGGCCGGATACGCCCGCGTTGGCCACCAGCACGTCGATGCCGCCGAAGCGCTCGACGGCCTTGCGTGCCAGCGCCGCGCAATCGGCTTCGATCCCCACGTCGGTCGGCACGCACAGCACCAGCGCGCCGAGCGCGCTGCACTGCTTGCCGACCGCGGCGAGCTTGTCGGCGTTGCGTGCAGCGAGCACGAGTTTGGGCCGCTGCGACGCGAGCTGGCGCGCGAGTTCCGCGCCGATACCGTCGGAGGCGCCGGTGATCACGATGACTTTATCGGTGTAGCGCGGCTTCATCTCGCGGTCTCCCCCCAGCCGCTGCGGATCGCCGCGATGCCGTGGGCGCCATAGCCACGCGCGGTATCCATGTCGGTTGATTTCAAGCCGCCGATCGCGAACACCGGCATCGGCAGATCGCGCGTCAGCATGTGGAAGGCGCCCCAGCCAATGCCGCTTGCGCCCGGGTGTGTCGCCGTAGGCAGCACCGGGCCGAGCAGGGCGTAGTCGAGTTCGAGGCGGGCGGCGGCTTCGAGGTCGGCGCGCGTGTGGCACGAGGCGCCGACCCAGTCGAAAGCCGGCCGCTCGGAAAGCTCGGCGAGCTGCGCCGCACGCAGATGCAGCCCGTCGGAACCAACCGCCGCAGCCAGGGCCGCGTCGCCGTTCACCACTGCGAGGGCGCCGTGTGCATGGCAGCGCGCCACGCTTTCACGCGCAAGCTGTTCGCGCGCTTCCGGCGCGAGGGTCACGTCGCGGATCTGCACCAGTCGCAAGCCGGCAGCGAGCGCGGCATCCAGCGCCGCGAGCTGGGCGTCGATACCGATCTCCGCGGCGTGGGTAACGCCCATCGTGCGCGGCAGGCGCAGCGATTTGAGGATCGGTCCATTCGCCGGCAGCATCGGCGACACGCTGAGGGCCTCGGCTTGTTGCCACTCGAGCGCCGAGTGCACATGGTCGTTCGGTGTGCCGGACCACTCCGCAACTTCGAAGAAATGCAGCCGCACATGCGCGTGCTCGTACAGGTGTTCGCGCGTGATCCACGGATTTGCGCGCTTGACCGTAATGCCAAGTTCCTCTTCAAGTTCACGCACCAAGGCGGCGTGGGCGGATTCGCCCGGTTCGACCTTGCCGCCCGGGAATTCCCAGTAACCGGCATAGAAGGTGTCCGGCGCGCGCTGACCGAGCAGGAAACGGCCATCAGGCCGCGTGATCACGGCGGCGGCCACTTCAACGCGTTTGCGCATCGCTACTCCCGAAGAAACGCGCCTGCAGCCAGGCGCCGATGAAGATGCCGGTGAGTGCCCACAGCAGATCGAGGTTGCCGAGCCCGAGCCCGGCAATCGCCGGGCCGGGGCATACGCCGCAGAGGCCCCACCCAGCGCCGAAGATCGCAGCGCCGATCACGGTGCGGCGCGAGAACGGCGTCTGCCGCTTTTCAAAGAAGGCGCCGGCGAGCGGGCGGGCCAGCAGGCGAGGGCCGATCTGATAGGCGAGCAGGGCGACGATGACCGCGCCGCCGAGCACCAGCAGCAAACCAAAATCCTGAAAACGCAGGAAGGCGAGCACCACCTCGGGCTGCGTCATGGTCGCGAGTGAGAGACCAAATCCGAAGACCACCCCGCAGAGGAGTGCGATGAACAGCCGGCTCATGGCAGCACCCCGAAGTGCGCAGCCAGTTGGGCGACGACGATTGCGGTGCTGAGGAAGGTGACTACGGCAACGAGCGAGGGCCAGCGCAGCGACGCGAGTCCGCAGATGCCATGGCCAGCGGTGCAGCCATCGCTGAGGCGCGCACCAAAACCGATCAACAGGCCGCCGGCAAGCATGAGCCAGGGCGGTACGCGGGTGCTGGCGCCGAAATGCCCGAGGCTCGCAGCGAACAGCACACCGCCGAGGACCAGGCCGGCCGCGTACGTGAGGCGCCAGTTGCGGCTGTCCAGCAGCTTGGCCTGCTGCAGCGCGGGTAGGCGCGATACCCAGGAGAGGCTCGCGCTGAAGAAGGTCGACAGCCCGCCGACAAGGCCCGCGAGCAGATAGAGCGCGCCAATCGCAGTACCGATCAGCAGCCCGCCGGCGAGGTAATGCCAGGGGCCATTCGGGAACAGGGTCTCAATCATCGGATGCTGCATGGTGGGTTGAAGAAGTGCCCGGCGTGGCGCGGCCTGCCACATCGCGTGCGAACTGCCAGGCAACCCGCCCGCTGCGCGAGCCGCGCATCAGCGCCCATTGCAGCGCCTCGGTGCGCGTGGCCTCGCTGGCGATCTGTGCGTCGGCCACGCCGAAGGCGCGCAGCCAGTGGTACACCACCGACAGGTACTCGTTCTGGCCGAACGGGTAGAACGAGATCCACAGGCCGAAGCGTTCCGACAAGGAGATCTTCTCCTCGACCGCCTCGCCTGGGTGCAGCTCGTCGCCCACCTTGTGCGTCTGCAGGTTCTCGGCGAAGTATTCCGGCATCAGGTGGCGGCGGTTGCTGGTGGCGTAGATCAGCAGGTTGTCCGGCGGTGCCGAGAGGCTGCCATCGAGCACGCTCTTCAGCGCCTTGTAGCCGGGCTCGGAGTCCTCGAAGGACAGGTCGTCGCAGAACACGATGAAGCGCTCGCGCCGCCCAGCGACGAGATCGACGATTTCGGGCAGATGCAGCAGATCGCTCTTGTCGACTTCGATCAGGCGCAGGCCGCTCGCTGCATACTCGGCCAGCATCGCCTTGACCAGCGAGCTCTTGCCGGTGCCACGCGCACCCGTGAGCAGCACGTTGTTGGCGCGGCCACCGCGCACGAACTGGCGGGTGTTGGCGTCACAACGCGCCTTCTGGTCTTCGATGTCCTGCAGATCGGCCAGCCGGATGCGGTGCGGGTGATGCACCGGCTCAAGCCAGCCGCGTCCGCTGCGGCTACGCCAGCGATGCGCCGGCGCACTCCAGTCGGGAGGGGGCACGTTCGGCGGCAGCACCGATTCGAGCCGGTCGATCAGCGCCTCGGCGCGCGCGATCAGGTGTTCAAGGTTGGCCATCGCGGGGCGTCTCTCCGGGGGGCTTGTTTTCGATACGCGCGGGGTCCTTCTTCGGCCAGGTGGCCCACACGATGATCAGCAGCAGTGCGAGCGCGACGCCCGCCTCAAGAAATATGACCCACATGCCACATGGCCCCGCGCGTGAGAGAAAGGGGGCGACGGTTATACTGGCCCGCGCCACGAACTCACAAGTTTAGCCGAACGATGCTTCGCACCCGCCCCGCCTTGCATACCGCTGTTCCCGTGTTGCTTGCCCTGCTGTCTGCGTGTGCAACGGTGCCGGAGACGGCGCCCACCACCGCCGAATGCCCGGCTTGCCCGGTTTGCCCGACCGTGCCGGAGAAGCCGCCCGAGAAGCCCAAGGCCGATCCGCTGCAGCCGGCAAGCTGGAGCGACCTGCCGGGCTGGGGCGCCGACGATGTGTCGCAAGCCTGGGTTGCGATGCTTTCCTCATGCCGGGCCATGAAGGCGCCCGCCTGGCAGGCCAGTTGCCAGGCGGCCCGCGAGTTGGGCGAGAAACCCAGCGCCGCTGCGGTGCGCGCCTTTGCCGAGCGCGAATGGCAGCCGTGGCGGGTGGTGAATCCGGATGGAACGGCCGAGGGTTTGATCACCGGCTACTACGAGCCGCTGATCCGCGGCAGCCGCACCCGATCCAAGTCGTACGACACGCCCGTCTATGCGGTGCCGGACGACTTGCTGATCATCGATATGGGCGACCTCTATCCAGAGTTGAAGAACATGCGGCTGCGCGGTCGGCTGGAGGGCCGCAAGGTGGTGCCCTACTACTCGCGAGCGCAGATCGAAGCCCGGCCGGACAAGCTGGGCGACAAGGTCTTGCTGTGGGCTGCCGACCCGATCGATTTCTTCTTCCTGCAGGTGCAGGGCTCCGGCCAGGTGCAGCTGGCGGATGGCAGCCGTGTTCGCATTGCCTATGCCGACCAGAATGGCCATCCGTATCAGTCGATCGGCCGCTGGTTGATCGACAAGGGGGAGTTGAAGCTCGAGCAGGCGGGCATGGAGGGCATCCGCAACTGGGCGCGTACGAACCCCGGTCGGCTCACCGAAATGCTCAATGCGAACCCGAGTTTCGTCTTCTTCCGCGAACAGCCCGCGAATGGCGAGGGGCCACTTGGTTCTCAGGGTGTGCCCTTGACGGCCACGCGATCCATCGCGGTGGATACGCGCAGCGTGCCGCTCGGCGCGCCCGTCTTCCTCGCGACGACGGCGCCAGGCAGCGACAAACCGATGCAACGCCTCGTCGTGGCGCAGGACACCGGCGGAGCGATCAAGGGCGGCGTACGTGCGGATTTCTACTGGGGGTTTGGCGCTGAGGCCGGCGCGCAGGCCGGCAAGATGCGCAGCCGTGGCCAGATGTGGGTGCTTTGGCCGAAGGGGCAGACCCCTCCCGGGGCGAAGCCAGGCACCTGACGCGTGCGCAGGGCGGCGCAATGCACGATGACGGTGCGATTGCATTCGCTATGCACCGAGCCGATGCGTGGCGTGCATGTTCCGGCCGGCCAATATTACATAAGTTGTTGATTATATAGAAAACGCCAAATTGGTGCGTTTGTTGCTTCTTGGTGCGCCATCTCGTAATGGAGCCCCTCATGGAGCAAATCAAGACTTCCAGCGACGTTCTTTTCGTACTGCTGGGCGCCGTCATGGTGCTGGCGATGCATGCCGGCTTCGCCTTTCTGGAACTGGGTACCGTCCGCAAGAAGAATCAGGTCAATGCCCTGGTCAAGATCCTCACCGATTTCGCGGTTTCCACGATCGCCTATTTCTTCATCGGTTATGGCGTTGCCTACGGCATCCACTTCTTCACAGGCGCCGAGACCTTCGTTCAGCGCGGCGGCTACGACCTCGTCAAATTCTTCTTCCTGCTGACCTTTGCGGCCGCGATTCCCGCCATCGTGTCGGGCGGCATCGCCGAACGTGCGCGCTTCATGCCGCAACTGGCAGCCACCTTTCTGATCGTCAGCTTCGTGTATCCCTTCTTCGAAGGGCTTATGTGGAATGGCAATTTTGGCGTGCAGAAGTGGTTCGAAACGGCGTTTGGCGCGCAGTTCCACGATTTCGCGGGCAGTGTGGTAGTGCATGCCGTTGGTGGCTGGATCGGCCTTGCCGCAGTGTTGATGCTCGGCGCCCGGCGCGGCCGCTACAACAAGGATGGTGGCATCTCCGCGCATCCGCCTTCAAACATCCCCTTTCTCGCGCTCGGCGCATGGATCCTGGTGGTGGGTTGGTTCGGCTTCAACGTGATGAGCGCGCAGACCATGGACAAGATTTCGGGCCTGGTCGCGGTGAACTCGCTGATGGCGATGGTTGGCGGCACTCTGGTGGCACTGGCCGCAGGCCGTAACGACCCGGGCTTCGTACACAACGGCCCCCTCGCCGGCCTGGTTGCGGTGTGTGCCGGATCTGACCTGATGCATCCGATTGGTGCGTTGGTGGTCGGCGGTGTTGCCGGCGGGCTGTTTGTCTGGATGTTCACGCTGACGCAGAATCGTTGGAAGATCGACGATGTGCTCGGTGTATGGCCGCTTCACGGGCTTTGCGGTGCATGGGGCGGCATTGCCGCCGGCATCTTCGGCAGCAAGGCGCTTGGTGGCATCGGCGGCGTGAGCCTGGCCGTTCAGGCCTTGGGCACGCTGGGCGGAATTGCAGTCGCGCTGGTCGGCGGGGCGATCGTGTATGGCGGACTCAAACAGATCGTTGGTATTCGACTGGATGCGGAAGAGGAATACAACGGCGCGGATCTGTCGATTCACAAGATTTCCGCAACGGCGGAGCGCGAAACCCTCTGGTAGAGCCGCTCAGGGCGCTCGATCTGCCCGGACTGCGAAGGTAAAGCAAAAACGCCCCCGGCATGCCGCGGGCGTTTTTGCTTGAAATGTCGGTCGAGAACAAGACTGCATCACGATCACGCGTCTTGTACGACACAACACCGTTGGTGCGGATGCGTCGGCACGCAGCGACCTCCCAGTCCGGCCGCGCGACGTTCCGGTTGGAGCGCAAGCGCGCATCGGTGCCGGGTCGCGATGGCGAAACTGCGGTTACGCGCCGATCCGATCGGGCATCACTTGGCGTACGCGCTCCGTGCGGCTGACTGTCCGGTGCCAGTGCGTTTCGGGCGTCGCTCGGGGATGCTTCGGCGCGGGCGCCTTGCCGTAAGGTCCGATCAGTGCAGCTTCAAGGGCAGGAAGAAGTAACTCCCGTCGTGTTCGAGCAGGCGACGCTCATGTTCTGCCGCGAAAGCATCGAGCATGCGCCTGAAGGTCTCGTGGTGTGCGTCATCCTCGCCATGCGCCTCAATGATCAGATCGTCGAGGTTGTCGGGGTCAATTTCGGCAAGCGCCTCTGCGATCCCGTCTTCGAAATCGTCTTCGCTCGCGATGCGGAATACCTGTTCGCTCATTGTGCCCCTCGTTGCGACTGTGCCGTACGTTCGGCATATGTAGGCTAGTGGGGCAATTGCAAGGGCTGCAAACCTTGATCGAGCGCGCTGTCAGATCGACGCAAACCCGTCCACTGCCTGCCGGAAATCTGAGACGATGATCGTCTTCCCAGCAAATGCGGCTGCGCCCTCGTGGGGCCGGCGACGGCGGCTGCGCCGTACTTGCTGTCTCGCCGCACTCTGCGGAAAATACCGCCTCCCCGGAACCCGTCGAACGCCGCCGGCTGAAACGGGGGCGCATCAGGCGCCCGGTTACGCGTACAACCATAACAATCAACCCGGAAGCTACCCCCTTGATGGATGACCGTTTCGCTCCAGTCGCCAGCGGCTTCGCTCGTGATGCCGATATAGATGGAATTCGCGCGATGACACGCAAGTCTGCTGATGAACTGTCCCCCTCAAGCCGTCACACGGCGCCGCTTGGCGTCGCGGATAGCGCGTTGGCGAACGGCGAAGCGGACTTCGATGCGAGCGGCACCAATATTGCGGGCGACTTGCTGTTGATGATCCAGGAGGTCGAACGCTCGCTCGACCGGCCGGTGCGATCCACCCGGATCGCCGGCGAGCCACGCGGCGTGATCAAGGGCTGGCGTATCGAAGTGCCCGGTGTGGGTGTGATCAAGCGCCCGGAGGACATCATCGGCGCAAACGTTTGTACGCCGACGGGCAACACCTCTGCGATCACCGCGTTCGACGGCGACTCGCGCCGGGTGCAGACGATCAGCGGAAGCGTCTACGAGCTGGGCATGCCCGACGCCTACTACGCCGCGCACAATCGCCGGGTGCTCAAGGCCCTTGGTTTCTGAGGTGCCGACTTGGCAGGCGCTGCGCGGGCAGTGGATAGTCGGAATCGCGCCGACTACCCCAGTACAGTGGATATTTGGCTCTTCGAGGGCTCAAGTCCGGTCGGTCGCTCGCGATAAGCGGTGCGGCCGGGCTCGTCGGGACGGCGCGATCGACCCTGCCTATGCTGGCGCAATTGTTTGGCTAAGTGGGGCGGCGGCTGCCAAGGGGGCCAATAGACGATATGCGTTGGGCTGCTTGACGGTCGCGTCGCCCGCGCACCTTTAGCTGCGAACAGCGACTCAGCGCAGCGCGTTGGCGACGAAGTGCCGCGGTACCCGGGTGCGTGGTACGCGTTGCTGGAACCAGCTGCGCACGTCCTCATCGAGTCCGATGCCGTGCATGAAGTTGTACAGCGCCTTGTTCAACGCCACGCCCAGCGCGTCGTGGTCGACGCCGGTGGGGTCGATGAAACCGACGTCGTTTCGCGCAAACGTCGCGGGCGGGAGCGGCATCAGCGTGACGCCATAGGCCTCCGGGTTCTTGCCGACCGGCGAGTGCACCGTGCAGACAAAGCGATGGAAGAAGCCTGACTGGATGCAGCCGGCTTCGAACAACTGGCGCACGTATTCGAGTGCGTCCACCGTGTCCTGCACCGTCTGCGAGGGGAAGCCGTACATCAGGTAGGCGTGCACCAGGATGCCGGCCTCGCTGAACGCATGGGTCACCCGTGCCACCTGATCCACCGAGACGCCCTTCTGCATCAGTTTGAGCAGGCGATCGGACGCGACTTCCAGCCCGCCTGACACCGCGATGCAGCCACTGTCGGAGAGCAACTGGCACAGTTCGGGCGTGAAGGACTTCTCGAAGCGGATGTTGCCCCACCATGAGATCGATCGCTGCCGATCGACCAGCGCTTGTGCCAGCGCCTTCAGCGATTTGGGGGGCGCAGCTTCGTCGACGAAGTGGAAGCCGCTCTGCCCGGTTTCGGCGACGATGGCGTCGATGCGCGCGATCAGTGTGTCCGCCGACGCCGCGTCGTAGCGCGAGATGTAGTCGAGGCTCACGTCGCAGAAGCTGCACTTCTTCCAGTAGCAGCCGTGCGCGACGGTGAGCTTGTTCCAGCGTCCGTCCGACCACAGCCGGTGCATCGGGTTGAGCATGTCGAGGATCGACAGGTAGCCGTCGATCGGCAAACCGTCCCAGGTCGGCGTCCCGACGTCCTCAAACGCGACGTCGGGCTCGGCGAAATTCACGTAGCGTACGGCGCCGCTTTCCGTGTCACGGATGAAGCTGCGCACCAGGCGTTGTTGCGAGCGCCGGCCCTGCAGATGCTCCAGGATCGCCAGCAAGGGGCGCTCGCCGGCATCCAGCGTGACGTAATCGAAGTAGTCGAACACCCGCGGATCGGCGAGTTCGCGCAGCTCGGTGTTCACGAATCCGCCGCCCAGCACCGTGACAACGCCCGGGGCTTGCGCCTTGATCGTCTGCGCGATGCGGAAAGCGCCATACACCGAGCCGGGGAAGGGTACCGACAGCAGCACGACGTCCGGTCGGTGCCGGTCCAGCGCGTCAAGCGCAAGCGTGCACAGGGTCGCATCGACCAGCGTGTGCGCGCCCGCCAAGGCCTGTGCGAGCGGGTCGAAGCTCGGCTGGCTGGCGGCCAGCGATTCGCCGTAGCGCACGAACTCGAAGCGTGGGTCGACAGCGTCGCGCAGCACGTCGGCGAGGTCGTTGAGGTACAGCGTGGCGAGGTGGCGCGCGCGATCCTGCATGCCAAGCGATCCGAAGGCCCAGGCGAGCGGGTCGCCGCCGTCCGGATCGACGTACACCTCCAGCGAATCGAAACGCGCGCCCTCGGGCAGGAAGTTGCGACCGCCAATGCGGTGCGCCACGGTCGGATCGCGCCCCTGCAGGAAGCCGATTGCCACCGATACCGTGGCCCGGTAGCGCGCGAACTGCGCCAGGAACGACGCCACCTGCGGCGAGCGCTTGCGCTGCGGGATCGCCTCGGCCCGCGCACGGACTTCGTCCAGGCCCTGCGGCGAAAACAGGCGCAGCACCAGCGCCAGCGCCAGATCCTCCTGAGCCGCCGCGACACCCTGTGCGCGCAGGAAACCGGTGAGGTATGCCGTGGACGGGTAGGGCGTATTGAGCTGCGTCATCGGCGGGATGATCGACAGCACGCGGTGGGTGAATTCGGACATGGGCTGCAGCGGGGCGTTCCGGAGGTGGGGCGATCGGTTTCGCCGGTTGCCGGCCCAGAAGGCCGGAGGCGAAGCGATTCTAGCGCTTTGATCCCGGCAGGCGGCCGCTTGTGGATCGCGGTACATCCGACGCGGCATGTGGCGCTTGCGCCGCGCGCGGCCGAGGGCCCACTTGAAGCGACCATTCCTCCCGGCTGAGTCCCGCGCCTGCGGGCTTGCGCGGCCGGGCACTCGCGCGCCGTGTTCGCACCGTGCGCCATTCGGTGCTCGCGTCGCAATTTCGAGACGGGGGGCGAAAGCCTGCGTGGGATATAGTTACCGGTTGCCGCATACGGCAGCGCCGGTATCATTGGGCGGCGGTGCTGCAGCTGCATTCTCGGCGCCCGCCAGGCCCGCACCCGCGGGCCTTAGTGCGGCGCGTGCCCAGTACATCGTTCGATCGGAAATCGGCATGCCCATCACTGGTGACCAGACGCTCCTCAAACAGATCAACCGTATGGCGATCGTTCGCCGGGTGCGACAGCAGAGCGGCCTTTCGCGCGCCGACATCGCCAAGGAAACCGGGCTCACCAAATCCACGGTGAGCCTGCTGGCGCAGGAGTTGATCGACGAAGGCTGGCTGGTCGAGCATGCGATCCAGATTACCGGCGCCCTCGGCCGCCGGCCGACCCCTCTTGCAATCGATGGCGGGCGTCTCGCGATGGTCGGCGCAGAACTGGGGGTGGACCGTATTCACGTGGTTGGCCTTTCGCTCAGCGGCGAGATCGTGTTCAAGACGGAGCAGGACCTCCAAGGGAGCGGCCCGACCGAGGTGCTCGGCCAGCTCGCGCGCCTGTTGATCGATGGCGTGGCGCAGGTGCGGGCGTCCGGGCGCAGCGTGTTCGGCGTCGGCGTCGGCTTGCCAGGCGCGGTCGACGAGGACGCGGGCGTGCTGAAAGTGGCGCCCAATCTTGGCTGGCGCAATGTCGACGTAGCCAGGCCCTTGCGCGCCGCATTCGACGCCGCCGGGCTGGATGCGCTGCCGATCTGCATGCAGAACGAGGCGGATGTCGCTGCGCTGGGCGAATACGAATTCGGCAGCGCACCGGTGCCCGATCCGCTGGTCTATCTGAGTCTGGGTATCGGCGTGGGCGCGGGCATTGTCGTCAATGACCGCCTGTTCGTGGGGGCGGCCGGATTCGCCGGTGAAGTGGGGCACTCGATCCTGCAGATTGCCGGCGCACGCTGTTCATGCGGGCGCGAGGGCTGTGCCGAGGCCTACATCGGCCTGCGCGCGATCGCACGCCAGTCGGCCAGTCCGGGCGACCCGCCGCGCGATCTCGATGCGCTGGCGGCCGGTGTCGCGCAGGGCGAACTGCTGGCCGTGCGTGCAGCACAACAGGCCGGCCATTACCTCGGCGTGCTGATGCAGAACCTCTGGACTGCCTTTGATCCGGGGCGCTTCGTGCTCGGCGGCCCGACCTGTGAGCTCGGCGCCCCGTTGCTCGATGCGGCGAAGGAAACCATCGATGCCTACGCGCTGGCGGCCGGGCTCCCCGCGCCGGAAGTGCGCGTGTCCCGTTATGGTCGCCGCGCGGTCGCAGCGGGCGCGGCTGCGATGGTGCTGCACAAGCTGCTCAGACCCGTCTAGCGCCCGCCTTTTTTTCGGACCGCGCTTTGCGGCGGGTTGTCAGCGCTCTGGGCGGGTGACGCTGGCTGCCACCACCAACTGGTCGGCACGCTGTCATCCTGTTCGAGGTCCGGGTTTGAAAGTTCGATGATGCGGCGGCGTTCGAAGTTTGCGCTCGCCAGAATCTGCGCGAAGTGGCGCTGGAAGCTCCGATCGTAGGAGCCATCCTGAATCGCTTTGCCCAGCCCGCGCGTAACGCGTTCGGCCAGATCCGCCCGCGTCGGGTTGACGATGAAGTACCAGTCTGCCCGGTAGTGCAGGGCCAGTGCCGGTTCGATCTGCAGCGGCGTGACGCCGTTTCGTTTCTGGACGTCGAGTTCCCAGAATATCTCGGCCACGCCCCGCGAGAGATAGTCCATACGGCCTGCCGCCAGCATACGGAAGGCGCCGGAGTAGTCGCCCGCGTCGACCAGGTTCAAACCGTTGGCGCGCATGATCGGATAGTCGGCAAACGTACGGATGAAACCGAGTTGCAAGGGGCGCAGTTGTTCGAGCGAAGTGACGCTTGCGAAGCGCGGTGCCGACTCCGGACGAATCATCAGCAGCCGCCACCCCAACAAGCCGCGCTGCAACGGCGTCGGGATGACGATGACGCCCTGTTTGCGCAGGTCCCGCGAGTCGACCGCGACGGCAACTTCAAGCTCGCCGGCCCGCAGTTCGGCGATCCGGCGGGCCTGCATCTGCGCCGGCAGGCGGATGATCCGGTCAGGGCCGGCCCGATCGGGCGCTTTTTCCAGCGCCAGCGCGAGGATTTCCAGTACGAAGTCCCAGCGCTTGTCGTCCGGGCTATCCCCTCCGGGGAAGCGGATGTCGGCACCCCGAGCCGGAAGGCTGAGGAGTGCTGCAAGGAGGAGGAGCGTGATCTGCCTGCGCATCTGCTTGGAGGATAGCCCACGCTTGGGCGCGCGGGAAAGGCGCCTCAGGCTACCCTGACGCGGCAGTGGTCCGGAGCGAGGCCCGGACCACTCGTCGGGTGTGCATCGGCGCCGCCGATACCGGGCGCCGTATTGCGAATGTGCCGCCCCCTCAGATCACCATGCCCGCCCCGACCGTGTTGTTGGTCGACTCGTCGACGACGATGAAGGCGCCGGTTTCGCGGTTGGTGGTGTAGGGGTCGGCGAAGATCGGCTGCGCGAGCTTGAAGCCGACCTCGGCGATGTCGTTCACCGCCAGTTGGGTGGCGTCGACCTGCGCTTGCGAGTTGATGTCGACCTTGTACGCGATGCCCGAAAGCTTGGCCTTGACGGTGCGCGAGGTGTGGCGGATCAGGTAGGTGCGGGCCGGCGACAGCGGCGTCTCCGACAGCCAGCACAGCATCGCGCGCAGTTCCTTCTTCGCTTCCGGTGCGTTGCCGGACTTGACGATCATGTCGCCGCGCGAGATGTCGACCTCGTCTTCCAGCAGCAGCGTGACCGACTGTTCGGTGTGGCCGACGTCGATCGGCTCGCCACCGATGTGCACTGCCTTGACGCGCGATTCGATACCCGAGGGCAGCACCGTGACGGCGTCGCCAGCTTGCACGGTGCCCGATTCGACACGACCGGCAAAGCCGCGATAGTCGTGCAGTTCGGGGTCGTCCGAGGCTTGCGGGCGGATCACGTACTGCACCGGGAAGCGGAAGGATTCGCTGCGTTCGTGCGTGCCAGCGGGCGGCGCCGTTTCGAGGATATCCAGCAGGGTCGGGCCTTCGTACCAGGGCATCGCATCGCCGCGCTCGACGATGTTGTCGCCAGCCAGCGCGGACACCGGGATGAAGCGCACGTCGAAGCCCTTGGCGGTGAGGCCCATCTTGTCGGCGAAGGCACGGTACTCGGCGCAGATGCGGTCGTACGTGGCCTGGTCGTAGTCGACCAGATCCATCTTGTTTACCGCCACCACCAGGTGCGGAATGCCCACCAGATGCGTGATGTAGCTGTGCCGGCGGGTCTGTGCGAGAACACCCTTGCGCGCGTCGATCATGATGATCGCGAGGTTCGCGGTGGATGCCGCGGTGACCATGTTGCGGGTGTACTGCTCGTGGCCCGGCGCGTCGGCGATGATGTACTTGCGCGTGCCGGTGGCGAAGTAGCGGTAGGCCACGTCGATCGTGATGCCCTGTTCGCGCTCGGCCTGCAGGCCATCGGTCAGCAGCGAGAGGTCGACCGCATCGAGCCCGCGCTTCTTCGAGGTCTTCTCGATCGCGGTCAGCGCATCGGCGAGGATCGCCTTTGTGTCGTACAGCAGGCGGCCGATCAGCGTGCTCTTGCCGTCGTCGACGCTGCCGCAGGTCATGAAGCGCAGCAGGCCGTTTTCTTGGGTCGGAAGGTTTTCCATCGCGGACATCTCTAGGTTCTTTCGTTAAGTCCTACAAAAGGACGCGCAGAGATCGTAGCGAGCGGGGTCAGGCCGGGGTCGAGAAGCGCAGCCGTACATGCGGTACGGCGACCATCACAGGCCCCGGGATGAGGCCGCGCAGTAGATCTATGCGTGTTCTTTCAGAAGTAGCCTTCTTTCTTGCGTTGCTCCATCGACGCTTCCGAGGTCTGGTCGTCCAGTCGCGTCGCGCCGCGCTCGGTGATCGTCGTGGTGGCGGTCTCGACGACGATCTGCTCGACCGTGCTCGCGGTCGACTCGACCGGCGCCGTGCAGGTGATGTCGCCAACGGTGCGGAAGCGGACCATCACCTCTTCCACCACATCGCCCGGCTTGGCCGGCGTCAGCTCGGTCACCGGCTGCAGCAGGGTGCCCTTGCGCACCACCGGGCGGGTGTGGGCGAAGTAGATCGAGGGCAGTTCGAGCTTCTCGCGCTCGATGTACTGCCATACGTCCATTTCGGTCCAGTTGCTGATCGGGAAGGCGCGGATGTTCTCACCCTTGAAGGCGCGGGCGTTGTAGAGGTTCCACAGTTCCGGGCGCTGGTTCTTCGGATCCCACTGGCCGAACTCGTCGCGGAAGCTCATCACGCGTTCCTTCGCGCGGGCCTTCTCCTCGTCGCGACGTGCGCCACCGATGCAGGCGTCGAACTCGAACTCGGCGATTGCTTCGAGCAAGGTCACCGACTGATGCTTGTTGCGCGATTCATCGGCCGACTTGAGCACCACCGAGCCGCGCTTCATCGAGTCTTCCACCGAGCGCACGATCAGGCGTTCGCCGAGTTCGGCCGCACGCTTGTCGCGAAAGTCGGTGACTTCCTTGTAGTTGTGGCCGGTGTCGATGTGCATCAGCGGGAAGGGGAAGCGGCCGGGGCGAAAAGCCTTCTCGGCGATGCGCAGCAGGCAGATCGAATCCTTGCCGCCCGAGAACAGCAGCACCGGGCGTTCGCACTGGCCGGCGACCTCGCGCATGATGTGGATGGCTTCGGCTTCGAGCCAGTCGAGGTGCGACAGCGTTTGTTTGGTCAGCGTACTCATTCGTTTGCTTTCAGCGTGAGCGACGCGCGCTCAGGATTTCTTCACGTGCAGGCCGCACTCTTTGGATTCGGGATTCTCCCACCACCAGCGCCCGGCGCGCACATCCTCGCCGACCGCGATCGAGCGGGTGCAGGGCGCACAGCCGATGCTCGGGTAGAACTGGTCGTGCAGCGCGTTGTAGGGCAGCTCATGGATGCGGATGTAGGCCCAGACTTCCCGCTCGCTCCAGTCGAACAGCGGGTTGAATTTCTCCAGTCCGTTGCCGGCGTCGAACTCGCGCGGCGCGAGCTCGGTGCGGGTGGTGCTCTGCGCGGCGCGCAGGCCGGTGATCCACGCCTTCTTGCCGGCCAACGCACGACGCAGCGGTTCGACCTTGCGGATGCCGCAGCACGCCTTGCGCAGTTCGACTGAGTCGTAGAAGGCGTTGATGCCTTCGGTGCGCACGTACTGCTCGACGGCCGTCGCGTCCGGGAAGAAGACTTTCAGCTTCGTGCTGTAGCGCTTCTCCACCTCGCCCATCAGGGTGTAGGTCTCCGCCGGCAGGCGGCCGGTGTCGAGCGAGAAGATCTCGATCGGCAGGCGCTCGGTGAGGATCAGGTCGGTCAGCACCATGTCCTCGGCGCCGAAGCTGTTGGCGAAGGTGACTTCACCGGCAGCACCGAATTCCTCGATCGCCGCATGCAGCAGTTCCAGCGTACGGGCGCGCTTCACCGCGACCGTGGTGCGCAGTTCATCGGTCAGCGCCGGTGTGGTTGCCGGGTTCTTGGCGCGCGGCTTGAGGAAGGAGACGCTCTCGCTCATCGCTGGACTCCGTTCAAGCGCGGGCGTGGCGGCGCCACAGCGGTTGCGGCTCGGCCACCGAAGCCTGGTAGGGCTCGGAAAAGTCGCGCAACGAGGCCAGCGCATCCTCGGCCGAGCGGTCGGCGCGGATCTGGTAGGCGTCGAAGCCGCAGCGCTGCATGAAGTAGAGCTTGTCGCGCAGCACATCGCCGATCGCGCGCAATTCGTTCCTGTAGCCGTAGCGGGTACGCAGCAGCACGGCGGCGGAGAAGCCGCGACCATCGACGAACTTCGGGAAGTCGTAGGCGATGACGGGCAGGGCGTTGATGTCGCCCACGGCGGCGGCGAGGTCTTCGACCAGTTCGAAGCTTTCCAGCCATACGCCGATTTCGCCGGCGGCGATACGTGCAGCCAGTTCGTCCTTGCGGGCGCGGAACACGGCCAGCGGCACGATCGCGCGGCCCGCCGGGATCTGCACTTGCGCGATCAACTCGGGCGAGGCGGCCTCGGTGCCGGTGACCTTGAATTGCACCACCTTGCCGGCCTGCTTCTGCACGGATTCGTCGACCGCCGGGTAGCGCACCAGCGTCCAGCCGTCTTCGACGACGGCGCCGTTCTTGATCAAGTTAGACATTCTCCAGCTCCTTCTTCGGGGCTGCGGCCGGCGTGCCGTACACGCGGGCCTTGAAGGGGTCGAGGCCAAGGCGGCGCACGACGTCGATGAACAACTCGTCGCCTTCGCGCTGTTCGACGAAGACGCTGATGATCTTGCTGATCACGTCAGGTACATCGGCGGCGGCGAAAGCGCGGCCGATCACGCTGCCCAGTGTGGTTTCGTTGCCCTGCTGGCCGCCGAGCGAGATCTGGTACCACTCCGATCCGTCCTTATCGACGCCGAGGATGCCGATATGGCCGACGTGATGGTGACCACAGCTGTTCATGCAGCCGGAGATGTTCAGCTCGATGTCGCCGAGGTCGAAGAGAAAATCGAGGTTGTCGAAACGTTCCTGGATCGCCTGCGCGATCGGGATGCTCTTGGCGTTGGCCAGCGAGCAGAAGTCACCCCCCGGGCAACAGATGATGTCGGTCAGCAGGCCGATATTCGGCGTCGCGAGACCGGCCGCTCGCGCGGTTTGCCATACATCGAACAGGTCGCTGAGCTTCACGTCGGCCAGGATCAGGTTCTGCTCATGCGACACACGTAGTTCGCCGAAGCTGTACTGGTCAGCGAGATTGGCGACGATTTCCATCTGTTCGGCAGTGGCATCGCCCGGCGCGATGCCGGTCTTTTTCAGCGACAGCGTCACCGCGCGGTAGCCGGATACCTTGTGGGCGTGCGTGCAGCGCTTGAGCCAGGCGGCGAACGCCGGGTTGGTCGCGGCCTTCTCGTTGAAATCCGGGTCGCAATCGGCAAGCTTCTCGTAGGCGTGCGGTGCGAAGTGCGCACTGACGCGGTCGAGTTCGGCCTGTGTCAGCGTGCTCGGGCCATCTTTCCAGAAGGCCCACTCTTCCTCGACCTGGCGCTTGAACTCGGTGATGCCGAGCGCCTTGACGAGGATCTTGATGCGCGCCTTGTACGCGTTGTCGCGGCGGCCGTAGCGGTTGTAGACGCGCAGGATCGCCTCGCAGTAGCTGATGACGTGCTTCCACGGCAGCGCCTCGTGGATCACCTGGCCGATGATCGGCGTGCGGCCCAGACCGCCACCGACCCAGACCTTCACCACCAGTTCGTCGGCGTCGTTACGCAGGAATTCGAGGCCGATGTCGTGAACGCGGACCACGGCGCGGTCGCTCTGCGCGCCGTTCACGGCGATCTTGAACTTGCGCGGCAGCGCGGCGAACTCGGGGTGGAAGGTGCTCCACTGGCGCAGGATCTCGGCCAGCGCGCGCGGGTCGACCACTTCGTCCGGCGCGACACCGGCGAACTGGTCCGTCGTGATGTTGCGGATGCAGTTGCCGGAAGTCTGGATCGCGTGCATCTCGACCGAGGCGAGTTCGGCCAGGATGTCCGGCGTGTCCTCAAGTTTCGGCCAGTTGTACTGGATGTTCTGGCGCGTCGAGAAATGCGCGTAGCCATGGTCGTACTTGCGCGCGATCTCGGCGAGCTTGCGCAGCTGGCGGCTGGCGAGCAGGCCGTAGGGGATGGCGACGCGCAGCATCGGCGCCTGGCGCTGGATGTAGAGGCCGTTCTGCAGGCGCAACGGGCGGAACTCGTCTTCGGTCAGTTCGCCGGCAAGGTAGCGGCGCGTCTGGTCGCGGTACTGGGCAACGCGCTCGTCAACGATGCGCTGGTCGTATTCGTCGTAGCGGTACATCGTGAATCTCTCTCTTGGAATTCGGGGTGATCAGTGCGCGATCAGCTTCGTACCGACAAGCACGAGCATCAAGGCGAGCGCGGGACGCAGGAATTTTTCCGGCACTTTTGCGGAGATGTGGCTGCCGATCCAGATGCCGGGCAGCGAGCCAACCAGCAGGCTGCCGAGCAGCGACCAGTTCACGCTACCCAGCCACCAGTGGCCGAGGCCTGCCACCAGCGTCAGCGGCACCGCATGGGCGATGTCCGAGCCGACGATCCGCACTGCCGGCAGGCGCGGATACAGGAAGAACAAGGCGGTCACGCCCAGTGCCCCGGCGCCGACCGACGAGATGGAGACCAGCACGCCAAGGATCGCGCCGGTGAGGATGGTCAGCGTCCGGGTGAGCGCCGGATCGCGCTCACCACCATGGTGGGCGAGCGAGAACTTCTGGATACGGCTGCGGAAGATCAGCGCGACCGCGGTCAGCAGCAGGGCGATGCCGAGTGCGACCGAGATGATGTCTTTGGCGCCGCCGATGCCGCCGGGGAAATAGGTGCCGATCACGAACAGCGTGGCCGCGGCGGCGGGGAGGCTGCCTGCGGCGAGGGCGCCGGTGATCTTCCAGTCGACGGTGCCCTTGAGGTTGTGTGCGACGGTGCCGCCGGCCTTGGTGATCGCCGCGTACAGCAGGTCTGTGCCGACTGCGACCGCCGGGTGGATGCCGAACAGCAGCACCAGCAGCGGTGTCATCAGCGATCCGCCGCCGACGCCGGTCAGTCCGACGATGGCGCCAACGGCAAAACCGGCGATGGAGTAGGTGAAATCCATGAAATCACTCGGGGTGAATGTGAGCCGCGATCTTATCGGAGCGCTTAATTCCCTTTTCTGCCTGCGTGTTAGACTCTAAGAACGATTCGTTATATAGCGGGCGTGCCATGAATCTCCAGCAGTTGCGCTACGTCGTCGAAGTGGTCCGGGCGGGGTTGAACGTGTCGGAAGCAGCGGATGCACTGTTTACCTCCCAGCCCGGCGTGTCAAAACAGATCCGCCAGCTTGAGGAAGAGCTGGGCATCGACATCTTCGTGCGACATGGCAAACGCCTTACCGGCGTGACCGAGCCGGGCCGGCAGGTGCTGATGATCGCGGAGCGCATGCTGGGCGAAGTCGATAGCCTGAAGAAGGTCGGCGCCGAATTCAGCAACGAATCGGCCGGCACCTTGAACATTGCGACCACCCATACCCAGGCGCGCTACGCGTTGCCGCGGGTGGTCCAGGCCTTCGTGCAGAAATTCCCCGGTGTGCGGCTGACCTTGCACCAAGGCAGCCCCCGGCAGGTTTGTGACTGGGTGCTGGAGGGCGAAGCCGACCTCGCAATTGCCACCGAGTCGGTGGGCGAGACGGACGGGCTCGTCTCGTTGCCGAGCTACCAGTGGAACCGCTGCGTCATTGCCACGCCGCGGCACCCCATCCTCAAGGCGAATCCGCTCACGCTCGAAGAGATCGTGAAGTATCCGATCGTCACCTACGACACCACCTTCGCCGGTCGCAGCGAGGTCAATCGCGCCTTTCTCGGGCGCGGCCTCAAGCCCAACGTGGTGCTGGCGGCGATGGACGCCGATGTGATCAAGACCTATGTCGCCATGGATCTGGGGATAGGCCTGATCGCCTCGATCGCGTATGACCCGATTGCCGATCGTCGCATCGGCGCGATCGACGCATCGCACCTGTTCGCCTCCGCCGTGACGCGCATCGGCATCCGCAAGAACGCCTACCTGCGCGGCTATGTGTATGGCTTCATCGAGCTGATGTCGCCACATCTGAATCGGCACACGGTCGACGCCGCCTTGCTTGGTGGTGGCAGCGACCCGGGGCTGTAGCCGCTCGACGCGAGCACATTCGGCAACAGCTGCATGCCGATGCCTGTCACCCATTTCTGCGATCCTGATGCGATGAACCGGAGTAACCGATGACCTCGCTCACCACCTTTGCCGCGCTGATCGCGGCAGCAGTGCTTCTCGTACCGCTCTTCAAACGCGCCCGGCTCGGTACCGTGCTGGGCTACCTCGTCGCCGGCGTGCTCGTTGGCCCCTTCGGGCTGAATCTGGTGGGCGACCCTGAGAGCCTGCTGCATACCGCTGAACTCGGCATTGTGCTGCTGCTCTTCGTGATCGGCCTCGAACTGCAGCCCTCGCGCCTGTGGGCGCTGCGGCGCCAGGTCTTCGGACTGGGGGCCCTGCAGCTGATCGGCTGCGGCACCGTGATCGGCACTGTGGTGGCGGTCGGATTCGGCCTTTCTATCAAGGCTGGCGTGCTGCTCGGCTGGACGCTTGCGCTCTCGTCCACCGCACTGGTGCTGCCGACTCTGGCCGAACGCAAGGAATTGACCAGCCAGTACGGGCGCGAGTCCTTCGCGATACTTCTGTTTCAGGATCTGTCGGTGATCCCGCTGCTGGCGCTGATTCCGCTGCTCGATGTCGGTCTGCCCAAGGCGGGTCGCAATCCCCTGATGGGGCTGCTCGTGCTGCTGGTGGTGGTTCTGGTCGGGCGTCGCGTCCTGCATTGGGTCTTCGTTTACGTCGCGCGATTTGGCAGCCGTGAGCTGTTCACGGCTGCGGCCTTGCTGTGCGCGCTGGGCTTGGCGTCCTTGATGGAGGCGGTGGGCTTGTCGATGTCGATGGGCGCCTTCGTTGCCGGGGTGCTTCTTGCGGACTCCGAGTTCCGCCATGAACTCGAGGCCACCATCGATCCGTTCAAGGGGCTGCTGCTGGGCCTGTTCTTCATGGCGGTCGGCATGAACGCCAACCTCGACCTGCTTGGCACCATGCCCGTGCGGGTGATCAGCTTTGCCCTGGGTCTGCTGGCCCTCAAGGCCAGCGTACTATGGGTCTTGCGCCGGATCGCGCCGGACGGCATCGACAGCGCCCGCCCGCTCGCTTTCGCGTTGGCACAGGGCGGCGAGTTCGCCTTTGTCGTGTTCAGCATGGTGGAGCAGGGGCGCCTGGTGCCAATCCGGGTGGCCGACCAGATGACGCTCGCCGTCGCCCTGTCGATGGCGTTCGCGCCGCTGCTCTTTATCGCCAACGACTGGCTTGCGAAGCGCGACGCCAAGCGGCCGGCACGCGACTACGACCCGATGCCGACCGATCCGCCGACAGTGGTGATTGCGGGCTTCGGTCGGGTCGGGCAGGTGATCGGCCGACTGTTGATGAAGCAGGGCATACGGTTCACCGCGGTCGACAACGACCCCGAGCAGATCGAGACGGTGCGCCGTTTCGGCATGCAGGTGTACTACGGCGACGCGGCCCACCTGGCGCTGCTCGAATCCGCCCAGGTGGGTTCAGCGAAGGTTTTCGTGCTGGCGATCGACGATGTCGAGCGCTCGCTGCAGGTTGCCGAGCTCGTGCGCCGCCACTTTCCCAAGCTGGCGATCGTGGCGCGCGCGCGCAACCGCTTTCACGCCTATCGGCTGATCGACCTGGGGGTGACGGTGCAGGTGCGCGAGACGCTACTATCGAGCATCGAGATCGGCCGCGGCGTGCTTGAAAATCTCGGTCTGGACGAAAACGAAATCGCCAAGACCGTCGCCCGCTTTGTCGAAGCCGATCGCATGCTGCTGTCGCGCCAGCAGGCCGTCTATCACGACGAGCAGCAGCTGATCCAGACATCGAAGGAGGCGCGCGCCGAGCTGGCCTCGATCCTGGATCTGGAGCGCAAGCAGGCCAAGCCGGCGAAGGCTGAATGAGGCTGACTGGGGCTCAGGCGTTCAGCAGGGCCGCCTGCTGTGCTGCGTGGTCAGCACCCCCGGCGAGCGCCAGCATCAGCGTTACCCGCGCTTGCCACGGCGTCAGGCGTCCGCAGGCGAGCGTACCGTGCTCGGCATCGTCGAAGTTGCCCTGCGGCATCACGCCACCGCTGGCGACCCGGCTCGCGCGCACCACCGGAATCCCGCGCGCGGTGGCGGCAGCGATCGCGGGTAGCCAGGTTTCCGGCACGCTGCCGTGGCCAGCGAGCGCGAGCACCAGACCGGCGGCACCGTGGGCGAGGCTCGCTTCGATCTGGTCGGCCGGCGCGCCGGCATAGCCAAGCAGTACGTCAACCCGCGGCAGGCTGTCTGGCAGCGCAGCGGTGAAGCCCGGCGCAGCGTTTTCGCTGCTGGCGTCAAGCCGGATCTGTGTGCCTAGTGCAATGCCGACCGGCCCCGCGTCGATGCCGCCGAGTGCGTCCGGCGCATGGGTGTGGCGCTTGGTGCAATCGCGCGCGCGCCAGATCCGGTCGCCCGCCACGACCAGCGGGCCGAGGCGCGCCGCGGCCGGCATTCCGGCGCAGGCGAAGGCCTGCAAGAGGTTCATCGGACCATCTGCCGAGCGCGCGGTGGCGGGGCGCATCGCGGCGGTCAGTACCACGGGTTTGTCGCGCGGCAGGGTCAGGTGCAGGAAGAACGCGGTTTCTTCCAGCGTGTCGGTGCCGTGGGTGATGACGATGCCGTCGATTTCGGGCTTCGCGATGCGATCGCGTAGCAGCGTGGCGAGCGTGAGCCAGTGTTGCGGCTGCATATCCTTGCTGTCGAGCGCGAAGACTTGCTCGGCGGAGATGTGGCCGAGCGCGGCCGCTTCCGGCAGGGCCGCGAGCAGGGTGTCAGCGCTCAACGCACCGGCGCGGTAGCGCGAGGTGTCGGTCGATTCGGCAGCGCTGCCGGCGATGGTGCCGCCGGTCGCGACGAGAAGCAGGTTGGGCATCGTGAGCGTTCCAGCCATCGTGAAGCCGCAAGGATAGCGCGAGCCATGCGCTGCGCTGGAAACGCAACAGCCCGCATGTCGCGGGCTGTGTGCGCCGGCTGCGGCGTCGGGATCAGTGCTGCAGGATCTTCGACAGGAAGTGCTGGGCGCGTTCCGAGCGCGGTTTGCCGAAGAAGTCTTCCTTCGCGGCGTCCTCGACGATCTGGCCGGCGTCCATGAAGATCACGCGGTGGGCGACTTTGCGCGCAAAGCCCATTTCATGGGTGACAACCATCATCGTCATGCCTTCCTTGGCTAGCTCGACCATCACGTCGAGTACCTCGTTGATCATCTCCGGATCGAGTGCCGAAGTGGGTTCGTCGAAGAGCATGCAGATCGGGTCCATCGCCAGCGCACGCGCGATTGCGACGCGTTGCTGCTGGCCGCCCGACATCTCGCCGGGGAACTTGCTGGCATGGGCCTTGAGGCCGACACGGTCGAGCAGCTTGAGCGCCTTGTCGCGCGCCTCTTCGTGGGTGCGGCCGAGCACCTTGGTCTGCGCAATACTCAGGTTTTCGATGATGCTCATGTGCGGGAACAGCTCGAAATGCTGGAACACCATGCCGACGCGCGCACGCAGCTTGGGCAGATCGGTCTTCGCGGCGCCGACCGAGAAGCCGTCGACGATGACGTCTCCTTTCTGGAAGGGTTCCAAGCCGTTCACGCACTTGATCAGCGTCGACTTGCCCGAGCCGGAGGGGCCGCACACCACCACCACCTCGCCCTTGTCCACCTGGGTGCTGCAGTCGGTGAGCACCTGGAACTGGCCGTACCACTTGGATATGTTGCGGATTTCGATCATCGACATGGAGACAGTCCGTTAGCGAATGATGGCGATGCGCTTCTGCAGATGCTTGACCAGCGTCGACAGACCGAAGCAGATCGCGAAATAGACGAACGAGACGAACAGGTACATCTCGACCGGGCGGTTGTAGTTCTTGCCGGTGATTTCGGCGGCCTTCAGGAGATCCTTGGCGCCGATTGCGTACACCAGCGAGGTGTCCTGGAACAGGATGATGGTCTGCGTCAGCAGCACCGGCAGCATGTTGCGGAAGGCCTGTGGCAGTACCACCAGCTTCATCGCCTGCCAGTAGGTCATGCCGAGCGCGAAACCCGCATTGACCTGGCCTCTCGGCACGCTCTGGATACCGGCACGCATGATCTCGGAGTAGTAGGCTGCCTCGAACGCCGTGAAGGTGATCAGTGCCGAGTTTTCCGCGCCCATCGGTGCGCCGGTGAAGAGCGGAATCAGGAAGAAGAACCACAGGATCACCATCAGCAGCGGGATCGAACGCATGGTGTTTACGTAGATCGTCGAGGCTGCGGCGAGCGCCGGGCCGCCGGAAATGCGTGCCAGTGCCAGCAGCGTGCCGAGCACGATGCCGCCGCTCATCGCCACGAGCGTGAGTTTCAGGCTGAAGAGCAGGCCGATCCAGATGAAGGGCAGGCCGGGCGCGACGATGGAGAAATCGAGTTGACCGAGCATCGTTAGCCCCTCACTTCGCACCGGCAATGTAGCCGGGTACGCGGGTACGTTTCTCGATGAAGGCCATCACGCGGTTCGCTGCAAAGGCGCAGATCGTGTACAGAACGGTTGCGGCGAGCAGGCTTTCGAATACCTGGCCGGATTCCTCGATCATCTGGCGCGAAATGAAGGTCAGTTCCATCAGTCCGATTGCGAAGGCGACGGCTGAGTTCTTGATGATGTTCATGAACTCGGAGGTGAGCGGCGGGATCACGATGCGGAAGGCCATCGGCAGGATCACGTAGCGATAGGTCTGTGCCAGCGTGAACCCCATCGCGAGGCCTGCCATCTTCTGCCCGCGCGGCAGGCTCTGGATGCCGGCGCGCACCTGCTCGGCGACACGCGCCGAGGTGAACAGGCCGAGGCAGATCGTGGCGGTAAAGAATTCCTTGGCCGGCATGTCCTGCTTCACCCACATCGAAAGCTTGGCGGGCAGGAACTCAGGCACCACGAAGAACCACAGGAACAGCTGGACCAGCAACGGCACGTTGCGGAAGAACTCGACCCAGGCGTTGCCGAGCATCACCAGCCAGCGGTTGGGGGTCGTGCGCAAGGTGCCGACGATGGCACCGAGCACCAGCGCGATGACCCAGGCGGACATCGACACGGCGACCGTCCAGCCGAGCGCGGAGATGATCCAGTCGAGGTAGGTCTCATCGCCTGCGCTGACCTGTTCGAGATAGACGCCCCAGTTCCAGTGGTAATTCATTGCAGCGGGCTACCTGTATGTGAATGCGGCAATAGCGGCCGAAAACGCGGCACCCCTGTCGCAAGGGTGCCGCATGCGTCTTCGGAGATGCTTACTTCTTGTTGTACTGCTCGGCCGGCGCGTCGTTAGGCGTCTGCAGTGCGCCCTTGAGCGCGTCGCTCATCGGCAGGTTCAGGTTGGCGTTCTTCGGCGGGATCGGCTGGGTGAACCACTTCGTGTACAGCTTGGCGACCTCGCCGGTCTTGATCAGATCACGCACGGTGGCATGCACCAAACCTTTGAACTGCGGGTCGTCCTTGCGGAACATGATGGCGATCGGTTCGACCGAGAGCGCTTCGCCGACCACGGCGAAATCGCCCGGGTTCTGGGCCGTTGCGATCAGGCCCGCGAGCAGGTTGTCGTCCATCACGAACGCAACGGCGCGATCCGACGAAAGCATCAGGAAGGAATCGGCGTGATCCTTGCCGTACACCTCCTTGAAGTTCACGCCTTTGCCTTTTTCGTGCGCACGGATCAGTTGCACCGAGGTCGTGCCGGTCGTCGTGGCCACCGGCTTGCCATCAAGCTGCGACAGGCTGGTGATGCCGGAAGCCTTCTTCACAGCCATGCGCACCGTCGTGACATAGGTCGTCGGCGCGAAGGCGACCTGGTTCTGGCGCGCAGCATTGTTCGTCGTCGAACCACACTCGAGATCAACCGTGCCGTTCGTGACCAGCGGAATGCGGTTCTGCGACGTGACCGGCTGGGTGTTCACCTTGAGGTTCGGGAGCGCCAGCTTCTGCTTGATCACATCGACGATACGGTTGCAGATGTCGATGTGGTAGCCGACCGGTTTCTGGCTTGCATCGAGGTAAGAGAGCGGGATCGACGATTCGCGAATGCCAAGCGTGATCGCGCCACTGTCCTTGATCTTCTTGAGCGTGCCGTCAAGTGCCTGGGCTTGTACCTGGCCCGGGACCAGTGCGCTCAGCAAGGCGGCAATGAGTGCGGTGCGGATGATCATGTGTGAAGCCTCCAGATGGATTGAACACCGATGATGGCGTGAAACCAGCACCGGGCCGAATGTCCGGCCAATGCCAGCGAAAAATGTACCAATTGCCGAAAACCGCCTATTCGTAGAAACACGAACCGCAGGCGTGCGTAACAGCAAACCTGATTGCCATTGCGTTTGGTTGCCCTGTCCCGATGGCGCGGGAACTCCGCGATTCGCGTCACCGCAGTCGCCGGGCCGGCGCTCAGGGGGCCATCGCTGTGCAGGCGCACCGGCTTCGGGCATGCCGATACTCATCCAGCTGTCACGCGCCGGCAAGTCCCGTCGGCGATAATCCGCGGCGAGGTCGGAGTGCTTCTGGCGGTTTTCGCGATTTTTGTCAAATAACACGCGGCCGGCCGGACAGATGTCACGAGCGTACCGGCGCATCCCTTCCTATACTCGCGGCGCGGCTTCTACCAATACGATTCCAGACTCCCTTGCGGCTCAAAGGCTTCAGACTTCTCTTCATCCAGATGGTGCTTGCGCTCTCGGCGCTGCTGCCCGGCCTGGCTATTGCCGCGGACACCGCGAAGGCGTCGCGGTTCTACGAAGACGCGCTGGCGCGTTACGAGCGCCGCGACTACACCGGAGCGGTGATTCAGCTCAAGAATGCATTGCAGCAGGATCGCAAGATGCTCGCAGCGCACGTGCTGCTTGGGCGTTCGCTGCTGTCGGTAGGCGATTCGATCGGCGCGGAAGCCGAGTTCAAAATTGCGCTGGAGCTCGGCGTTGACCCCGCTGAAGTGGAATTGCCATTGGCCCAGGCACTCTACGCACAGGGGCGCTTTGCTGATCTGATCGCTCGAAACGTTCCGACGACATTGCCGCCGACTGTGAGGCAGGAGTTGTTGATCGTGCGCGGCAGCGCGCAAGGTGAAATGAACGACGCGGTTGCAGCCCGCAAATCCTTCGACGAAGCCCGCGCGATCGATCCGCGTGCGGCAACACTGATCATGGCTGAGGCGTCTCAGGCCTTGCGTCTGGGCAATGTTGCGCGCGCTGTGGAGCTGTCACAGCAGGCCGTCACGCTTGCCCCGGATCGCCCCGAGGCGTGGGCCGGACGCGGTGCAGCGCTCGCCGCGCAGCGCCAGAAGCAATCAGCCCTCGATGCCTTTGGTCGCGCCTTGACGCTCGATCCGAGGCAAACCGATGCGCGGTTGGCGCGGGTCGACATCTTCATCGATATGGATCGCGACGCGGACGCTGCGCGCGATCTCGATGCGTTGAAAGAATTTGCGCCAGGTGACCCGCGTGCCGCCTATCGTCGCGGCGTACTCGCGGCGAGAAAGGGTGACACGGAGGCGGTCGCGCGCGAAATGGCCGAAGTGGTTAAGGCGATCGACTCGATGCCTCAGGAAGTTCGCGTCCGGCGTGCCAGCATCCTGCTGATTGGTGCGATGGCGCATTACAGCTTGCACAACCAGGAAAAGGCGCGCGCCAGCTTCGAGGCCTTCCTGCGCCTGCAGCCCTATCACCCGGGTGCGACACGGCTGCTTGCTTCGTCGTACCTGAACGACGGCGATCCGGTGCGCGCAGCGAACCTGCTTGAGGAGTATCTGCGCCGTTTTCCGGGCGACGCGCAGGCGATGACGCTGCTCGGTTCCGCGTATCTGGTCCAGAAGCGCTACTCGAAGGCCTCGTCACTGCTTGAACGTGCCGTCGTACAGGGCGTCGCCGATCCGGCAATGCGCGCGACCTTTGGGGCCTCGCTGGCGGGGCAGGGCCTGGATGCAACGGCGGCCCAGCAATTGAAGCTGGCGTTTGACGCGAACCCTGGCGACCAGGCTGTCGGCGCGTCGCTCGGTGTGCTGCTGCTGCAGCGGGGCGAGGTCAAGCCCGCGCTGGAAGTGCTTGAACGTGTCTATGCTGCGAATCCCCGCAGTCCGGTCGCCCTCAACCTCCTCGGGCTGGCTCGGGTGCGTTCCGGCGACAAGATCGGTGGGCGCAAGGCCTACGAGGCGGCGCTTGCCGTCGATGCACGCTTTGCCCCGGCTCAGCTGAATCTGGCGCGACTCGATGTCGCGGAAGGACGATCAGATGCGGCCCGCGCGCGCCTGCAGGAACTGCTGAAGAGTGCGCCGGACAACCCCGATGCGTTGATCGATCTGGCGGCGCTGGACCGTCGCGAAGGAAAGGCTGAAGCGGCGCGTAAGGGGCTTGAGAAGGCAATGGCGGTTGCGCCACGCCACCCCCGCGCACCTTTGATTCTGATTGACGACGCGCTGTCCCGTGGCGATACGGCGGCGGCAGTCAAAATCGCCCGCGGGGCAGCGGCGGCAATGCCGTCTGATCTGTCTATCCTGCTCGCGCTGGCGCGTGCGCAACTCGCCAGTGGTGATCTGACCCGCGCACGGGAAACACTTGTCGATGCACGCAAACGTCTGGAATCGGACCCCGACGCGTTGGTGCAGGTTGCACGGATGCAGATTGCGGCAGGGCATCTTCAGGGGGCCAGCTTCACCGTTGACAAGGCGCTGGTAGTGCAGCCCGATGCCTATCCGGCGCTCGAGTTGCAGGCGGAGATTGCCTTGCGGAATAACGACCCGGCGCAGGCCGAGCGATTGGGCAAAGCGCTCGTCGAGCGATTCCCGAATCGCGCGGCGGGCTACCAGCTCCTTGGCGACATTGCACTGACGCGCGGTCAGATGGCGAACGGTCTGGCCTTGCACCGCAACGGCTTCGAACGGGAGCCGACCGTTGACAACGCCCTGCGCGCCTTTCGTGCGCACCTCGCCGCCAACGAGCCGCAACGCGGCGTAGTCCTGCTCTCCGAGTTCCAGCGTACAGGCAAAGCGCCGACCGACCTTCGAATCGCAACGGCGATCGCAGAAGGTCAGATTCGCGCTGGAGATCTCAAGGCCGCGCGCATCAGTCTGGAAAAACTGATCCAGACCGCGCCGTCACCTGCGTTGCTGAACAACTACGCACTGGTCTTGATGGACCTCGGGGACAACAATGCCGTTGGTGCAGCTGAACGGGCGTATCGCAGCGCGCCAAACGACCCCCGCATGATCGACACCTATGGATGGATTCTGGCCCGAAACGGACAGGGCGAACGGGGGCTTGGATACCTCCGGGATGCTCGCTTGCGCAGCCCTCGCGACGCGGAGGTCCGATTCCACTTGGCATGGGTATTGAACCAGCAGGGACGGAAGAAAGAGGCGCGCGAGGAATTGGCGCCGGTCAAGCCAGAGCTTGGCCGCGACGGCATGCCCGCCGAGGCACGAAAGTTGGCGACGGAGCTTGGATTGTGATGTCGGCGGTTTTTACGCCACGCATTGGGCTTGTGTACGCATCGGCGCGCAGGCCTCTGTTTGCAAGGGTTTTGCGTTCTGGCCCGAGGTTTGCTTTTATTGGGCTAGAGCGCCGGTAAACCGGATTAGAAAGAGACAGGGCTTGTCATGACTCAAACCAGAAAACTCGTTTTGTTGGCTTCGCTGCTGTTGTCGGCAAGCATGCCCGCCGCTGCAGCGTATAGCTGGGCGTTTGATTCGGGTAGCGGCAAGTGCTCGGTGCCAAACTCCACTACGTCGTCGTGCACTGTCACGAGCGCTGGGCCAACCGTCACTGCGACGATGTACTCCAACACCAATGGTTCGGGCGCCAATTCGGATCTTTACACGCTTGAAACCGGCTATATGGGCGTGTATAGCGGTGGCATCGGTGAGCACAACAAGGATGGATGTTCCTCCGGTTCATCATGTGACGTCGGCGATCTCTATTCTTCGGCTCCTGAGCATGCTATCGACAACGATCAGCGTTATGACTCGGTGCTGTTGAATTTCGGAACGTCCGTTAAGCTCAACAGTCTGAGCATCGGCTGGAAGGGTACCGACTCCGACATGACTGTACTGGCGTATACCGGGACGGGAACATGCGTTGCTACCAGCACCTGCTCTGCGACGCTTGCGGGCAAGAAGTACAGTGATCTGACGAATTCCGGCTGGTCGCTGATTGGGCACTACGCCGATGTCGCCTTGAATGCTGTTACCGGTATCAATGGTGGCAACGTCAGCTCCAGCTACTGGCTTATTGGTGCGTTTAATCCGCTTGTAGGCGGAAGCACGACCGGCTTTGATAGTTTTAGAAACGATGCCATCAAGCTCAAGTCCATCGCGGCTGATGTTCCGGGCAAGGTGCCGGAGCCTGCATCGCTGCTGCTGGTGGGGCTTGGCTTGGCGGCCGCTGCGCGGTTCTCGCGCAGGGCTTAAGGATTTACAGACTGCTCTGACGTTTCTCTCGAAACGTATAACGCCGCGGAAGCGGCGTTTTTTTTTGCCCGTCGTGCATGAAGAGCGCGGCTAAAGTGACTGTCGCGTTCAGGCTAAGATGTCGCCAGCCAAGTCATTCTGAGGTTTGGGCAGATGCGCGTAATCATGGTTGCGAACCCCAAGGGCGGGGTTGGCAAGAGCACGCTTTCCACCAATCTGGCGGGGCACCTTGCCTGGCGGGGCGCGTCGGATGCTTCGACACGGGTGATGCTGGGGGATGTTGATCGCCAACAATCGGCCCGAATGTGGTTGTCCCTGCGCCCCGTCGGTCTGCCCCGGATTGCGGGCTGGGATCTTGAGCCGGGGCAGCCGGCCCGCCCGCCGAAGGGTACGACCCACGCCGTGATCGATACGCCGGCAGGCCTGCATGGTGACAAGCTGCGTGGTCTGGTCAAACTGGCGCATGCGGTGATCGTGCCCTTGCAGCCCTCCATATTCGACATTCTTGCAACGCGTGCATTCCTTCAAACACTGGCGGAACTCAAGGCGGCAAAGGGTGTTCAGGTCGCCGTCATCGCGATGCGGATTGATCCGCGCACGCGCTCAGCAGAACAGCTTGAGCGATTCACAGACGGACTTGGGTTGCCCGTTCTGGCGCACCTTCGTGACACGCAGAATTACGTGCAACTCGCTGCGCACGGTCTCACGCTCTACGACGTGCCGGAAACGCGTGTCGCGAAAGACCGCCAGCAGTGGCTGCCGATAGAGCGTTGGCTTCGGTTGCTGGAGGCCTGACTCATTTACGTGTTTGTCTCAAGGGCCTCTTGTTGTTGCAGCGCCCACATGGCGGCATACGGGCCATTCTGACTTAACAAACTGGCGTGGGCGCCCCGTTCCACGATGCGACCGCCGTCCAGCACCAGGATCTCGTCGGCATTCATGACCGTCGATAGCCGGTGCGCGATGACGATCGCAGTACGGCCGCGCGCCGCCGCTTCAATTTGCGACTGGATGGCTTTCTCGGTCTTCGAGTCGAGCGCCGATGTGGCTTCGTCGAAGATGAGGATGGGGGGGTTCTTCAACAGTGCGCGCGCAATCGCGACACGCTGCTTTTCGCCACCGGAGAGCTTGAGGCCGCGTTCGCCGACGCGCGTCTGATAGCCATCGGGCAGGTGCGCGACGAAGTCGTGGAGCTGCGCCGCACGTGCCGCGGCCAGGATTTCCTCCTCGCTGGCGCCGGGTCGCCCGTACTCGATGTTGTAGCGGATCGTGTCGTTGAACAGCACCGTATCCTGGGGGACGATGCCGATTGCCCGGCGAAGCGCATCCTGCTTGATCGCCCGCGTATCGAGATCACCTACGTATACCGCACCGCCGCTGACATCATAGAAACGGTACAACAGGCGGGCGACGGTCGACTTTCCTGAGCCGGAGTGGCCAACGATCGCGATGGTTTTGCCAGCCGGCACCTCGAAACTCACGCCGTGAAGAATCTGTCGCTTGGGGTCGTAGTGGAAGTCGACGCGGTCAAAGCGCACGGAAAGTGCGCCGGCGGGAAGTTCTGTTGCATCGGGCCGATCTTCGACCTCGCGCCCCGTCTTCAGCAGGCCGAACATCCGTTCAATGTCGGTCAGGGCCTGGCGAATCTCGCGATACATCACGCCAAGGAAGTTCAGCGGGATGTACAGCTGAATCAGAAAGGCGTTGACCAGCACGATATCGCCAACCGTCATCGTGCCATTCACGACCCCGGCGGTGGCCCGCCACATCATTGCAGTGACGCCACAGGCAATGATGAGCGCCTGACCCAGGTTGAGCGCTGACAGCGAGTACTGATTACGCAACTGGGCGGCAATCCAGGTCTGAAGTTGAGCGTCATAACGACCCGCTTCAAAGGCCTCGTTGTTGAAGTACTTTACCGTCTCGTAGTTGAGCAGGCTGTCGACGGCGCGAGCGTTGGCTGCCGAGTCGAGTTCGTTGGCCTGGCGGCGCAGGGCGGTCCGCCAGTTCGTGACGCTGATCGTGAATCCGATGTACAGCGATAGCGTGGCCAGCGTGATCACCGCGAAACTCGGTTCGTATTTCTTGAGCAGGATGCCGACGACGAGGGTTATCTCGACCAGGGTTGGCAGGATCGAATACAGCGTGTAGCTGATCAATGACCCGATCGAGCGTGTGCCGCGTTCGATGTCGCGCGTGAGGCCGCCGGTCTGACGGTCCAGGTGAAAGCGCAGTGACAGCGAATGGAGGTGTCTGAAGACCTCCAGCGATATCCGTCGTACCGATTCCTGCGTCACCTTGGCGAAGACGATTTCCCGGAACTCCGTGAACATTGAAGTCGAGAAACGCAGTACGCCGTACGCGACCAGTAGCGCTGCCGGCACCACGACGAAGGCCTGTTCCCGGGTGATGGTGAGCCCGTCGATCAACTGTTTGAAGATCAGCGGCACCCCCACATTCGCGAACTTCGCGGAGAGCAGGCAGAGCATCGCCAGGCCGACACGATTGCGATACCGCCAGAGGTACGGAAACAGGGATTTCAGGGTGTCCCAGTCGTGGCGTTCGCCGCTGGCTGGGGCAGGAAGGGGGAGGCTGGGTCCGCGTCGCATGCCTGCATTCTACCGCTCGTGCGCTCGCACATCGGCATGCAGCGAGATACCGCAGCGGGTTCGGCGAATCGCTTGTGTCGCAATGCTGCGCCGCACATACGCTTGCGTACGGAAACTGGTTGACACGGTCTCGATCTGACGTATGATTAAAACGAACGTTTGAACTGCGGGTGGGGGATCCGTGGCAACTCTGAATGGTGAATCGCGTAGCGGGGGGGATACTCGTGAGCGCATCCTGGACGTGGCCGAAGTGCTCTTCACCGAGTACGGCTTCGAGGGCACATCCATGCGCCAGATCACCGGACAGGCTGGTGTGAATCTGGCGGCGGTGAACTACCACTTCGGTACGAAGGAGGCGCTGTTTCAGGCCGTCTTCCACCGCCGCCTTTCCCAGCTCAATCGGATGCGTCTCGAAGTGCTCGACGGCATGGAGCTCGACGCACAAGGTGCGCCGCTCAAGCCCAGCCAGGTCCTTGAGGGCTTCTTTGGCCCGGTGTTGGCGATGGCGACCGACACGCGCCATGGCGGCCATACCTTCATGCGTTTGCTCGGTCGTACTTACACCGAGCCGGCCCAGTTCATTCGCAAATTCATGGCCGAGGAGTTCAGCGACGTCATCAGTCGCTACTCCGATGCGTTGCGCCGGGCGCTGCCCGGCGTGCCGCTGGCCGAGATCATGTGGCGGCTGCATTTCATGATGGGCGCAGTGTCGTATGCCATTTCCGGCATCGATGCGCTGCAACTCGTCAGCGGCCGTTTCGATGACGACCCGGCGCTCATGGCGCCGCGGTTGATGTCCTTCCTTCTTGGGGGATTGCGGGCTCCCCTACCGGATTTGGTCAGCCCGCACGTGCAGTTTCCGACGGGGGATGTCGGGGGCGGGGTTTCGGCCCCGGATTTCGGTGCTGCACGCGCCTAACGCTTAAGGAGATGGCGATGTTTTGGCTCTTAGTTTGCTTGCTTCCTCTCATGGCAATCGCGCTCGCTTTTGGGCGGGCGCCTCTTTTTGCCTGGCTGGTGGCTGGTGTGGCATGGCTGGTCGGCATGTCGCAGGTGGCGGGGTGGTCGGCGCTGACCCTGGGTGTCAGTGTGGGCGTGTTTGCGGTGCTGCTGGGCGTGTTCATTCTCAAGCCCCTGCGCCGGGCGCTGGTGACGGGGCCGGTGTTCAGCCTCTACCGCAAGATCCTGCCGGCGATGTCGGATACGGAAAAGACGGCGCTTGAGGCCGGCACGGTGTGGTGGGACGGCGAGTTGTTCGCCGGCCGGCCGAACTGGAAGCGTCTGCTGGAGATCCCGGCCGCCAAGCTCAGTGCCGAAGAAAAGGCTTTCGTCGAGAACGAAACGGAAGAGCTGTGCCGCATGGTCAGCGATTGGGATACGACCAATCTCTACAACGACCTGCCGCCGCACGTCTGGCAGTACATCAAGGACAAGGGCTTCCTCGGCATGATCATTCCGAAGGAGTACGGTGGCAAAGGCTTCTCCGCTATCGCGCACTCCGAAGTGGTGACCAAGCTGGCGACCCGTTCGTCCGCGTCGGCGGTGTCCGTGATGGTGCCGAACTCGCTTGGACCGGCCGAACTGCTGTTGCACTACGGTACCAAGGAGCAGAAGGACTACTACCTGCCGCGTCTCGCGAAGGGCCTGGAGATTCCGGCCTTCGCGCTGACCAGCCCGGTGGCCGGTTCCGACGCGGCCTCGATTCCCGACCGTGGCGTGATCTGCAAGGGCATGTACCAGGGCAAGGAAGTGCTCGGCATGCGCGTCACCTGGGACAAGCGCTACATCACGCTTGGCCCGATCTGTACCGTGCTCGGTCTCGCTTTCCGCCTGTATGACCCGGACAAGCTGCTCGGCAACGTCGAAGACCTTGGCATTACCTGTGCGCTGGTACCCAATACCCATCCCGGCGTGAACATCGGTCGCCGCCACCAGCCGCTCAACGCGATGTTCCATAACGGACCGAACTGGGGCAAAGACGTCTTCATGCCGCTCGACTTCATCATCGGCGGCCCGAAGATGGCAGGCCAAGGCTGGCGCATGCTGATGGAGTGTCTGGCTGCGGGTCGTTCGATCTCGCTGCCGGGTTCAAACACCGGCATGATGAAGCTCACCGCGCGTGCGGTCGGCGCCTACAGCCGTGTGCGTGCGCAGTTCAAGACCGCGATTGGCAAGTTCGAGGGCATCGAAGAGCCGCTCGCTCGCATCGGTGGCAACCTCTACATGTGCGATGCGGCACGCACCTTCACTGCCGGCGCGATCGACCTGGGCGAGAAGCCCTCGGTGGTCTCCGCCATCGTCAAGTACCACGTCACCGAGCGTGCTCGTACCGTTGTCAATGACGGCATGGACATCCTCGGCGGCAAGGGCATCTGCATGGGGCCGCAGAACTTCCTTGCGCGTGCCTATCAGCAGATCCCGATCGGCATCACCGTGGAAGGCGCGAACATCCTGACGCGCAGCCTGATCATCTTCGGGCAGGGCGCCATCCGCTGCCATCCGTATGTGTTGAAGGAAATGCAGGCCGCGCAGGACGGCGACACCGCGCGTGGGCTCAAGGTCTTCGACGATGCGCTGTTCAGCCACATTGGCTTCACCATCAGCAATGCGGCGCGCGCCTTCGTGTACGGCATCACCGGTTCGCACTGGAACGCCACGCCTGACGTAGCGCCGGAAACCAAGCGCTACTACCAGCAGCTCACCCGCTTCTCGGCTGCCTTCGCCTTCCTCGCCGATGTGTCGATGCTCTACATGGGCGGCGACCTCAAGCGCAAGGAAAAGCTCTCGGCACGTCTGGGCGACATCCTGTCGCAGATGTACCTGTGCTCGGCAACGCTCAAGCGGTATGAGCAGGAAGGCCGCCAGCAGGCCGATGCGCCGCTGATGCACTGGGCGATCTGGGATGCGATGTTCAAGGCGCAGAACGCGTTCGAGGGCGTGATCTCCAACTTCCCGAACCGCTTCCTGTCGACGATGCTGCGTCGCCTGATCTTCCCGCTGGGCCGTCCGTATGTCGTGCCGTCTGACCGTCTGGGTCACCAGGTTGCGGCGCTGCTGATCGCGCCGAGTGAAACCCGCGACCGCCTGGTTGCCGGCTCCTTCGTCGATCGTGGCAATGAAGAAGATCCGATCGGCGTGCTCGAACTGGCGCTCGATGCAGCGGTGCGTTCTGAAGCGATCGAAGCCAAGCTGCGCGGCGCGCAGAAGGCGGGCAAGCTGACTGCGCGTTCGCCGGAAGAGTTGATCGCCCAGGCGCAGAGCCTCGGCGTGATCGGTCGTGACGAAGCCGAGCTGCTGGTGCGCCGCGACGCGCTGCGCGCCAAGGTGATCCGGGTCGACGACTTCCCGAACGATCTGGGCATTGGCGATGCGAAGTCGCACATCCGCCCGGCCGACAAGACGGTGGCACAGGCGACGCTCGTCGCTGCCTGACACGCAGTTTGACCACGACAACAGGCGGGGCGTAGGCCCCGCCGCGCTGCGCCGGAGGGGGTGCAGCGGCGAAGCAGGGGAACCCATGAAGCAAGCGATCTACATCGTCGACGGCGCACGTACGCCGTTCCTGAAGTCGCGCAACGTGCCCGGCCCGTTTGCGGCAGCCGATCTCGCCACCGCCGCGGGGGCGGCGCTGCTGGCGCGCCAACCATTCCGGCCGGATCAGCTCGATGAGGTGATCCTGGGATGCGCCTCGCCTTCGCCGGATGAGGTGAATATCGGTCGCGTCGTCGCGCTGCGCATGGGGTGCGGCCTTGGCGTGCCGGGCTGGACGGTGATGCGCAACTGCGCCTCCGGCATGCAGGCGATCGATTCGGGCATCAACAACATCCTCGCTGGCCGCTCGCAACTGGTGCTGGCCGGCGGCGTCGATGCGCTTTCGCGCGCGCCGCTGCTGTTTTCGGATGCGATGGTGCGCTGGCTGTCGGGCTGGTACCAGACCAAGAGCGTCGGCCAGAAGCTGGCGGCGCTGCGTCAGTTCAAGCTGGGCTACCTGGCACCGGTGATCGGTCTGATGAAGGGGCTCACCGATCCGATCGTTGGCCAGTTGATGGGTCAGACCGCCGAGAACATCGCTTTCAAGTTCGGCATCAACCGCCGCAAGATGGATGAATTCGCGGCGCGCAGCCACCAGCGTGTTTCGGCGGCCCAGAAGGCCAGCCACTTCACGCAGGAGATCGTCCCGCTGATCGACGAGAAGGGCAATGTGTATGCGGAAGACGATGGTGTGCGCCACGACTCGACCGCAGACGGCCTCGCCAAACTCAAGCCCTTCTTCGACAAGAAGTACGGTTATGTGACCGCGGGCAACAGCTCGCAGATCACCGATGGCGCGGCCTGGTTGATCCTCGCCTCTGAAGAGGCGGTGCAAAAATATGGGCTGAAGCCGATCGGCAAGATCGTCGATACGCAATGGGCCGGCCTCGCGCCAGACCAGATGGGTCTTGGCCCGGTGCATGCGTCGACGCCGATCCTGCAGCGCAACGGGCTGGGGCTGGGCGACATCGATACCTGGGAAATCAACGAAGCCTTCGCCGCGCAGGTGCTGGCCTGCATCGAGGCCTGGAAGGACGCGGCCTACTGCAAGGAGCATCTTGGGCTCGATGCACCACTCGGTGCGCTCGATGAGAACAAACTCAATGTGGACGGTGGTGCGGTTGCGCTGGGGCATCCGGTCGGGGCCAGTGGTGCGCGCATCGTGCTGCATGCCCTGCATCAACTGCGCCGCACCGGTGGAAAACGTGCCATGGCAACCATCTGCATCGGCGGTGGTCAGGGTGGTGCGGTGCTGGTCGAGACTGTGTAACCTTCACGCCTCCATACACAACAGTACGGTCCACAAGGCCGATAACAGGGGGAGACAGGGAGCATGAAGATTGGATTGGTGGTCGATTCGACCTGCGATTTGCCGCGTTCGTTCTTTGAAGAGGAAGGCATCGAACTGATGCCAATCACGCTGCGCATTGGTGATCAGACCTTCGAAGACCGTCGTGACGAAGCGCAGACGATCGAATTCCACTCGGCAAACAAGGATCAGAAGACCGAGACCTTTGCCGAGTCCACGCCGTATTCGAGCGAACAGATCGAGAGCCTGTTCCTCGACAAGCTGGTGCGTGAGTACGACCACGTCTTCTGCCTGACGGTGACGCAGTCGCGCAGCTACATCTACGAGAACGCGATGAAGGCCTCGTTCGGCATCATCGCGAAGTACCGGCAGGTGCGCAAAGACGCCGGCATCGATGGCCGTTTCGCGCTCGCGGTGATCAACAGCCGCAACATCTTCACCGGTCAGGCCGTGCTCGCGGCGGAAGTGATCCGCATGATCAAGGCCGACGCATCGCCGTCGTCGATCGATTCGCGGATTCGCGAGCTGGTGCCGCACACCTATTGCTACATGGTGCCGCCGGACCTGTTCCACATTTACAAGCGTGCGTCGAAACGCGGCGACAAGAGCATCAACTGGGCGAGCTTCATGCTCGGCTCGATGCTCGACATCAAGCCGATCCTGCGCGGCCATCTCGACGAGACCGGCCCGGTCGCGAAGCTGCGCCATTTCGATACCGCGGTCGAGACCATGTTCGCCAACGCGACGCGTGCGGTGAAAGCGGGCTTGCTGGCGCCCACCGTGTGTATCGGATACGGCGGCAACCCGGACGCGGTGCAGCACATGCCCGGTTACCCGGCGCTCAAAGACGCGGCGGACAAGGCTGGGGTGACGATCCACATCGCGCCGATGAGCATTTCCGGCGGCGTGCATACCGGCCCCGGCTGCGTGACGGTGGCCTTCGTGTCGGACAAACATCAGTTCGAAGAGAAGATATGACCTGTGCCGCTGGCGCACGCGCTGGGGGGCGCAGCGCCAGCGGTCTTTTTATTCAGGGGTGACCGATCGAGGTCGCCTGGTATTTCGGAGCAGAGGACATCATGCAGGGGTTCAAGCACTGGCAACTTCAACGCGACGCCGACGGACTGGCCTGGGCTACGCTCGACGCCGCCGACGGCTCGGCCAACACACTGGGTCGCGAAGTGATGGAAGAGCTGGGGGGCCTGCTTGATCAGCTCGACCGCGAACCGCCCAAGGGGCTGGTGATCCGCTCGGGCAAGGCCGCCGGCTTCATTGCCGGCGCCAACATCGAAGAGTTCACCAAGATCGCGACCGTTGACGACGCCAAGGTGCTGGTCAAGCGCGGCTGGGATCTGTTCAATCGCCTCGCTGCAGTCAAGTACCCGACCTTGGCACTGGTGCGCGGTCACTGCATGGGCGGCGGCCTTGAACTTGCGCTGGCGTGCCGCTATCGCGTGGCGGTGGATGAGCCGGGGACCAAGATGGCGTTGCCGGAGGTCATGCTCGGCATCGTACCGGGCTGGGGCGGCATGCTCCGCCTGCCCGAAGTCGTCGGCCCGGCTGCTGCGATGGACATGATGCTGACCGGCAAGAACATCGATGCCAAGCGCGCCAGGAAGATGGGGCTGGCTGATGAATGCGTGCCGCCACGGGTGATGGAAAACACCGCGCGCATGGTGGTTCTGTCTGCCCGCCCGCGCCGCGAACTGCCCTTCATGCAGAAGCTGATGTTGGGCCCGCTCAAGGGCATCGTCGCCAATGGCGCGAAGAAGCAGGTGGCCAAGCGTGCGCGACCGGAGCACTACCCCGCGCCTTACGCGATCATCGACATCTGGTCGAAGTTCGGTGGCAACGCACTGGCCGTGCCGGCCAATGATCCGGCCTCGCTGGAGTCGGTGTTTGGCTCCGCGACGGCGAAGAACCTGATCCGCGTCTTCTTCCTGCAGGACCGCCTGAAGGCCTTCGGCAAGGATTCCGATTTCGCGCCCAAGCATGTGCATGTGATCGGCGCTGGCGTGATGGGCGGCGACATTGCGGCGGTCTGCGCGGCCAAGGGCATGACGGTGACGCTGCAGGACCAGTCGGTGGAGCGCATCGCGCCGGCAATCAAGCGTGCCGCCGAGTTCTACGCCAAACGTTACCGCGGTGACAAGAAGCAGGTGCGCTTCGCGCTCGACCGCCTGATCGCCGATCCGCAGGGCGCCGGTGTGGCGCAGGCCGACGTGATCATCGAGGCGATCTTCGAGAATCTCGAGGTCAAGCAGAAGGTGTTCGCCGACGTCGAAGCACGCGCCAAACCCGACGCGGTGATCGCCACCAACACCTCGTCGCTGAAGCTCGAAGACATTGCCGCGACGTTCAGGAACCCGTCGCGCCTGGTGGGTATCCACTTCTTCAACCCGGTGCCGAAGATGCCTTTGGTAGAAGTCGTCACCGCCGAGAACTCCGATGCCGACGCTGCGAAGAAGGCCGCTGCCTTCGTGCGCAAGATCGACAAACTGCCGCTGCCGGTGAAGAGCGCCCCGGGCTTCCTCGTCAATGCCGTGCTTGGCCCGTACCTGCTGGAGGCGATGCGTTGCGTGGACGAGGGCATTGCGCCGGAAGCGGTCGATGCGGCCGCACTCGCCTTTGGCATGCCGATGGGACCGATCGAACTGGCCGACACGGTGGGCCTGGATATCGCGATGGCGGCGGGCAAGGGCTTGACTGGTGCGGCCGAGCCGCCGAAGAAACTCGCCGAACTGATGGCCGCTGGCAACCTCGGCAAGAAGTCTGGCAAGGGTTTCTATACCTGGGTGAATGGCAAGCCGCAGAAGTCTCAGGCCAGCGCACCAAGCGGGCTTGCCGATCGCCTGGTGAAGCCATTGCTTGATGCGACGCAGCGCTGCGTCAATCAGGGGGTTGTCGGCGACGCTGATCTGGCCGATGCTGGCGTGATCTTTGGAACCGGCTTTGCACCGTTCCGCGGGGGGCCGATGAACTACCTGAAGAACAAGGCAGCCTGATACCGCATATGGGGGACGATTTCTCGCCACTCGCATCCGACGTGCAGCCTGCGCTGCGCATCATCCCCATGCCGAAGGACGTCAACTGGAATGGCGACGTCTTCGGCGGCTGGCTGATGTCGCACGTTGACTTGGCCGGCTCTGTGCCGGCAGTCAAGCGCGCCCGCGGCCGTGTCGCGACCGTTGCGGTGAACTCTTTCATCTTCAAGCAACCTGTGAGTGTCGGCGACCTGCTCAGCTTCTATGCTGATGTTGTGAAGGTGGGCCGCACGTCGATTACCGTTGACGTGCATGTATTTGCGGAGCGCAATCCCAAGCATCCGGAAGTGGTCAAGGTCACCGAGGCGCAACTGACCTACGTAGCAATTGATAGTCAGGGCAACAAGCGGGAGATCCCTGCCGAATCGCCCTGAATGCAATAAACACCGCATTAAGCTGGTGCAATAAAAACCTGAGAGGAGAAGAAACGATGAAGAAGACCCAATTGGCGCAGTTGATTGCCGGCATCGTTGGCGTGACTGCAGCGACGGGTGCATTCGCGAGCGGCTTCCAGTTGCTCGAACAAAGCGGGCAGGGCGTCGGCAACGGTTTTGCGGGTTCCGCCGCGTCCGGCGAAGATGCCAGCACTGCATTCTTCAATCCGGCAGTCATGCCGTTCATGGACAAGCGCACGCAAATCACCTTCGGCCTCGACATGGTCAAGCCGACCGCCAAGTTCGTCGACGAAGGCAGCACCGCGCCACGCTTCATCTCGGCGGGCAAGCTCGGTGGCGATGGGGGCGACGCCGGCAGCTGGAACGCCGTGCCGGCAACCCACATGACTTTCGGGCTTAACAAGGATCTCTCGCTCGGCATCAGCCTTGGGGCGCCTTTCGGCCTCAAGACCGATTACGAAGACAGCTGGCGTGGCCGCTTCCACGCCGACAAGTCCGATCTGAAAATGATCGCGCTGAGCCCGTCGATCGCCTACAAGTTCACCGACACCTTCTCCGCTTCGATCGGCGCGGTGTATCAGCACTTCGAAGCTGAACTCACGCAGGCGGTGAACTTTGGCGGCGTTGTGTGCGACGTGGCCGGTGCCTCGCTGTGCCCGCTGCTCACAGGTCTGGGCACCCTCAACGACAAGGAAGGCTTCTCGCAGGTCAAGGGCAAGTCCGATGACTGGGGCTACCAGCTTGGTTTTGCCTTCCAGCCTTCGCCGAGCACCCGCATCGGTTTGGCCTATCGTTCTGCGGTGAGCCACCACCTGACCGGCGATGTGCATATCACCCGCCCGACCTTCGGCATCGCCTTGATCGATACAGGGCTGGCGCAGCGTGCGTCTGATGGCCCGGTCAGCGTGGATGTGAAGATCCCGGATACGTTCATCGTGTCTGCGTTCCAGAAGCTCGACGACAAATGGACGCTGCAGGGCGACATCTCCCGGACCGGCTGGTCATCGATCAAGACGCTGGACATCTATCGCAACGATGGCAGCCTGTTGTCGAGCAGCTACTACAACTGGCGTGATACCTGGCGTGTTGCGGTCGGCGGCTCGTACCAGTTCGATGCGAGCTGGAAGTTCCGCGCTGGCGTGGCCTACGATCAGACCCCGGTGCAGGCGGAATTCCGTACGCCACGTCTGCCTGACAGCAACCGGACGTGGGTGTCTTTCGGCGCCAACTACCGCATGTCGGAAGCGGTGTCGTTCGATCTGGGCTACAGCCACCTGTTCATGAGTTCGTCCTCATTGAACGACGCGAGCTATCACGCCGAGTACAACCCGGGCGGCATCAACACCACCGCGCCGCTGAACAACGGCGTGCTGAAGGGCCATTACGACGGCTCGGTCGATATCATCGGCATGCAGGTCAACTACGCGTTCTGATGGTTGGCGCACGTTGACGCAGTAGTCACGCGGGGCTGCGGTCGCAGCCCCGCGAAACCTTCCGGCGCGTGATGCGTCGGAAATGCGATGAGGTGGGGGCCACGTCGCATGCAGGTAACACAGGATCTTCAGGCTTGCCGGCGCAAGGGGGCATTCATCCGTGCCGGGGCCAATCAACGGGCAGCGAGCGGGCCGCATTGGTGCGGTCATGTCATGAAAAGGCGC